>JASLCG010000123.1 GCA_030151885.1 Bacteroides sp.
CAGTTGGCCAGAGCACGTGATTTGTAATCTCGGGGTCGTTGGTTCGAATCCGACAAGAGGCTCAAAAGGAAGTAATTATTAAAATTACTTCCTTTTTTTATGTCTTGTTGACTCATGTTCAAATGGAATTAAGGGGGATCACCTGCAAAACATAGGGGATACCTTAATTAAGCAAATAGTTTAGTCACTCTAAATAGGAAGAAACTAATATCTGTAACCCCTCTTAGTTGAGATCTAAAAGCTTTTAATTTTGCGTTAAAACTCTCTGCAAAAGCATTTGTAGATCGATTATTGAAGAAGTTTAATATTTCATCATAGTGTGAATAAATTGTTCCTGCAATACTTTTAAAGAAATGAAAAGCTACTTGTTCTACTTTATTATACCATTTGGCAAGAGAAAATCTAGCTGCATCTTTAAATGTTTTATGATTAAAAATCCATCGAAGCTCTTGAGATAGGTCATAGGCTTCTTTTAAGTCAGCATATTGTGCAAAAACAATCTTGGCTCTTTCTTTTTGCCTATCAGACCATTTGTGGGGAGATTTAAAAAGAAGATATCGCCCTCTTGCCAGTAATTGCTTCTTAGTGTCTCAATTACTAAAAATCAGAGGCTCATAGGTTTTTCCTGCCCATTTAGCTTGTCTAATGGCTTCATTTTCTTCTTCTATGGCTTTCCATCTGTGTTTTACTCGTACTTCTTGTACCGCTTCATTGGCTAGTTTTTGCAGATGAAATCGATCAATTACTCGACAGGCTTTGGGAAAACACGCTTGAGCTATTTTATTCATACTATTAGCCATGTCTAATGTGATCTCCTTGACTTGTTGACTTAAATTCTCTGGAAGCTTCATTAAAACCTGGATGATCTTCTCAGATTGAACACCAGCAATAATAGCTACTATTGTACCCTGTATTCCTTTCTTATTGGGATTACTCAATATGGTATATAAGTCACCATTAGTCATAGATATTTCATCTATACAGAGTCGTGAAGAGATATTCTTTGGAAATAAAAGCCACTCTGTTGCATGATCTTTCATTTTCCAATCCTTATATGAACTTAGATGCTCCTTATAATGTCGTTCTAAACCATCCCCATTAATATGGCAAATAGATTCAAGAGAGCGAGCCGATACGGGGTATGTCTCTAGGTAATTCTTTTAAAAAAGCCGCAAATTCCTTCGAATAATGCGTTCCTTTAGCCACTAATTCATATTTATTGGTCAAGTATTCGTGAGTTGTAGAATCATACCACTTGCGACGACGTACCTTTAGAGTAACCTTCTTAAATCGAACGGGAAAGTCTTGGATAGTTATGGGGTCTAAAAAGCCTTTAGATTCTACTTTATGATCCTTGAGATCAGCAGATAAAGTATCAATTTCATCCATAAAAATGGCTATGATATCTTTAATTTTAGTCACTTTAGTAATCTTGAAATAAGTAAGGAACTCTTCCGGTAAAATTAGACGAACCACTTCTAGGAGCATTTGAGAATCTTGCATAACTTGTGTTTTTCCACAAAGATAATATTTTTGATCTTCCCCCTACTTTTGTTGGTGATCCGATAAACACAAATAACTTTTATGTCATTCCATGTAAGCCTTTCTATGTGTGTTTTATGATAATACTCATCAAAGTTACGAATGGGATATTGACAAGCTAAAATTTGTATATATCTATTTTTTTACAATTTTTTCCATACATCAACGCTTATTTTTCGATTCATATATCTTGAGGAATATCACTCACAAATCTTCCATATTTATAGCTTAAATAATTTAAATGACTTGGTAATTAGTGAGATTAATTGTCTCTATTTATCATAGTTAATAGTTTTGAAGTAGTATGGTATCATATACTAAGAGGGGCTAATTTATTTTGAACAGCCTCTTAGTATATGATATATTTAGATTATTCACGAATACATCTCATCATAGCTCCGGTAGCTCTTTCAAGAGATTTATAAGAGATTCCCCCTTGTCCACTATCTCCGCCCACAAAGGTGTTTGCTTTACCGGGATTAGAAGTCCAATAAAATCCACCTAAATTTTCCTGGTCATACTGTCCTGTTAAATAAGATCTTAACCCTCCAATATATAATTTCCCTAGAGAGGATATTGTATATTGATGTAGAATTCCATAATAAGAATAAGTTACTTGACTCCAGTCTTGGTTAGGAACCCTCCATCCTTCAGGGCATGGATCATATATTGACTTTTCGTCTGATTTCCATAAATTGTTGTTTTTTTCATTATCAAATGAAGTAAACCAATCTCCTGAAGCCCTTTTAGAATCTGTATTAAAATAAAATATATTTGGATTTAATATAGATCTATGTAAATTATTATGTATGTACCCTTCAGGTAACACCTTGGTCAAATCTTTTATAGGAGCAGATATAATATTACCATCTTTATCATAAAGGGGTTTAGCTGTTGAGTTATTTCCCATTTTTACAGATTTAGAAGCTGGAAAGGGGTCTTTTCTACCCCATTGATATAATAATCCATAGGTATCTGGTTTATATGCACGATCAGAAATACTTGCAACTAAAGCTCCTAAATTGCGATCCATATAATCACCAGGTTTTGCTTTCTCCGTAGGTGAGTATGTAGTATTCCAAATATGCCAGGACCATAATACTTCTCCTTTAGTGTTTTTTATTGCAACTACAGCATTTCCCTCTGCAGATCCAGGTTTAACCACAAGAAATCCTTTTAATCCTTTACCTTTTACACTAACACTTTCTAGAACCGAGTTACTAGCAATTCCATTCTTATTATCAGTCCATATTAAGTGAGCAAAAAATTCTTCATTTTCACCTAATTTAGATACCTGGAAACCTCCACCGAAAGCGTCTTCTACCCATTCATTGCATCTAGAAACAGGTATTAACAATGGTTTAGCATTAGGTGATATAAGGTATGAGTTAGAATGCCCACCAATAGTTGGAGCATTTGATATACAATTAATTACAATTTCTTTATCTTTAAACTCTTTCGATGGGCTTGTCAATATCAATGTTACTGTCGTATTACCTATTTTTCCATCAATATCACTAACTAACTCAAATTTAATAGGATACCCTGAAGAAGAAGTATCTTCTTTGCCTTGAGTTGTAATTAATTTAAGGACATTTTGATCATTACTTCCAACTTTAATGTTATAAGCCATATTACTACGAACATAAAATTGATGCTTTCCTCCATCTAAGTTGTACGAATCTTCAACTATATCGATGATATTCTTAGCAATATGTCTAATTAGAAAAGGTTTACTCACTACTTTATTCCCATCAGAAATTCCATATATTACTACTTGGCTACGTTTAATGAATGGGTCATTTTTTAATTCATCTTCAGTAAACTGCATAGGACGAATTTTATACTTTTTATATCCTAGATAATCTACATCTATTGGACTAGTTGGGTTAGTAATATCATCAAGATCTTCATTGTTGGAAGTATCCCAGATTATTCCGGTTTCATTAATATTGTTTATTTGATAGTATAATAGTGATGATAATGGTCGCCATACAACACTATATTCTTGTTGATCAACTTTTTCACCATCAATAGAAATGAAATCAAGTCCATCTATTTTATACTCATCATTCTTATTTAAAATATTTAGATATAATTCCGACTCCATTGATTGTGTTATCTTTACTATATGTGATAATCTACCAGCGGTTATATATATTAAACCAACTCTCTCAGTTTCTTCTTTGTTTTCATCAAGCAATATTTTAGTCTTAGTTTTAGTAGTTCCACCACTAGCTGGATTTAACTTCAACCAATTAATATTCTCTCCTTTGCTATTTGTTATTTTTGATGCTTTCCATCCTGATGGGTAGTCTGTTATGATGTGTAAATCATTGTCTTTAGAAGCTGTTGTTCTCTTTTCTTTGGTAAATAGGAACTCTCTCTGAGAAACACCTAATAAGTATTGTCCATCAAAAACGATGTTGGTGATATCACCATCATCCCACTCAACAATACTAGCTTCAATGTTAACGGGACGAGACTGAAGAGCTGTTTCTGTATCATCAAAACCAGGTCCTTTTATATCCGTAATGTGTACTCTATACTGGTGATTTCTTAATAATGGTAGATAATCTTTATTATTACTTTTAGCACTGACGAAATCTATTCGATAATAAGTGTCTTTAGTGCCATTTTCATATCTCCCACCTATAACTAAACAGGTGTTTTTTGACATATCTTCATTACCCATACCTTTATTTGCTTCAAATGTATAAATTGTATTTAAACATGATACACCTACGCCATAGTTTTGTTCTATATCAGCTCCATTATAAACCAAGGCTGTGCCTAAGTTAGGATTTTGAGCATCATTAGGAATAGATGGCTTTAGTACTCTGGCATAATTTTTATCCCAACTGTCAGGGTCTGGTACAATTTTTCCTTTTACTGTGTTGTTGTATAAATGCACACTTGTTAAGTTAAAATACTTGCGAATATCCGTAGCTATATTTACATCAATCTTAGAGAGCATTCGAACGAGTATCACCCCTTTAATGGAGGTGTTATCTCCCTTAATAGTTATTGTAGGGATATCTCCAGACATTGGAATAAATTCGTAGTAATCAGAGTCTTTTATAACATTCCATTTATTGTAGTTTTCTGTAATTAAAAGATCTAGTACAGACTCTTTAGACATTCCTTCAATCAGTTTTGTTAAAATAGAAATGATTTTTTTTCTAGTGTTTGCCAATATAATCATATTAAAAGTTCCTTCTGGAACTTTAATAGTAAAAGCTATCTCATTAACACTTTTCTGTATAATATTATTACTAAAGATGGGTTGGTGAGTGTACTTACCATCTCTATCAAATAATAATACCTCAATGGTCTTAACTGTATTTTCATCACTTTCTGTTAAAGCTCTAGTTTTAGTGGGATTTGATCCAGCTATATTAACTACAAAGCTAACTAATCTCTCGTTTTCTTTTGAGGATTTATGTTCTATGTATGTATTATCAACACATGCTGCTAATATGGTTAGAAAGCATAGTGCTACTATAGTTCGTAGAAATATTTTTCTCATAAAACTTAATTTAGACCTCTTAAATAAAGGTTACAATATATATTAGTAAATTAATTAAAGTTCAGGATCTATTGGTACATTTCCCCAATTAGGTAGGTTTATAGCCACACTAGCATCTTTAAATTCAATCATTATAGGAATTACAACTTGATCAACTCCAGTTAGTTCTATTTTATTTTGTAAAATAAATTCGCTCAAGTAAATCGTTGTCAAGATTTCGTTTGTTGAAACTTTTTTTAAAGTTAATTCTATTTGGGTATCCTCATCAAATAAAGGAGTGTTAAATTGTACAAATGCAATCTTTTTATCATTTAATAATTCATATTCAGCTATATGCTTATATTTGATAAAAGTATTTGAGGTCTCTAGTTGAAAGTTATATTTATCAGGAATATTGGATAATTCAAGAACTGGTTCTAAATGATTTCCATTAGAAAAATGGTCATCAAAACCCTTAACATAAACTTTTATAGCTACATGAGCAGATATAAATGGAACCTTTTGAACTACTTGTCCAACTTTAGGAATAATAACTTCAATTGCGGATAGATCAGTTGGAGCAAAGTATAATGGGTCTCCGTTGGGAGCAACTCTATCAATATCAATCAATGAGTTTTCTAGATATGCATCTGCTAAGCTAGAAGCATCTGTTACATTTATAAATTTTGTTCTATATAAAGCATTTCCCCAGCATACGATATAGTATTTACCTCTTGGTAAGTAGAACTCAGTACTGGGTTTTTTATTTAGTTCGTTTTTATTAACTATATTTTGCTGAAATAGTTTATAATCCTCATCATAGATAAAGATATGTACATAATCTATATGCTCTTTAAATATATCTTTTCCCAAAATATTGACATAGATAAAATCCAGTTTTAAGTTAAATGGGTTAATATCAGGACAGTTTATTCTATCATTTTTTATACATCCAGTTAGAGCAAAGATTATTAAGAGCACAAATAAAAGAAATGGTGTAAACTTCATTGTATTCTGTTCGAAAAATTATTTATGTAGAAGAATGAAAAATGCAAAGAATATTACCAAATAAGCTATCTACTCTTTCAGTAATATTCTTTTTAGACTTTTATAATTCAAGATCTAGGTCTATTTTTTCCCAAGTTGCAAGGGTAACAGTTACTTCAATATCAAGGGGCTCTTGATTAGGTTCTGGTGTAAGATTAGTTTCATCGAAAATAATTCCGTTAGCACCAATAGTATAAATTTTACTTGGCTCTAATTCTTCCAAATATGCATCGCCAAGTTTTAATTTAGCAGTTAAGAACATAGGAGTCTCTAATACTTTATTATTTTCATATTTAATATTTGTTAAACGAATAATTATGCGAGGTGCTATCTTACTCTTTTTCTCAGAAAAAACATTATAAGCCCAAATAGAATTATTTCCAGAAGGCTTAACAGTTTGATAATTACCATCCGAAATAGAAGCTAATGGTTCTGGATACCAGTCATATACAATTCCTTTATACTCTACAGGAAAAGTGTTAGAACCTTGTTGAAATTCAGTTACAACATCTTTTCCTGATAAAACATTGCTATCGTCCAATTTACCTTCAACATCTGACTCTACAACGTATCCATCAATGAATATACCTTCTACATTGTATCCTTTAATCACATTCCCTTTAGATTTTATGTTGCCTATTTCTAAACGTGACACTGTAGGTGTTAATACTACTTCTGCCTCAAATTCATTATCTTTGCCTTCAGATTTTTTTTGTAAACCACTCACACCAAATAAATTCACATTGTCGAATTCCTTTTGAGTATCTACAGATAATCTTTGATTTTTTACAGATGAAATACGACCAGAATTGATATTTAGCTCAGTATTACCTACAACCAAAACACTCGCTGTTAATGAAGGTAAGTTTTTAAAAATATGGCCTTTTCCTAAATCATCTATTGTTACTTCAGAATCATTAGACTCTCCTGTTTTAACTATTTTAACGTGTCTTTCGATAAGTCCAATATTACTTGTAAAGTAAATATCTCCCCCATTGAACTCTACTTGTTTTTCATCTTGTACTTCGGTAGATTCAGCACGAGTTTCAAGCATTTCTAGTTTTTCAATTTTTACATAGACATCTTTACTTTTATTTGATTCTATAATTTCACTTTCACGATCATTTGAACATCCCGTAATACTAAATAGACAGATAGCTATTAATGCTATTGATTTTTTGATTTTTGTAATCATACTTTTAATTTTAAGTAATTATAGTTTGTATAATATTATAAATAATAATTTTAGATGGAATTTTATTAGTAGTAATAGTTGATTACTACTAATAAAACATAAATACATTTTAAATAGTATCACATGACAAGTAATCTTAGTTGTCTGTAGTAAAATTTATCTAAATAACAAAAGTAAATCTAATAAAATATATTTTCTAGCTGCATGGAATAGTAAATTATAATTTCATTTTAATGTCTTTTTTATATTAAAAAGATGTTTAATGAAATAGGTATGAAATAATAAGTATATAAGGCATTAATTGTTTGTGTATTATTAACTTGTGTGAGTTTATTAAAAAACTATTTAAAGTGATAATCCAGTATTATTAATTTTAATAATATCATTTAAAAGCCATTTAAATATATGTTTGAAAGAATGTTTTTAATAAAGATGATGTAAATAAAATAATCGCATTGATATAATTATATTATTGTAGGCATCACAAAACTTGAATAGGTTTTAATTCAGACTATCAACTATAAAAAAGAGTGATTTTAGCGAAATCTACAATATTATAAAAATAAGTTTCTGATTATTTACAAATAAAGTGTTCGGTTATAAGATTAATCCAACCTTAGCTTAACTTACTGAGATAGTATCCATTTAAACTTTACAACATATTATATTAATAGCTTTTCATCATTTCCTTGAAGTACCATAACATTCTTCCATAATTATCTAAAGAGATATACTCATTTTCATTATGAATAGTTCTTTGTTCAAATGCATTTAATAATACTGGTATAAATCTATAAATGTGATTACTTACTATTTGATATTTATATGCATCTGTACCTCCTATAGTGATGTAAGAAGAGATAATAGCGTTAGGATAGAGTGAATTAATTTTATCTTTTATATTTTTAAATCCGATAGCATTTGTTGGAGATATACTTGACGGTTCACGTTCTGATATTATTTCAACTTGTGTATTATAGTCTTTACAGATATTATTAACATGCTCCATTACTTGTGCAACTGTATTATTAGGAAGAATTCTGAAGTTAACAGTGATTTCAGAGGTTGATGATAAAACATTTGGGGCATCACTGCTTTTAGCCATTGTTATAGCTGTAGTAGTTCTTATTAATGCATTTGAAGCAGGAGATTTCTCTAGAGTTTTGAGTAGTATTGGTTTTAATAACCATTGATTGGCAATAGCTAGTTTTGAGGTAAATCCCATTTCACCTCCAATATTATTTAAAAACTCCGAGATAGGGGGAATAATAGTTGCTTCAAACTGTTTACTATTTAATTTCTCTATTATTTCAGCAGCATATACTAGAGAACCCTTAGCAGGAGGCATTGAAGAGTGTCCTCCTAATCCCCTAACAGTAATTTTTAATGTTAGAAAACCTTTTTCTCCGACTCCAACCAAGGCTAATGGCTTTTGAATGGCTTGCATTGCAGATCCTGCAGAAGCCACAATTCCGCCCTCATCATATACTGCTTCAAATGTTAAGCCTTTGTTTTTAAAATATGAAGCTATTTTTAAAGCACCTTGTCTACCACTAACCTCTTCATCATGTCCAAAAGCAATCCAAATATCTCTTTCAGGTTGAAAATTCTCTTCTATAAGTGCATCAGCACTCTCTAAAATAGAGAACAACATATTTTTCATATCAAGTGTTCCTCTGCCATAAATTCTACCATTTACGACTGCACCCGAAAAAGGAGAATAATCCCATGATTCTGCAACCTTATTTATGGGATCTATTGGAGTGTCATTAGGTCGGAAAAGTGTATCTGTTGCAAAAGTAGTTGTTGAGTCGTACCCAACTACTGGTACTACATCGTAGTGTGATAAAAATAGTACAGGTTTTAAGTTACTGTTTTTTCCTTTCCAATGAAATACTAGACTATAATTGTTAATGGTATCTACACTCATAACATTGTAAATGTTAGGATATACTTTAGGAAGATAAGCCATAAACTCTTTGAAAGGTTCAAAGTTGGTATCCTCGTATATTGCATTGCTGATTGTTGGAATTCTTATTCCTCCTATAAATCTCTTAATAGATTTATTTGATGGTTTAGGGATTACTACAGCTACATTTTTTTCTTTGTTTGAAGTTTTAAAGGGATATGTGTATGTTTTAATAACTAGAATAAGTATAACACATACTAGTAGGGCTATAATGCCGATAATTAGTCGTTTTAAAGTCATAAGAAATATATTGTTATTTGTAAATATAGAACCTGATATTATATTTTATGTAAAAATAATAATCGGGTATTATTTTTTAGGCATTAATACCGATGTTTTTATAGGATTAAATAAAAAAGATTTGATATGTGACTGAATACTTAATATAAATGTAGTATTATAACTTATTTAATAGACTGATTATGAATTGGAACTGTTTTAATAAAGGTATCCTCATAAAACGAATTTTATATTTAATACTTAAGAGTACTTATATTTGCCAGTAGTGTATGAATCTGATTTGTTACAATGTGACTAAAATATAGTATCTTTGTTTCCAACTTTATATAAATCTATGTTAAGATTAAGAAGGAAAAACACACTAATACTATTTTTTATCCTCTCTTTTTTTCAAAATGTAATGGCTATTCAAATTTATCAATTAGGAATTGATAATGGCTTAACACAATCTTCAGTTCTGTCAATAGCACAGGATTCATTGGGTAGAATGTGGTTTGGTACGGAGGAGGGCTTAAACGTTTATGATGGTTTTAAAATAGAGACATTTCAATCTAATCAAGAAGTGTTTCAAGAAAACCAAAGAAAGAAGATATTTGGTAATAATATCCAGAAAATAGTACTATCTAAAAAACAGGAATTGTATTTTATATCCGACTCAAGACTATTAAAATACAGTTTGCAAAGCGAGAGATTTGACTTTGTCTCTAATACTTGCTTAGCACTTGATTTTGATGGTGAAAATATCTTGTTTGCAACTTATAACGGCATATATACTGTAATTGATGAAAAGTGTAAACTATTTTATGAGTTTGAACACAGTGTGAATGTAACATCTATAAATAAAGTGGATAATAGCATTTATGTTGGAACTAAATCGGGAGTATATGTTTTAGATAGTTCTGCTAAATTAATTTCTATTATTAAAAATATTGATGTTTTTAATACTTATATCGACTCAAACAAACAATTATGGATAGCTACTAGAAATAATGGTGTATATAGATATTCTATCAATAGTCAAGAAGTAAATCATTGGAATGTTTCCCAAAAAAAACAGAATGCGAATCAGTTTCTTTTGAGTAATGATGTAAGATGCTTTATCGAGGATGAATTAGGAAATATTTGGATTGGCACATTTCAGGGTTTATCTTTATTTAATACAGATAAAGGTGAGTTTGTATCATGTCCTGTAGAAAAACAACACAATGGTTTATCTCATGAATCAATATATGCTCTATATAGTGATGTGCAAGGCAATATTTGGGTAGGAACATATTATGGCGGAGTAAATTACTTTCAGCCTTATAGCAATAAGTTTACCTATTATTCAGGTGAAGTAAATAATAATAATAGCTATCAGTTAAATTCAACTATAATTGGAGATATGGTTGAAGATAAAGATAAAAATCTATGGATTTGCACAGAAGGTGGTGGGTTAAATATTCTTTCTAGGGATATAAGTAAATTTAAATACTTAACCCCTCAGTGGAGTGTAAATAATATACAATTTTGGCATCGAAACTTAAAGGCAATAGTTTACGATGAGCTAAAAGATAAAATGTATATAGGCTCATATACAGGAGGCTTAATATCCTATGATATGGTAACTAAAAAATTTAAATATTTTTATTTAGATTATGCAGAATATCCGAGTAAGCTGGGACATCAAGTTGACAGACTAGCCATTTATAATAGATCACTAATTATTCAGATTAAAGGAGGGTTATATACGTTAGATTTAGATGATTTAGAGAATCCGAAATTTGAGCCTTTATTAAATAGTAGAAGATATGAAAACTACTGGATAAAATCTTTCTTTATTGATTCTAAAGACAATATATGGATTGCAGGATTTGATTACCTTTCAAAGCGATCTTTAAAAGATAAATCACAGTTTAAGAAATTCTACCCATCAAAATACACTTATGGTAAATTCTCTATAACATCTTTCACTGAAGATAAGGAGGGTAGTATTTATATAGGAACAAGGGGATCTGGTGTATATAAATTTGACTCAAAAAAAGATAGTTTCATTCACTTTTCAGAACAGAATGGAATGCTATTGAGTGATTATTGTTACGATTTAAATGTCTCTACAAATGGTACTGTTTTGGTTTTAGGTAATAAAGGTTTAACATTTTACGATCCCAAATTAAATTGTTCAGAGCTTTTTTCTCTTGAAAACAACCCTAAATCTATAAGCTTCAATTTGGGTTCTAAAATATATGTGTCTAAAGATTCCACACTATTCATAAGTGGTATTAATGGGTTAATTGCTTTTAAAGAGAATAATATAGCAGAAAATAAAGACTCAAATAATATCTTTTTCTCAAAACTCTTGCTAGGAGGTGCTCCTGTATCTGCGCTTAATCATAAAGATGTTATTGATAAAGCTCTTCCATTTAGTCGTATTATAAATCTACAACCACATCAGCAAGAATTTAAAATTTATTTAGGTTCTAATAATTATAATTCGTCTAAGCATTTTATTTATGAATATAAACTAGAAGGGCTAGATAGGAAATGGAGTACTATATCTGTACCTGTAATTACTTATACTAACTTGAACTATGGAAAGTATAGGCTTTTAGTGCGTGCTAAGTCTAGTAATTATGGTAGTAATAACACGAGTAAAGAGGCCTTTTTAGATATTATTGTAGAAGCTCCTTTCTATTTGACATGGTGGTTCAAATTACTCATTATTTCGTTATTATTAATGTTGTTAATTGGAGGTGTACTTTTTAAACTAAAACAGGTAAAGTTAGAGTCAAAATTACAATTAGAAATCAAAGAGAGGGATAAAATAGAAAAGTGGGGAAGAGATAAAACCAATTTTTTTACGGCCATTTCTCATGAGTTTAGAACTCCTTTAACTTTAATAATATCTCATATTGATTATGTACTTAATCACATTGACTTACCTGGTAAGTTTAAGAAGGACATGAAGAGTATTCAGGTGAATGCCGACTCTTTGAAAGAGTTGTCTTCAGAGTTAATTTTATTTGAAAAGGCGCAACAAGATGCTTTAAAAATAAATGTCTCTAAAAATGACATAATAGAAGTTATTAAAAATATATGTGACTCTTTCTTAGTAATAGCTAAGTCTAAGAGTATTAGTTTGAGATTAAATGCCCCTAACCACCCTTTGTTTCTATGGATTGATGTAAAAGCTTTTAAAAAAATTATCACAAATTTATTAAGTAATGCACTGAAATTCACCGAAGAGAATGGACATGTAGATCTTATATTAATAGAGGATAAGGATAAAGTGAAAATTCAAATTATTGATGATGGTTGTGGTATATCTTTAGAGGAACAGAATCAAATATTTGAAGTCTTTTATAGAATAAATAATATGTCTTTTAAAAATGGAACAGGTGTTGGTCTTCCTTTAGCAAAGCGTATGGTTGAATTACACAAAGGTTCTATACAAGTTAATAGCGAGGTTGGTTATGGCACTATATTTACTGTCGAATTTTTTAAAGGATACAATCATTTACTTAATGAGAAGTTGGTAGTAATTGATTTTAATGATGTTACTTCTCAGCTAGATTACTCTGTATCGCAGCAGTTTGAACCTCAAATAAACTTAGATGCCAAAAAGAACGATGATAAAGAATACTCTATTTTAATAGTTGAAGATAATAGAGAAATATCAGTTCTACTTTATAACATATTTAATGATATATATAATGTTACGTTAGCCGCAAATGGGAAAGAAGGGTATGAGTTAGCTTTGAAAAAAAAGCCAGATATTATATTGAGTGATATAATTATGCCTGTTATGGATGGCTTTATGCTTTGTCAGAAAATAAAGAATAATCCCAACTTAAGTGATATCCCTGTAGTTTTACTTTCTGCATTATCATCGGAAGAAGAAAAAGAAAAAGCATATACTTGCAAGGCAAATGCCTTTATAACAAAACCTTTCTCTAGCTCTCAATTACTACTACGTTGCAATAATATTCTGAATAATTATCTAGCACTAAAAAGTAAATTTGTACATGATAAATTCAATAAAGGAACATCGGACACGTTGATTACTAATAATTCAGAAGATGCAGAGTTCATAGCAAAAATAGATAGGGTTATAGAAGAAAATTACTCAAATGAAGAGCTTGATGTTGATGCAATTGCAGAGTTGTTGTACATGAGTAGGTCTTCATTTTATGACAAGTTTAAGACTTTAAAAGGAATCTCACCAAGTGAGTATTTACGAACATATCGTATGCATAAAGCCTCTCTATTTTTAATTGAAGAACCCTTACTGCCAGTATCTGAAATAGCTTATAAAGTAGGTTATTCAACACCTCATTATTTTAGTAAATCTTTTAAATCATTATTTAAATTATCTCCTTCGATGTATAGAAAACAAAAAGGTATATAGTATAATAGTTAGTTATCTCATTGATAATAACAAATCTTTTTGTGTCCTATATCGATATTAAATAAATCTGTTAAATGTATTATTATATACATTTACAAATACCTATATATGTGATATATAGGTATTTGTATTTTGGTTGTATAATTTTGTACAACAATTATACAACTCTTATATAGTTAGAATAAATGCTTTAACACTCTGATTTTGGATAAAAATGCCCTATTATATGGATAATATTTAATCGGTATAGTATCAGCAGTTTTTATATTTGTTTCTTAAAGTTAACCAAGTTTAATACGTAATCTATTTTCAACTAAGGGAGTAGATTATTAGTTGTTGATTTATTTCAATAAACCAACTGATATAATATTAATTCTATAATCTATGAGAAACAAAAATCGGCGAACAAAGTGCCTTCAATTCGTATTGGTAGGCTCTTTGTTACTGCTACCGCAGCTTAGTATGGCATCTCCTGATGTATCTACTAAATTTGCTATTCAAAAAAGTGATGTAGTACATCAAAAAACATCCAAATTAACAGGAGTTGTTCGAGATGATATGGGGCCCATTGCTGGGGCTAATGTGTTCATAAAAGGAACTACAAAAGGAGTAACAACAGACTTTGATGGTAATTTTACACTAGAAGTTCCCGAAGGGAAAATATTAGTGTTTTCTTTTATAGGCTGCATCGAACAAGAGGTGCTTTACAAAGGACAAAAAACACTTAATATAAAACTAGAAGAAGATGTACAGACACTAGAGGAGGTACAAGTTATTGCGTATGGTACAGCAAAAAAAGTTACTATTACGGGATCTATGTCTTCTTTAAATACCGATGAATTACTTAAAACTCCAGCATCTAGTATGGCTAATGCTTTAACTGGTAAAGTAACAGGTTTATCGGCTGTTCAATCTACAGGTCAACCTGGAGCAGATGACCCTTCTATATATGTACGTGGCGTAGGCTCATTAAATCCAGGACAATCTAAGCCATTAATGTTAGTAGATGGGGTTGAACGTTCATTCTTCCAGTTAGATCCAAATGAGGTAGAAGATGTAACCATATTAAAAGATGCTTCTGCAACTGCTGTCTTTGGAGTAAGAGGGGCTAATGGTGTTATTATCGTTACAACAAAAAGAGGTAAAGAGGGGCCTGCTAGAATAAACTTCTCCACCTCTATAGCTGTGCAGCAGCCAACACGTATGCCTAAGTTTTCAAATAGTTTTGATTACGCTACTCAATATAACTCTGCACAGTTAAGGGATGGTGTTTCTGCAGATGCTTTGGCTTTTTCACAAGAGTCTTTAGACGCATTTAGAACTCACAGTAACCCTATTGCTTATCCAGATATAGATTGGGTAGACATGCTTGTCAAAAATCAAGCTCTTCAATCTCAGCATAACTTAACGATATCTGGGGGTACTAAAAAAATACGTTATTTTACCTCTTTAGGGGTGTTTACACAAGATGGCCTTTTTAAAAGCTTTGAAAAAGACTATAACAGTAACTTTAGATATAATAGATATAACTATCGTGTAAATTTAGATATTGATGTAACCAAAACAACATCAATGAAAATAAACTTAGGTGGAAGGGTTAATAATAAACGCTCTCCTAATTACGAAGGTGGTTCAAATATAACATTCTTATTTAGAGATATATATTGGGCTACTCCTTTCTCAGGTTCTGGTATTATTGATGGTAGAAGAGTTTTACCAGATAGTAAGAAGATAGCCAACTTACCAGGTGAAGTACGAGATGCTTTATATCCATATTATGGTAATGGGTATAACACAAACGATGGTAATACTTTAAGTTTTGACTTTGTACTAGAGCAAAAATTAGATGTTATAACAAAAGGTCTAAAGGCTCACTTTAAAGGGGCGTATAATAGTGGAGTAAATCAATTTAAAATAAGAAAAGGCTCACTTCCTAGTTATGAAGCTATCGTAAGTGATAATGGAGAAATTAACTACCGTAAGAATGGCGATAGAGTAGAGCTAGGCTATGAAGAGAGTATAGGAAAAACACGTAACTGGTATACAGAGGCTGCACTAAATTATAAGAGAAGTTTCGGTAAACACAACGTAACAGGGTTAGTTATGTATAATCAATCGATGAAATATTATCAAGGAGGAGGGTTTAATGGTATTCCTCGTAGTTACATTGGTTTGGTTGGAAGAGCTACATATAACTATAATACACGATACTTAGTCGATGCAAACATTGGATATAACGGTTCTGAAAACTTTGCTCCTGGTAAAAGGTTTGGGGTATTCCCTGCTGCCTCTTTAGGTTGGATTGTTTCTGAAGAGAAGTTTATGTCTGCTCTAAAACCTACGTTATCTTATTTAAAGCTAAGAGCTTCTTATGGTAAAGTAGGTAGTGATCAATCTGCAGATGGAGCTAGATTTTTATACTTGCCAGATGTATATAAGGCAAAGGATGGAGGGTATAACTTTGGAACAAATGTTTCAACCTTTATACCTGGTGCATCTGAAGGGAAAAAAGGAAATCCAGATGTTACATGGGAAACTGCTGCAAAACAGAACTATGGGGTTGATATTCATTTCTTTGATAGTAAGTTAAAGTTGAATTTTGATTACTTTATCGAGAAAAGAAAAAATATTTTAACAAGCAGACAAGTTGATCCCGGATATTTAGCTGTTAAGTTACCGATTGCTAATATTGGAAAGGTAAATAATAAAGGATACGAATTAAATATACAGTGGAGAGATAATATTGGCAAAGTAGGTTACTATGTAGGATTTAACATGTCTTATGCTAAGAATAAAATCATTTTTATGGATGAAATCAATTATCCATACGATTATATGAAAAAAACAGGAAAACCTGTTGGTCAAATGTTCGGATACAAAAATGATGGGTTTTTCTCACAAGAAGATGTTGAAATATATGCACAAGAAAAAGGTAAAACAATACCAGATCATGGTGCAGGATTTGTACCTAAACCAGGAGACGTTAAGTATAAAGACTTAAATGGTGATGGTAAAATAGATAGCTATGATAGAGCAGCTATTGGAAAACCGATGTATCCATTATTGTCAGGAGGATTAAATCTTGGACTAAATTATAAAGGATTCGATTTTAGTGTCACGCTATCTGGTGCAGCTAAAACTTCAAGAATGCTATATGATATATTTAGAGAACCATTTGGGGCAACTAATGCTCGTTCATTAATGCAATATATGATTGACGATGCATGGACTCCTGAAAAAGGCAATTCTGCAACTGCTCCTGCAATCTCTTTTACAAGTAAACAAAATAATTATGCCGATTCAGATTTATGGATTCGCGATGCCTCATACATTCGTGTAAAGAATATTGAACTCGGCTATAACTTCCCAGCTAAATGGTTGAAGCCCGCTCATGTTAGAAACTTGCGAGTGTACGTGTCTGGTTATAATTTGTTTACGTTCGATAAATTAAAAATTGTTGATCCAGAATCTAACCCAACTAACACTTCTATGTATCCAGTAGTAAGGGTATTTAACCTCGGTGTTAAGCTAGGATTTTAACTTTAAAGACTAATAATAATGAAAACATTATATAAGCAATTCTCTATTTGTTTTTTAATAATATCTTCCATATTCATTTCTTGTGAAGACTTTGCTGTAGGAGATCGATTATTACAAAAACCACCAAGTGGAGATGTAACGATAGATACCATATTTTCAAATGCAGAGTATGCTAAAAGAATATTGTGGTATAGTTATTCAAAATTACCATATCATACAGCAACAGGATATAATAATACCCATAGTATGTGGGTAGGAAACTTGGAAGCATTAACAGATCTAAATCAGTCATACTTGAGCTGGGATGGTCCATCAACACTTTATTACAGTGGTTCTTATAATGCTGGTAAAGAGAATGGTAATAGCAATAGTGGTAATGCAGGGACTAAATATAGATTTACCGGAAGAGGCTCTTGGCCAGGGATTAGGCATGCATGGTTATTTATAGAGAATGCACATAGAGTTCCAGACATGAATGCCGATGAGAAAAAACGATTAACTGCCGAAGCAAAAATTATTATTGCAACTCAATATGCAGAGATGTTTCGTCACTATGGTGCATTACCAATAGTAGATAGAGCGATTAAACCAGAAGAGGCAATGCCAGTACGTGCAACACTAGAGGAAACTTTGAATTTTATTATTAAACTACTTGATGAGGCTATAGCTACAGAAGAATTGCCATGGGCTTTACCTGCCGATGAAATTAATAACTGGGATGGACGAATGACTAAAGCTGCTGCTATGGGGCTTAAAGTGAGGATGCTTTTATTTGCTGCAAGTCCTTTGTTTAATAGTGATACACCATATTTCCCAGGAGATGCTGCTGATAAAAAGATGACTTGGTTTGGTAATTATGACAAACAACGTTGGGTAGATGCAGAAAAAGCTGCTAAAGAGTTTTTTGATGCTGTTGCAGTTAATGGGCACTACGACTTGGTAACTACTGGAGAAGAACGTATGGCTTTTAGAGATGCATACTACACCCGTGGTACTACAGAATCTTTAATTTCAGTAAGATATAGTTACCAAACAACAAACTTTTTAATGCAAGCAACACGCTGGGGAGCAAGCTGTCCTACGAAAGAGTATTTTGACATGTTTGCCATGAGTGATGGTTCTGATTTTGATTGGAATAATCCAGAACATGCTAAAAATCCTTTTATAAATAGAGATCCTCGTCTATATGAAACAATACTAGTAGATGGAGACCTTTTTGGAGGTGTTCCAGCCGAGATTAATAAAGCCAAACCAGATGATAAAGTAAACTATCCACAAGGAAAACACTGGGCATTTAAAAATATATTAGATAACCCTTCTTTGTCTAGTGGTTTACCATTAAGAAAGTTTGTATTAGACAGACAAGGAGAGTATCGAAATCGTGTTACTCATTGGCCATATCTAAGAATGGCAGAAATTTACCTTTCATATGCTGAAATTTTAAATGAGTTAGATAAAAAAACTGAAGCTCTAAATTATATTAATGCCGTTCGTAATAGAGTAGGTTTATCTGGGCTAAAGAGTTCACTCTCAAAGGAACAGCTAAGAGAGAGAATTTTAAGAGAAAGAGCTTGTGAATTTGGATGGGAACATGTTCGCTTTTTTGACCTTATTCGTTGGAAGAGAGATGCTGACTTTACTAAACGTTTGCACGGAATAGATTTATTTAAAAATAAAAATACTGGAGAGTATTTGATAAACGTGAAAAAGTTGAAAGAAAGAGCTTGGCAGAAAGAAAGTGGCTTTTCACCTAAATGGTATTTAAGTGCATTTCCAACTAGTGAAATTGATAAAGGTTATGGTTTAATACAAAACCCAGGATGGGA
This sequence comes from Bacteroides sp., assembly GCA_030151885.1. GTDB lineage: Bacteria > Bacteroidota > Bacteroidia > Bacteroidales > Bacteroidaceae > Bacteroides_E. The sequence goes on from JASLCG010000123.1 coordinate 19,255, forward strand.
TTAATATTCAAATTATGAGTAAAGAAAATAAATATATAAAGAAAGGTATAAGGCTATTCTTTTTAGGAACTTTATTATCTACATCGCTCTTTGCACAAAGTAAAGAGATAAAAGGTAAGGTTACTGATGAGAAAGGAAATCCTATATATGGAGTTTCTGTTAGTTCTAGTAATGCTTTTATTAAAGGAGATATTACAAAAAGAGATGGTACCTTTACGCTTAAAGCTGAACTTGGAGATAAATTACATTTGAAGTCTATTGATAATAGAGTGAAAGATGTTTTTGTACAAGATTCTATTTTAGATATCTCTCTCAACTCGTGGGACTATGTAAAGCCTGCAGGAAGAGATATTGAACAGAAAAATACAGATTTAGTATCGGCTGTATCTATAATTAATGAGGCCAATTTTCACGCTAATCCTATAGATGCATCTAATGCTTTGTATGGAAAATTACCTGGTTTACAAGTTTTACAGACACAAGGTAATGCGTGGAACGATGGAGCTAAATTATATATTAGAGGAATGGGGACCACAAATTCAAAGTCTCCACTAATATTAGTAGATGGTATAGAGAGATCTTTTGATAATCTTACTGCACAAGAGATAGAGTCTGTTTCTATTCTAAAAGATGGACCAGCATTGACATTATATGGCTTGAAAGGATCTAATGGGGTAGTGTTAATTACTACTAAACGTGGTGCTGAAATGAAGCCTGAGATTACTTTGAACTATGAGTTTAATATGGGGAGACCTTATAAAACTCCTAAGTTTGTAAATGGATTAACTTATGCTAATGCTCTAAATGAAGGTTTAGTAAACGATGGAAGGGACCCTAGGTATAATAGTCGTGAATTAGAGGCATATCGTACTGGTGAGTATCCCGATTTTTATCCTGATGTAGATTGGTGGGAAGAGTCTCTTCGTAAGTTTAGCTTTGGAGATAATGTAAACTTTACTTTACGTGGAGGTGGAAAAGTGGCTAAGTATTTTACTCAGCTTAATTTTGTAGATGATAGAGGTATTTTAGGACCAACACGAGATAGTGACGGTAATAAAACACAATTTAAATACTCTAAGCTAAATATTAGAACAAACTTAGACATTCAATTAGCACCCAAAACAGATCTTAAAATAAATCTGTTGGGGAATATATCAGAACATAATCGTCCTGGGTTTACATCCGAAGATATTTTCAAATCTCTATATAACGTACCTTCAGGGGTGTTTCCTATAAAAAACAAAAATGGTATTTGGGCTGGTACTAAAGATTACAGTAATAACCCGATTGCTATGATATCAGGGTCTGGATATGCTAGATCGCAAGGCAGAACACTTTATGCAGATATGACTCTTAGACAAGACTTTTCTAACTTAGTAAAAGGTCTATCAGCTCAAGCAACTGTAGGGTTAGATCATAGTGCTACTTATTGGGACTCTAATACAAGAAATTTTGCGTACGAAGAAGCAATAATGAACTGGGACAATCCAGAGGAAAGTAAGTATGTAAAGTTGAGAGAGGAATCTCCTTTAGATTTTAGTACTAGTACTGGTACAATTAGAAAGTTCTTTACAGTAAAAGGTAATGTTAACTACGATAGAACTTTTGGAAAACATGACTTAAGTGCTAAAGTAGGTTTTTCAATGGATAAAGAGACTAATAAAGGTCGAAATAACACCTTTGCTTATGTAGATTTATATACCTATTTGCACTACATGTATAATAATCGCTATGCACTAGATTTTTCATTCTCTGCAGCGGCAAATAGTACTTTAGATCCAGATCATAAATGGGGAACTTTCCCTGCTATCGGTGCAGCTTGGGTTCTATCTGAAGAGAATTTCTTGAAAGATGTTAAGTGGATCAATCTATTGAAACTAAGATCAACTTATGGTATTACAGGATTGGCTAGCTATCCAGTAAATCTTTATAAAGATCGATTTGGAGGTGGAAATGGATACTTTTTTAAAGATGGATTAAACAGTTTTGGAGGTACTGCTGAGACTCAATTAGCTGTATCGGGATTTACTTATGAAAAATCTCATAAAGTAAATCTAGGTTTAGACTTTGTAGCTTTTAATAAATTATCTGTAGCGCTCGATATATTCCACGATAGAAGAACCGATATTCTTGTTGAGAGTGGAGGACTTATATCTGGCGTACTAGGTATTAAAGCTCCATACATAAATAATGGTGAAGTTAAAAATAAAGGTTATGAATTGGCTGTAAATTGGGCCGATACATACAAAGACTTTTCTTATAGTATTGGAGGAAATATAAGCCAAACTAAAAGTAAAGTGATAAATATGAATGAGGTGTATCGTCCTCATAGCTATTTAGAGCATACTGGCAAACCACTAGGTCAAATGTTTGGTTACGAAGTGATTGGGATATACCAAAATCAAGAAGATATTGATAACAGAGATGTTAAACAATATTTATCAGAGGTAAGACCTGGAGATTTAATGTTCAAAGATCAAAACGGAGATGGCAGAATAGATGAGTATGATATGGTGGCTATGGGATATAATACGAATTGTCCTGAAATTTACTATGGCTTTAACTTATCGGCAGAGTATAAAGGTTTTGGTTTTTATGCTAATTTTCAAGGCGTAGAGCATTTTAGTAAATGGTTAAATACACCAAGTTTATACAGACCATTGGTAAATAACAACACCACATCTTCAGAATATTATAATAATAGATGGACACCTGAAACTCCGAATGCAAAATATCCAAGACTGACTGTAGAAGGATCAAAAAACAATTATAGTAACAACTCTTTATGGTTAGCAGATGCCTCTTTCTTGAAGTTAAGAACATTAGAAATTTATTATAATTTACCTACAAAATGGATCAGTAAGACAGCTCTTAAAACAGCTAAAATTTATGCTCGTGGTCATGATTTACTAAGATTCTCGAAAATGAAAATACAAGATCCAGAGGGCATGAGTACACAGCATCCATTAATGAAACAAGTTGTTATGGGTATTAATGTTAGTTTTTAAAACTTAGAAATATGATAAAATTTAAATTAAGATATATCTCAATATGCTTGCTTCTAATAGCATTTACATCGTGCGATTTTTTAGATACAGATGAGTCTTCCGATTATACAAAAGAAGATGTCTATCAAAGTAAAGATAGAAATAAAAGAGCTGTTACACATATATATAGCTTTTTGCCCGATGATTTTATGAGTACAGGAGGAGGTATGCACGAATCGGCTACAGATAATGCTGTTCATGTTTATAATGATGCGAATATACAAAGGTTTGTGAATGGAACATGGTCTGCCAATTATGTTGTAGATAATGTGTGGTCACATTATTATGAAGGTATTCGTGCTGCAAATATGTATTTAATTGAATCTAAAGATCAAATATTCGAAGAGTGGATGTTTAATGATGATTACGAGGCCTTTATGAAGGAATTTAAGAATTATCAGTTTGAAGTTAGATTTTTAAGAGCATATTACTATTTTGAGCTAATTAAAAGATATCAAAACGTTCCGTTTACCACAGAAATATATGAGATTACAGAGGTAAATAAACTAACTCCTAAATCTTTTAAAGAGGTAGCACAATTTATAGTAGAAGAGTGTGAGGATTTAAGTAAACAGTTGCCAAAAGATTATTCTAAGTTTGCAAGTCAAGAGTCTGGTAGAGTTACTACTGGGGTTGCTATGGCTCTGAAATCAAGGGTGCTTTTATATATGGCAAGTCCACTTTTTAATCCATCTAATGATAAAGATCTTTGGAAAGAAGCTGCACGTGCTAGTTTAGAGTTCATCTCTAAAAGTGAGGAGCTAGGTTATCAATTAGATAAATATCCAGCCTTATTTAGAGCCGATAACAATAAAAGTAAAGAGGTTATTTTATGCAGACCTGTTGGGGAAACAGGAAACTTTGAAAAAGCAAACTTTCCTATAGGTATTGAAGGGGGGAGAACATCTACATGCCCTACTCAAAACTTAATGGAAGCTTATGAAAGTAAAGATGGGACGCCTTTTGTATGGACAGATACAGATGGTAAGGTAGATCCTTATGCAAATAGAGATCCAAGGTTGAAGTTTACAATTGCTTGTAATAACATGAAGTGGCCTACTAATAACGATAGGTTAGAAGTGTGGGAAGGTGGTGCAAATGCTGTCCCATTGAAAAATGCTTCTGTAACAGGATATTATCTTAAGAAGTATGTGAATAGTGAAATTAGTTTTACTTCTGATAGTAAAGTAACAAAGAAACATCATAATTGGGTGTTATTTAGATATGCAGAAATTTTACTAAACTATGCAGAAGCTATGGTTAATGCTTTTGAAAATCCATATTATACGGATGCTGAATTCCCTCTAAGTGCTGCAGAAGCAGTTAATAAGGTAAGAGCAAGAGATGGTGTAGAAATGCCTAATCTGCCAGAGGGTTTAGGAGCAGATGAGTTTAAAAAACGTTTAGAAAATGAGAGAAGAGTGGAGTTTGCTTTTGAAGGACATCGCTTCTGGGATATTCGAAGAAATCAAAAGCTACATGAAACTTCTAATATTTATGGAGTAAAAGTAATAAAAGAGAATGAAGAGTTTAAGTATCGTAAGTTCTTACTAGAAAAAAGACTGGTGGAGGATAAAATGTATTTTTATCCTATATCAAATGTAGAACTTAATAAAAATGCAAATTTGATTCAAAATACTGGATGGTAAAATAAACTCTAACCTACCTTAATAATTATACGGTTGAAAAGTTCTCTCTTCTATTATGGAAGAGAGAACTTTTTTCATTTTTAGCTGTAAACTCATATATAATATGGAGTCATATCGGCAATGTACCTCTATATTATAATGCTCTTTGCTTGTCGGCAACTAGCCTCGAGTATGTTGCCGATATACCTGAGGTTTATTGCCGACAAGACACGGGTATGTCGGCAATAAAGAATTAGTATGTTGTGGTATTTATATTGGCTAGTCAGCAAGGGGTATATTATAACTCAAGGGGTGTGTATTATTAATACACACCCCTTGAGTTATAATAGATTTTAATACTATTTGTTTACTCTACATTTAAGTTCTTTATAATGAAGCTACATTGGTATTGTCCAGGTTTTAATTCGAACTTGTCTAGTGGGCTTGGTCCACAGCTTTGATTACCTAACCCTCTTTGTGTAGCATCAATATTTAAAATGCTTTGAGGTAATCTGTTATTCTTTAATTCATGGCCATGCTTTAACTCATTCCATAGCTGTTTGTCAGTAAAGTGTAAAATTGAAAAGTTGAATGGTTTAACTGCTGATATACTTATTCCACTATTATCTTCTTTTGTAATATTTACCCAGCGAGTATCTTCTCTATTTCCCATGGATTGAGAACGGATATATTGCTCTTCAAACTCTGTAATCTCACTTTGATAGACTCCTAAAAAGCTAGATGCTTTTCTATCTTTGTAGTTTTCCCAAGGACCTCTTCCAAAATATTTTACTTTATTGAATTGAGGGCTTAGGCTAGCTGTTAACCCTAGTCTAGGTACTTGGTAAGATGTGTTTGGAAGCTTGAAGTTTGCATTGATTTGAATTTCTCCATTTGGCTGAATAATATATTCAATATTATGTGGGTAATTGGAGTTTCTACTATCCGAAAAATTAGTAAATAGAAGAGTCTTAACAACAATATTATTATTATCGTGTACAATAAAAAAATCTTTTACAGTTGTTGTAGATTCCATATATTCTCTAGCATCATTGTTATTAGAGCGATACCAGTTAAATCTAAAACCTTCTTTATTATAAAAAACCTCGTTACCATTATAAGTGAGAGATGAGATACTTCCAGTTGTTTTATTGAATGTAATAGAAAATGATTTACCTACAATTCTAACAGAATCTCTATGTGCATCTATTTCTAACTTACCATCTGTAGGCTTAAGTGAGTCGAATTGTTTAGGAGTTTTTAAAATTAACTGCTCTGATGCTAGATAATGATTATAAGGAGCCCATTCTACACTATCTATTCTTCTTAAATAAACGTTGAGCGCGTATTCTTTTTTAGCTTTTATTGGGCTAATATATGGTATATCGATAAAAGTACTCTGTTTTGGCTCAATAGAAGGCATATTAAAGTTACCTGTTTCGATAACTATACCATTTTCTGTCAATTGCCAATCTAGTGCAAATTTATTTAAATTGGTAAAGTCATACTTATTAGTTACTCTAATCTTATCTATATCTTCCAACTCTATTTTAATGTATTGGTATACTTTTTTTACCTCCATTAATTTAGGAGTAAGTTTCCTATCAGCAGTAATTATTCCATTTGCACAAAAATCTTGATCATTTGGTTTGTCACCAAAATCACCTCCAAAAAAGAATTCATCTTTAGCACCTCCTGGTTTACATAATCCTTGATCTACCCAGTCCCATATACAGCCACCAATCATTCTATCTGAACTGTTTTCAATATAGTCCCAATATTCGGGTAAGTTTCCTATAGCATTTCCCATAGCATGCGCATACTCGCATAAGAAGTAGGGCTTATCTCTGTCTAATTTATCGAAAGCTATCATATTTTTTAATGAAGGATACATGTGAGAGTCAATATCCATAATATCATTTTTTCCTTCATAATGAATTGGGCGTGTAGAATCTATTTCTTTGGCTTTTTGGTAAATAGTATCGAAGTTCTTTCCGCCTCCACATTCATTTCCTAAAGACCAAAAAATGACAGATGGATGGTTAATATCTCTACGCATCATTCGTACAACACGATCTAACATTGGAGCCAACCAGTTATCTCTTCCAGAAATTGAATTATTGCCATGACACTCTAGGTCTGCCTCATCCATAACATAGAGTCCGTAGTAGTCATATAATGAATACATGCGTGGATCGTTCGGGTAATGAGCTGTTCGCACCATATTAATATTATTTTGCTTCATTAATTCAATATCTTGAATCATAGAAGCAATAGGAATTGCTTTACCTAATGTAGGGTGTGTGTCGTGTCTGTTTACACCTTTAAAAAATACCTGTTGATTATTTATATAAACTCTATTCTCTTTCAGTTCTATTTTTCTAAAACCATATTTACTGGTTGTAGTTTCAATAATATTTCCTTTGCTATCTTTTAAAGATATAATAAATGTGTATAGGTAAGGAGTTTCTGCACTCCATAATAACGGAGTTTCATTAATAGCTCCTTGAAGTGTTATATTTTTTAGCTCTTTATTTCTAACTCTATCCACTTTTGAAGACAAAGTCGAAATTAACTTCTTGTCTGGATTTAGCACTTGAACATCTACCGATAAGTTTTTATAATTAGTGGCATACGCTTGTAGCTCTGTATTAATAGAATAAGATGCTTGTTTAAGATCGGCCGATAATTCATCTTTAATTTCAAAGTTCCTAACTCTAACCTTATTTGTCGCATACAAGTAAACACTTCTGTGTATTCCACTAAGTCTAAACATATCTTGATCTTCTAAGTAAGAGCCATCGCTCCATCTGTAGACTTCACAAGCAATACTGTTTCTCCCTTTTTTTATATATTTAGTAATATTGAACTCTGCGTCATTATTTGCCCCTTGCGAGTATCCTACTTTTTTCCCATTTATCCAGATATAAATAGCACTATATACTCCGTCGAAGTGTAAGAATACCTCTTTATCTGTCCAAGATTTATCAACAATAAAGTCTGTTTTATATGATCCTACTGGATTATTCTCTTTTTCAATCGTCCATCCTTTTACAGGTCTAATAAATGGAGGCTGATTTTTGTGTGGATAGGTTACATTAGTATATATTGGTGTGCCATATCCTTCAGTTTCCCATGTAGAAGGTACAGTAATTTCTTTCCAATTAGAAGTGTCATACTTTTCTTTATAGAAATCTTTTGGTCTTTCTGTCGGATTACTGGCCCAGTTAAATTTCCACTTTCCGTTAAGCGATAGATAATTTGATGACTTAGGCATTTCCCATGGCGTGTTGAATGTGGGGTCTGCTTTCAACTCTTCTATTGAAAGGAATGGAATGAATGAGTTTCTTGGTTCTTCTTTATTAATGGCGAAAATATCTTGATTCTCCCACTCCACATCTCCTACTTCATCTAAAGTATTAGGTAGTTTATCTGTAACTTTCTTTATGGTCCACTGTTGGGTTTCGTCTGCTAAGTCTGTTTTTGACAATTGTAATTTTCCATCATTTCTATAACTAAGGCTAAGCTCAGGGTTCTTTTCGCACAGAAGGTAGTATTTATCCTCTTTAATTTGCTTAAAAATCCATTTTTGATTAGGGAACTCTATATTTGCATCCCACTGAATTATAATAACATTCTCTTTGAAGTTGTTTGTATAATCCATTGCCTTTTCAAAAGCTGGAAATTCGATTAAATAGATGTTATTTAATATTTGAACTAACGATAAGTATTGTCCAGCATTGTTTTTATCTTCTTGTCCTAGAATGATTGTTCCATTATTATCCCATACTCCACCATTGTCAATAACTTCTCCTTTATTATTGAAGATTTTATAATATGTTTTTGCTTGAGCATTGATGCTGTTAGAAAGCAGTAAAAATAAGTTTAGTAATAAAATTACTCTAAGTAGTTTAATAACTTTCATATAATAGTTGTTTTAATTCAGTGCTTGTAGAACTCCACAATAGTATTAAAATATAAAGTTACGTAATATAGTAAAGTATATAGCTTTTTAAATGATGTATTTATCAATAATCAATATTTAATATATGGTACTTTTTACAGTGCATAATTTTGAAAAATATAAATATAAAAAACAGATTAGATCTTTAAATTTAAATTAGTGTGTTAAAATGGTACTATTTGTTGTTAATTTGTAAATTATTGTTGGCTCTATAATCTCTTTGTTTTGCATATTAATAAGCGTTTTATTTAATGGTTAGTATTGTTTTAATTATTGTATTTGTAATTTTAAAAGAATATAATGTGCTAAAGCATTTTAATAGAGTCGGTTTATATATTGTGTTTATTATTCAGTAGTTACAGTTTGTATTTGTTGTGTTAAAAATACTAGTTGCAAGCTGATATTACCTATTTTTAAGCGAAAAAAGGTGCTTATTTTATAAAATACGATTAATATTAAATATTTACTTAAAAAAACATTGCTAATACGGAATATGTATATATCTTAGCTAAATAAATAAAAAAATGCTATTAATTTATAAGTGTATATATTTGTAAGTAGCCTATTGGTTTGGGGTGAATGTATAAAAATTAACATGCTTGTAATTTGTAAGTATTACTTTATTTATAGTGAATAGATAGATTGCATAATAGATAGATTGCAGAGTAGATAGTAAATAGATTGCAGATTGAAATAGACTGCATGATAGATAAATTACAGATAGATAATAAATATAGTATAAAGGGGCTATTAAGACCTTTTACTTACGATAAGTATATTAACTTAATAATAATTGTATATGAAAATTAAGAACTTGTTATTAGCTGGTTTAGTACTAGCTGGTTTAACTGCATGTAGCAGTAGTGATAGTCTTCTACCAAAAGAAGATGAAGTATCTATGTATGATACCTACTTGAGTATTAATCTAAAATCTGAAGATGTACAAACTAGAACTCTAGGTGAAGAGTCTCAGGCAGATACAGATGGAAGTAGTATTAATAATGTAGTAGTTTATTTAACAAAGAATGGTAAGGTGCATTTTAGTGCAACAGCAAATGTAACAGGCTTTACATCAGAGAAAATAGGTGTACCTGCAGGATCTTATAGACTCTTTGTAGTTGCAAACCCTAATGAGAATACCCCAACAATAAGTACTGATGGTGATATTAATGCTTTAATCAGTGGAGTAACAGCTGAAAATGCAGATAAAGGCTTTATGAATGGAAAATTCTTAATGTCAACTGTTTCAAACAGTATTGATATGGTTGCCAATTCAGGATCTCCAGTAACTATTACATCTGCTAATGATAGTAATAACCCTGTTAAAGCAACGGCTAAAGTTGATCGTGCAGCTGTAAAAATATTTGATAAAACAGGTGAAAACTCAGTAAAATTGGCTGATGATATCCTTACTATTAAAGATGATGAAGGAAATATTTTCTTTGGAGAAAGTATTGATTTTAAAGGCTATGTACTTGTAAATGGTAATAAGCAGTTTAATTTAATTCAGAAGTGGAAAGAGAGTAAGACAGAAGTTAAGGGTACTCATGCAGATACTCCTCAAGGAAGCTATTATACTCCATTCACAGAACTAGCTAAAGTAGATGATGGTGTTATAACAGATTTAACTTTGGGCAAGGAGAGTTTATTTAGAACAGGCGCTACTTTTGCTGTAGAAAACTGTCCTCCTTTTGTTTTAAACGAAAAATTAACAGCAGGTGCAGCACAAACTACAGGTGTTGTTTATAAAACTGTTGCAAATAAAGGTGTCACTTTTTATTATGTTGGTGGTGTTATATATACAGATTTAGAGAAAGTGAATGCTTTAGATGAATATAAAGGTGGAAAATTACCAACAACAGCTCCAGAACTACGATCTAAAGGAATTAAAGTTTATGAGAATGGTGTTATGTATTACACTTACTTTATTAAAGACCAGAATTACAAGATAGAGTATAAAAACGAACAAACATTTTACTATAACGTTTTAAGAAACTCGGTATACAACTTGATGGTAAATAAAGTGAAATTTATTGGTGATGATGTACCAGGTGGTGGTAAAGTTACTCCAGAAAACCCAAATCCTCCAATCGATCCAGATCAAATGTTCTTAGATGTAACAGTACAAATTAACCCTTGGATACTTAATAATATTGATATTGAGTTCTAATTAGTAATAAGCTACTAATTATTAATAAGTTTATCGCCACTTACTATTATGATGGCAGGTGGCGATTAACTTTACTTTTATAATACCATCCAACTTATTGGTGTAAAAATCTTTAAACCAATGTATTTATGACCATTCTCAAAAAAAAACTTTTCTGTTTACTCTTATTATCATCAATATCATTATTGTTTGGTAGTTGTGTAAAGGACAACTTAGATGACTGTAACTCTAAAGTAAATATCATGTTTGATTACTCATGGAATATGTTAAAATCAAATGTATTTAGTGAGCAAGTCGATCATGTTTATTTATATGTGTTTGATGCTAATGGTAAATACTTGAAAACTATTTTTGAGAAAGAAAACCTTGTTCAGCAAGAAAACTTTACAATAGTTTTACCTGACTTACCTACGGGGTCATATAGATTGGTAGCTTGGGCAAATAGCAATAATATAAACAGCTTAGCTTCTTATTTTAAATTTCCTACACTACTAACTGGTGTATCTACTATCGAAGAGTTAATTGCTGGTTTAAATAAATCAGATGGTATAAAAAGTACTTTTAAGGCTCATCTTAATAATCTGCTTGTAGGGTACTCAAATATATACATATCTAATGAGTCTAATGTAAGTCAAGTTGTTATTCCTATGAAAAAGGTAAACAATGATATTCGAGTTGTATTATTAGATAATAGTAGTAATGAGCTTCGAAAAGATGATTTTACGATACGAATAGAAGAGACTGATGGTAATGGCTTAATTAAATATAACTATGAGGTAATAACCGGTATACCTATTACTTATTTACCTTATTACTATGAAAAAACGTCTCCAAGAGAAGGAGAGTACAACTCTAAAAATACACCTGAAAAATTTAATGCTTTAGCTGCTGAATTTAGCTTATCAAGATTGATAGAATCGCATAATGTACGCTTGATTATAGAAGATAGAGAAGGAAAAGAAGTTTTTAATAAGAATTTATTAGATCTTATTTATCTCTTAAAGGAAGAGGGGTACTTGCCACATCAAATGAGTTTTCAAGAGTACTTAGATCGTAAAGATCAGTTTTCACTTTCTGTTTATATTAATGGAGACACTTCTACTTGGCTTGACACAGTTATAATAATAAACGGTTGGGTTATTAATTTGATAGATATTGATTTTTAATTCTAAATGAATAAAATATGTACAAGATTTATAAAAATATTTTTATTTTACCACTGCTATTGGGGCTACTTTGCTCTGTATCGTCTTGTATATCGGATGATGTTTTAAATGACTCATCTAAAGAAATGGTAAAAGAGGCGTATTTAAAGATAGAATTTAACTTACCAAACTATCAGATGCCACTACCTCATCATACTGTGCAGTCGCGTGCTATGGATGCTAACTCAGAGCGTGTCATTGATCCTAAAAAAATAGCTGTTATTGCTTTTGATAATAGTACAGATAAAAAATATTTATATACTGTTCCAGTATTAGAAAACTCTTTGCAATACAATGATAGTGATCCTAGAAAAGCAACATTAATAATAAAATTAGTAAAATCTGATAAGCCAATAAACTTGATGTTTATTGCTAACTATGAACCTCCTATTGATAAGTTAGTGGAAGGGGATACAAAATGGTCTGACTTTATAAAGGAATTGAAATTTGTTATGCCTATTCATTCAGATGGTAATAACATATGGAATGCATCAACTCAAAATTCAACCCCTTTTCCTCTTTATGGGAGCTTGAAGGTTAATGAGGTTAGTGAAAATATGGGTAAGCACGATGTGGTACTCTATAGGTCACTAGCAAGAGTAGATATTGGTTTGAACTTTGAAATTAATACGACCGGAATTGATGGACCTTATAGTGAAAAAACTAAAGGCTTAGACAACTTTAAGCTGGAGCAAGTATTTGTGTACAGAACGTATGAGGATGGCTTTGTAGCTCCTATACATGATGACTTTAAAACAAAGCCATCTATTGTGCCTAATTCAAAAAAAAGAGATAATAAGAGTCCTTTAAAATACCATGTTTATGAGCCAGAAGGCCAGTCGTTAATAAGAGAAATCTACTTACCAGAATCCGATGGTTCTATTTTACAACCGAATGTAAACTTAAATAATACTATCCATACCATTGTAATAGCAGGCTCTTTTGAAGGGGGGGTAACCTCTTATTATCGATTAGATTTTGCTCAGGATATCAATAATGGTTCACGTAACTATTATTCTATATTGCGAAATCATAGGTATTTATTTAATATAACAAAGGTATTAAGTTCAGGCTTTACTACTGTAGAAAAGGCTTTAGCTTCTACTTCAACAGCAAATCTAGAATATCAGTTGGTAGTTTGGGATGAGAGTATTCATGAGATGCATATACAAGGAGAACACTACTTAGGAATTGATAATCATAAAATAGAGTTTTCATCTAGATTAATGGGGAATAACCATCAGGATGATTATGTTGATTTAAAGTATCAGACTAACTATCCTATTACTGATATGGATGTTATAAGCTTTGAATGGGAAACTGCTTTAGAAGGTGATGTCTCTAAATCACCTTATTTTGAAGTTATATGGGATAAAGCTAAGAAACAGATCCGAATCAGTAAGAAAAGTACAAATGTAAGCAATGCTATATTCTCTGATGTGCTGCATGTAAAGCTAGGTAATTTTGACATACCAGTTGTTATAACTCAGAATTATCTAGACTTTAAATATACATTAGATTGTTCAAGTGTAGTACTCAATGGGGTATATAGGCCTGCTATAAAATTGAATGAAAATAGTAATACTATTGAGTTAAAATTTATAGCAGAAAATAGAGATATGATTGGTCTTGAGTATATTATAGAGACAGTTCGTGTTAATGGTATCATTTTTAGAGCAAAAGGAACTATTACAGAAGAAGCAATGGAGAATAAAGGGGGACAAAAAGTGATTCTTAAGGGGAGTGGTACTTTAGAAACGCCTGAAGATAAGCGTATAGCCCCATTTATTGTTACTATAGAATCAAATAGCAG
>JASLCG010000013.1 GCA_030151885.1 Bacteroides sp.
TCTATTTCTTGCTGTATATAAACCAAGAACTGTTTTTCATCAGCTGAAGGAAGATATATTCCTGCAACAGCAGAAGACCAATTTCTAAAACGATCTATTGCTTTTGACATCTCACCTGTTGTTAAACTTGTCGTGCTTCTAAACGTAGTAATTTCTTTACCTTGCTTATTTATGATAGTACGTTCAAAAATAGCTCTATTGACCTCACGTTTAAAGAAGTCTAATTTTACTTCATCTAAAGAACACCCATACTCTGAGGCAAAGAAGCCAAGAATTAAATGTAAATATGAGTTTTGAGCAAGAGTCCTGTTAGGAAGCTTTTTAGTAAGTTCAACTACACTTTCAGACTGATAAAGCTTATTAGCATATTTTTTAAAATCTTCTTTTTCGTACGGGTTCTTTAGATTGAATATCATAGGACTTTCAGAGTAATAGAACTTTTAACAGGTGATACTTTCATAAATTGCTGATATAAATCAGGATTATACATTTTAAAAGATTTACTATCAAACCTTTCTGATGTAGTAGCTTTACGTCTTGTTAAACGTATCTTATCTGTTTCCCACTTATCAACATTTGCTTTTTCCATTTCTTTTAGAATGCCATCAAGAAGTTCTTTTCGTTTAGCCTCAATCTCTTTAGCCTGAGTCTCTAGATCTATTAAGAATTTCTCAATTTCATAAATTTTTGAAGGGATCGTTGTCTCTTTTTTTAAAGGGTTTACAAAAATTTCTCCTTCAACCTCACAGCGTAATAGCTCTTGAATAAGTTCTTTAGGCTTCTTTTCAACCTCAATTAGTTCAGCTTTCTCATTTCTAAGCCATATACCATAAAGCTTGTTAGCTTTTAAATCAGGATTTTGAAGTTCAAAGAGGTAAGCATAAATAGAGAGTTGCCAACTCACATACTCGTGATCAAACTGATCTGTAGTTTTAATATCAGCTAATGAATAATCACTTAGAACAATATCAATAGCACTTGCAAAATGCTGTTCATCAGAAACGATATACTCATTTGCAATAGATTTTAAACCATATTCTTCTTTAAGCTTAATGTAGTTTTGGGCCTCGATACTATTTGGGATTACTCCTAATGTATCTACAAGCTCACAACACTCGTGAACAAACGTGCCACGAGATGCAGCACGCTCTAAAACAAATTCAGGGATATTATCATATTTACCTTGAAATAGATGCTTTGATAAAATCTTTGTTATACCTTTTAAGAAGTTCTCACCTAATCTATAGGTGTGTTTCTCTTTATTAAAAATTACCTTAGACTGTTTGAGCATTTTTTTCATTCTTTTTAAAAATTCCTAACTCTTGTCTTTTATCCGTCAATGCAGATATAAACTTTTTATCTGATTGGAAACCTACATATCGATTAAAGATACCTGCTAAGTCTTCACCTGTTTTAGACTCTTTTATTTCTTGAAAAGCTAATTCTAATTCTCGACTTACAGATTTTGAATTTGAGGTCTCTACTGTATTTTTAGGACCTACTGCATAACGCACATTACCTTGCTTATCTATTAGGACAAGGCTTATAATTTCCCTTCGTGCATTATATTTTATATCTTTCACTTGTAGAGACAAGCGAGGTTTCCCGTTATTATACTCTTCCCCTTGCCAATTAACCCAAATAAATGGAGCTGTATAAAGTTCTCTACCAATACCTATATTAAAACAGGCTCGTTTAAAAGCATCAGATGCCCTACCCTTTTCTTTTTCCGTATAAGACTCTGTACCTACATCTTGTTTACTTATCCATTCTTTAGTATTAGGATTTTGAACACTCACAGTACAAAACAACTGTCCATCTATTAGCTCATTTTTTCTTTGCCAACCATAAATACCAAAGACTTCATCTAAAATTCTCATATCACAACGAGCATCTTTATATAGTAAGAATGAAGCCCCCTTTGGAGTTACAGTAGCTATACGACATTCTATATCATTTTTTGTTAGAAGAGGTATTTCTATATTTTTCATAATTCTATTATTTATACGATTAGACTAGTTTCTATTTCAATTCTACGGCTTACCATCCTAGATATCCTAATACCTGCACGTCTTTGATGTGGCATTTCACTCATATGAAAACCTGTTATAAAAACAGATATTAGAACCATTGATAAAATACGCCTAGATCTTTCTGATAAATCAAGGATTGACTTACCTGTGCATCTTTCTGAATACAGAATAGCTAACTCACGTCCATTTCTAACCTTTAGTTTTTCGAATGCTGTGTTTATTTGATTATTAATTGTATAGAAAGACCTACACTTTATCTCAGCAATCTCTTTCTTTTCATAACCCCTAGCGAATAACTGGGCTGTTTTATCGCACTCAGGTGTTAATTCTGTGAATACTCTCATAATTGTGTGGTTTGATTTTTATAAATTACGAATTACAAAAAAGTTCCCTTGAGGGGCTCCTTCCTGTCTAATAGAATAAAGAACTTCATCTGTGGTAATAAGTCGCTCTATTCGTGCTATTTTATTCATTTCTTGAACTATACGTGATATTTTCATATAAAGAGATAAAGGAAAAACGACTTTATCCCCCTGAACTTTTAACTTCTCTCTTATAAGAAGCCTTTCTTGACTAATTTTTGCCATACTATAAATAATTTGAATTAGTTGGATAGGCAGGAGTCGAACCTGCACTTGCATAAACCTTTGTAGTCGATATATGTGTTCTACTTCACATTTTAGGTTTGTGTCTACCAATTCCACCACTATCCAATAAAAAAGTGTGCTATTCTCACGAACCACACACTTAACGCACAATAAATTTAATCCACTAACACGACAACGCTTTTAACAGCGTTTTTAAATGTTTCTAGCTTATTTTTAATTTCCAAATAGCTTTTATACCATTGGTCTTCCTGTTTCTTAGCTTCAGCTAGCTCTTTTTCTAATTCTCTTACTTTATCAAGTAATCCATCTTGATTAAGTACTTCTGTTTTTTCTAATACTTCATTCATAATTGTATATTTTAAAGGTAAGCATATCTGCCCCCTATGGTTTCATAATGTTTTTGATAATTCCAATTTAAAGCACTCTCTTTGGCTTCTTGATTTATCTTATCTATAGCTCTATCAATTTCTTTAGCTACTGCATCAGATATATTATCATAGATTGTATTATCTCTTACAACTAATAAATTTGTTAACTCTATTTGAAAGTAATCATCATAATCATAGGTTTCTATATCTGCATA
>JASLCG010000027.1 GCA_030151885.1 Bacteroides sp.
ATAAATCTTATGAAGAGGGTTGTAAGTTGGATCAGAAGTTTTGGATAAGTTGTTATGAGATGCGGTAAAAAATTTATTAATCCCTACTCTACAAATAAAATACCCCTCGTTACTAAATATGTAACGAGAGGTATTTAGAAATTCAGCCTTTATTTAATAGTCAAAAGAATTTTATTCAGTACCTCCAAATTTTACTCCAGCAGTCCATTTTGTAGAACCTGTAGATTTACCAATATTACCATGACCTGTTGAGTCTTGGAATTCATTTCCATTTCCTTCATTAAGTTTCCAATATGCCTCTAATCCATCTGTGTTAGGATCTACACTATACATATTATTTTTTATTTGATCAGCTGAAATTGCTTTTGTCCAAAAACGTAATTCAGACATCATAACATTAGCTTTTAAGTAATCAGTATTTCCTAAGTGAAACTTATTACGATCTAATTGGGTCACTTTATTAGGTGATGCTATACTGATATCTTCTTTGCCATTTACAAATAAAGTCAATTTAGCTCCATCGTTAACCATTGCAATGTGATACCACTTATTAGCCTCAAACTCAGTAGCTGAATTTATTTGAGTTCCCTGGTTCTTCACCTGGAATACATTACCTTTAATAGGTGCATCACCAAAACGAGAATATATTTCACCATCTTTCCCATCTGAAGCAAATGCTGCAAAAATAGCTTGGTTATTGAGTTCTCCTACAGATGTACCTAACCTGTCAATATTGATTAGGAATTCAATTGACCACGAAGTTAACTCATAATCTTGACGCATAGTAAAATTAACATTGTTTCTATTATGAATAGTAGGAACTGATGTTACGATTGGAAACTCTAAGATACCAACTAATAAATTAGCACCTTTAATAGTCTCTACAACCCCATTCATAGACTCCATTTCAACTGCTATTGCATACTTATTACCATCTCCCATTATTTCATTAGACAGAGGTTTTATATTTACAGACTGAGTTGCTCCTAGCACTTCCCCTGAAGTAATTTCTACTTCATTAAAATCATACTCAAGAAATTCTTGAGGTAGCATCTTATAATCTAAGTTATTCTTTTTATTAAACTCTTGTAGAGCAACATCACTTAGTTTAATAGAATATTTAGCAGTTTGATCTATTGGTTGATTTATTCTTGGTGTTGCTGTTAAAACATTTCCATTTAAATCATCAACAGCTAGTTTTACAGATTTATATGTAGCTAAATTGGTTTCGGCAATAAATGCTTTATTAGATATTTCATCATATTTAGCATTATTGCAACTAGACAAACTAAAACTTGCTAAGATTAAAGAACCTAAAATATATTTTGATAAAATGTTTTTCATAATTGTAAATTTACTTCACATTATTATTAGCAGGATTCATTATTTGTGTTGCTTTACGCAGATATGGGTAGGTAACGCCTAAAGGGAATCCATTAGGGCTGTATTCATATTCCATATGAAATGTACCTACTCCCCCTTTTCTCACTTTTTTACCATTGATTACAGGATTCCATCTAGCCATACCTTCTAAAGATCTGTATTTACCATCAAATATAACACCTCCACCCTCAGCAAAACTTTCAAAATTTTCTGTTACTATGAATTTTCTAGCAACATCTTCTGCATCTAAAATACCATCAAAAGTATCTATAACTCTACTCAATCGACTATCCAAGTCATATTCTCCACCAGAAGCATAAGCTTGAACAATAAAATAATCAAATAAAGCTCCTGTTTCTGGATGGATTGCATAAGGTTCTCCATCAATGACAAGCAACCTATCCGTTCCAGACTTTGGCCCAATTCTTTTAGACATTTCTTCTAAGAAAATATCAATTCTGTTACCTACAGCCATTTCTTTACGAGTTTCAAAAGGATGTCCATAGTTTGGTTCCCAATCTAAGTCAAAACCATCATAGTTATATTTATCAATCGTATCGCAAAAAGCATTAGCATATTTACGAATAGCCGCTTCAATAGATACATCATCTCCATCTACCCAGCCCCAAAAATCTTTTCTAGCTTCAAGAGAGTAGTTATGATCTTCAGGAGTAATCTGATCACCTATATCTAGAACAATGCAACAAACTAAAGCTCTAGTACCTTTTAACTTCTGTACATAATGCAGATCTGCAAGTATTTCTGGTGTTGGGTTTTTCCATCCACCCCACATTGATACAAAATCAACACTATCAGGAAGACCTTTCATTGTGTTCTCTAGGCTTACACCTTTACCTGACCAGTTACCGAACCAACCAAAAGTCACAGAGTGGTCCGATTTTTTATATGCTCTTAATGCTTCAAAATAAGCATCATTATTAGCTGATTGAGTTAAATCATCAGCATCCTTTATACGCATATCCGTCCAACTAGAACAACTAGCTAAAAAGAGCCCAATCAATGCATAAGGAGCCAATATGTTTTTTATAATATTTAAATTCATAATATTCAAATTCATTAAATTGATATTTAAAATCTAATTACTTCTTTTGCCACCAAAGCTTAGTCTGATAGTCATCATTACCATTTAGTAAAGTTATTGCCTGCAATACATTATCTTTATTATTGGTATACTCATCAGGAGCAAATGGTATTCTATTTGCTACTTCTGGTAAATTAGGTATTGCTAAAGGAAAGTATCTAGGGAAGCCTGTTCTACGCTTTTCACTCCATGCCTCTGTACCTAATGGCCATAATGCTATCCATTTCTGAGTAATTAAACGTTCCATTTTTTCTTCCATAGAAGCAGTATCATCCCATTTTATAGTAATGTTACTAACAGCCGATATCGAGTTATTACCTGATGGATCTACGTAATCAGCTTGAGTTAAATTACTGTTGTTAATATAGTCATCTGCACCAGCAGCACCCCATTGTTCAAATGATTGTTGAATAGCTAATTCATATAATTCTTTAGGAGTTCCCCCCATATTCCAACCTTTCAATGCACCTTCTGCTTTACAAAAGGTTACTTCAGATACAGCCATCCAAAGTAATGGTTCTGTTGTAGATACCTTAGGAGAAGAATATCTTTGAGCATCTTCTAAGTTAGCAATATTAATACCTGCACGATTTCCTTGATAAAGAGATCCTTTGGAAGTAAACTTCATTGGTTGAAAATATTTTTCAATTCTAGGATCTTTAAAGCCGTTCATATAAGAAGTAATATCTGCCGCCGCTCTAGCATCACCATAAGAATTCCACATTACTTCTAATGGATTCTTAGAGTAACGATAATTCGCATTATCAGCATTTGACACCATAACACCAATAGGATGGCTTACAGCTTCTTCTGCCATCTCTTTTGCCAAGTCTGGATTAACATTACATATACGGATAGCCATTCGTAATTTCTGAGAATTTGCCAATCTAACCCACTTAGCAAAATCTCCAGCATAAAGATTATCAAAGCTAGACATACTGCGATTTTCAGGATTTGCTAAAGCAAAAGAAGTTAAAACTTCGATAGCTTCATTTAAATCTTCAAACATATATTTATATACATCTTCTTGAGAGTCATAAGCAGTTGATATACTACCATTTTCTACACCTCTATAAGGAATAGGACCAAATTGATCTGTTATTCTTTGCATAGCAATTACTCTCAAAACTTGAGCCCATGCATAGTTAACACCTTTACTACCTGTCATTTTTTTAACTTCATTCCATGCTGAATAAAATTTAGACATAGGGTCTTTAAAAGGGTGATTTACCCAACCAGTTGGTGGATTATAGGTTATAAAATTGGCTGTTGACCATGCTGGTTTAGTAAACATCATAAAACGAGCATATTGTGCTCCAACTAAGTTTTCATTCATCTGATATGAATTTTCTTGAGCTGGAAATGCAATATCACTCATTTCTGGGAAAAAGGCTCCCATTTTAAAGTTATCACGCCCCATTTCTTCCTCAGAAAGCTTTCCGCCTGGGCGATTAATACTTTCAAATCCTGCTGTACAAGATGATTGACTCATCAACAGTCCTCCAGCTAGTAATACACCAGCAAAGAATGATATTTTTTTAGTATTGAATTTCATAAGAATTAGATTTAATTAGAACTGAACTTTAATATTGAAACCTATATTACGTAAGCTTGGCTGCATAAAGTAGTCAACACCTTGGAAATATGTTCCTGTAGAAGCTGTCAACTCAGGATCGAATGGAGCTTTATTATAAATCATCCATAAGTTTCTACCTACTATAGACATACTTAAATTCATCTTATTATTAAACCATTTTGTAGGGAAGCTATATCCAAAAGATGCTTCTTGAAGACGTACGTTAGTAGCACTATAAACATATTCAGATAATACACCTTCTTGTCCACCTACAACAGCATAATATTTTTCAGTGTCATAAAGTCCATTGTTAATAGGAACTCCTCCTTGACTTCTATAGCTAGCTGAAGTCTTCGAAACACCATACTGATCCATTATAGCTTGAGTTGGAGACATTACAATACCACCAAATCTTGCAGAAATCATAAATCCTAATTGAAATCCTTTGTAAGAGAAATCATTTCTAAATCCTAAATTTGATTTAGGTAATACAGAACCAACCTTAATAGGATTCAAGTTTAATTCTTCTTTCTTAATATTATTATTTTTATCTAGCGCTACATTACCATTTGCATCTCTTGCAATTCTGTTTTTCACATACAGATCGCCCATAGTACCACCTTTACGTAAAATAAACTCACTAGCACCAAAACCACCTTGTCCACTCTGAGATAGACTATAGTGCTCTCCAGTTTCAGGATCTTCGTAATCATCAAGTAGCTCTTTAATCTTATTCTTATTCATACTAAATGTAAGATTAGAAGTCCAATTAAATTTACCCCAACTATTATTAAACCCTAAGCCTAGCTCAATTCCCTTATTTTCTACATTACCCGACTGAACATACATACTTGAATAACCAGAACTTGCTGATATAGGTATTTGTAAAGTCTGCTTTCTTGTATTAGACTTATACCATGTTAAATCCAAACTAAATTTATTTTGTAAAAACTTAGCGCTTAATCCAGCCTCCCAAGAGTCTGTTTTTTCAGGATATAACTTACCTAATGGACGGAATTTGTTTGCAACCCACTTATTTGTAGATTCGTCCCATTCATATCTCCATTTAGATGTTAAGTTTCTTGGTATAGCAGAGCCAACAGAAGCGAACGACCCTCGCAACTTCAAGTATGATATAGCCTCAGGCATTTTAACCATTTCACTGATTACTGCTGATAACCCCACAGATGGATAAAAGAAAGAAGATGTAGGTGTACCTGATAAAGCTGAGTCCCAATCATTACGACCTGTTACTGTTAAATACAACATGCTTCTCCAACCCAATTCAGCACTAGCAAAGATTGAATTAGTTCTCTGCTTATATGACTGATCAATAGGTCTATTATCTGATGATAAATTGTAATTCAAATTATATTTATTAAACACATTTGATATTTCTTTCAAACCACCTTGATAACCTTCTAAATCATAATATACTTGAGAAATACTCACACCAACGTTAGCATTAAATGTAAAATCATTAAATGATTTATTGATATTACCCAAAAGATCTGCATAAACTTGCCTATCATCGCTTTTCTCTGTTCTATAAAAGCCGAAAGGAGAACCTGATGTAAATAAAGTAGCAGTTGATGCATAACGTTTATCTGTAAAATCAGTAGTAGCATTATCCACACGTACACGACCAGAAACATTAAACCAATCTAAAACATCATATTTCAAACTTGCAGTCATCATATAACGTTGTTTCTTAGCACCCCTTAGATTTCTATTTGCAATCCAGTACGGATTCTGCATACCTAATCCAGCATCACCCCAAGTCCAGTTTTGAGTATTAACCTTTCTAAGAGGGTCGTAAGATTCGTACATACGTACTGTTTCAAAGTTTTCACCCCTAGGATATAAATATAGCGCTGGTAATGGATTAAAATATTGGCCTTGAGCCATTAAGTTTTGATCTTCTTGAATAATATAATTAAAGCCCACGTCCATTGTCATCTTATCATCTAAGAAGCTAGTCGTATTTCTTACAGTAAAGTTATACCTATTGTATTTATTATTTGGAATTATCCCTTTTGCATTAGTTGTTGCAGCAGATAAATACGTTTGATTTTTAGAATTACCTACAGATAGGGTTACTGTATTCTGTATATTTGTACCTGTATTAAAAAAGTCCTCAGGATCATATTCACCAAACATAGAACCTGTTCCTCCACCCCAAGATTTAAACTCTCCAGGACGATTAACATACTGTGTCTGAAATTCTGGCATTACAAAAGGCCTAGAAAAAGTACTATTATTTGAAATAGTTACCTTTGCTTTACCTTCTTCCCCCTTCTTAGTTGTTATCAAAATTACACCTTGAGCCGCATTAGAACCATAAAGAGCTGCAGCTGCAGGACCACTTAACACAGACATACTTTCGATATCTTCAGGGTTTAAGTCGGAAATTCCTTCGCCACGTGGTTGAGTTGAATATGTTCCACTTGTGCTACCTTCATTATTATTAAAAATAGGCACACCATCTATTACATATAATGCATTGTTATTTGCTGCGATTGATTTCGAACCACGCATAATAACTCTTGTAGCACCACCAATTCCCGAAGAAGAAGCATTGATATTAACACCAGCAACTTTACCAGATAGTGAATTCATAAAGTTTGCATCTTTAATAGTAACTAACTCATCACTTTTAACCTCCTGCACATTATAACTAAGAGCCTTTTGAGATCTCTTAATACCTAAAGCAGTTACAACAACTTCGTCGAGAAGCTCTGTATCTTCAGATAAAGTTATATTAAGTGTTTGTGATTTTTTAATAGAGAATGATTGAGATGCATAACCAATATACGATACTTCAAGCTCTTTACCAACTGGTACCTCAATAGTATAATTACCATCAATATCTGTTACAGTTCCAGTTGTAGTACCTTTTACAGATATACTAACCCCAATTAAAGGATCTTTAGATACATCTGTTATACGACCTTGTACTAAATGCTTTACAGTATTTTGCTGTTTTTGATTTGTAGCTTTAGTGGCAAGTACTAAATGATTATCATGTACCTGATATACAATATTAGTTTTCTCAAGCAGCCTATTTACAACCGTAGAGATTTCCTCATTATCAGCTTTAATTGTGTACTTTTTATTTGTATTTAGATCATTAACATTAAAAACTACAGAAAGAGCAGCTTGATTACCTATCTCTTTTAAAATTTGATCTAAAGTTGCATCTTGGAAGTTTATTGTCACCTTTGCATTTTTATTTCCAGCAAAAGCATTGTATGACATAGCCAGCAAGAGCAATAACAAATACTTAAATTTGTTTTTCATAGCGTTAAAATTAATTAATAAAATGTTTTTTGATTTAAAATCTTGAATACTAGAGTATTTACAGTGTTCCTAATATTAGAGTTTTTTTACATAAGTATATTTTTTTTAGTTTCTACTTATTAATACAATCCTAATGTTATACCTACTAAAAAAAAATTACACTTTTTTTATAATTATTGTGTATTCATCAATTCTATCAAACTTCATTTTATTAGTTAAAGACAACACTTCCAGTATATTACAGATGGAAGACTGTGTGGAGAATTCGCAAGTAAATAATTCTTGTTCTAAATTTTTATTATCAATTGTTATCTCAATATTAAAGTGTTGTTCCAATGTTTGAGTAATTTCTAATAAAGTAGTTTGATCAAAGCTCAACTTTCCAGTTCTCCACAGCAAGATATTTTCAGGAATTTCATAAGAGAATAACTTAGTTGTACCTTTTTCAGTGTTCACTCTTAAACTTTCACCTGGTATTAATTTATGCTCTTCCAATAAATTTGAAGAGCTTACACATACGGCTCCCTCAAGAAGAGTTGTTATAACATCTTTTTCGAATTCATTTGCCCTAACATTAAATTTAGTACCAACAACTTCAATGTCAACATTCTTAGATGATACTACAAAAGGGGTATTATTATGATATACTTCAAAATATGCTTCTCCCATTAAACTTACAGTTCTTTTACTTGACCAAAACTTTTCAGTATAATCTAATTGAGAATTGGAGTTTAGAGCTACAATAGAACCATCTGGCAACTTGACGGATGCTCTTTCATTCTGTGCTGTAAAGACAGTAACTTTGTCTTTTGTAGAATCTGATAATAAAAAAAGAGCCAATCCCCCAGTCAAGAATACACCTACAAAAAATGCTGCTACATATTTTACATACTGAAACCAATTAATTCTTTTTACTTTAGAAAAATACTTATACTTAAAATTGGCATAGCTAGAAACTGTATCAACTAACGTTTCAGAAGCTTCCATTGATATAATCTTATAAAGAGTAAATGCATCTCTAAATTCATTCTGATGTTCTTCCGATTCAGAAAACCAAAGCTCGACCAAATCAACTTCTTCTTGAGTCAATTTGTTATTGAAATAATTAAATAATACGTCTTCGTCAATTTTCATTAATGGCATAAGTATATTTGATATATGTATGTGATTTGTATATTATATATACAATTTAGATTTACATGTTACTAAATTAGTTTTTATTTTTGTTTATAAACTCTTTTTACATACGTTTGTTTACAAAGTTAATAAAGATAAAACAAGCTCATTAAATAATACTTTGATAATTAAAAACACTGATATAAAATTGATCGAAGAACTAATTTTAGGCAGTTCGATGGCTTTTGAAGTTATCTACAAAAGATACTTTAAAGATCTTGTAATTTTTGCCTCTCAATTTGTTGGCTATGAAGAGGCTGAAAGTATTGTACAAGAAACTATGATATGGCTTTGGGAAAATAAATCCGAAATTAATCCAAAGCTATCATTAAAATCTTTATTATACACAATTGTAAAAAATAAAAGCCTAAATTGCATAACTCACTATAAAGTGAGAAGAAAAGTCTTTGAAGAATTAGTATCCACAACTGATATTAACTATAACTATCACGAAGAATATTCAGATAAAGGTCTATTTATTCAATATAAACAGCTACTTGATAATATGCCTAAAAAGTTTAAAGAACCATTTATATTAAATAGATCCAATAAACTAACGCACAAACAAATAGCCAATAAACTAAAAGTATCTCCACAAACTGTAAACTATAGAATTAGTCAGGCTTTAAAGTACTTAAGAAAAGGATTATCTGATTTTCTAATAATTTCTATAATAATTAGTTTACTAATTAGCTAGCTCAATGAATAAAAATATAACTTGTCAAATAAAATCATTTAAGGAACTTACCTTAGAAGAGCTCTA
>JASLCG010000097.1 GCA_030151885.1 Bacteroides sp.
TATTTTCAAGCTTTTTAATTTATACCAATGTATAATTGGTATAAATATCTAAACACGGGTATAGTCACTTTTATAGAGAGAAAAAATAGGCTACAAACTATGCAATAAGCAACAATTTCTCTATTTTTGAACATCTTTGACTAGAAATGGTTATTTAAGGTAATATGAGAAAAAAAGAGAGATACGAGTTAGTAATAAATTGGTTCTTAAAAAACAAACCTGTAGCAGAAACAGAATTAAACTACACTACCCCATTTGAATTACTTGTAGCAGTAATTTTGTCGGCACAGTGTACAGATAAAAGAGTTAATATAGTAACCCCTTCTATATTCTTTGACTTCCCTACCCCCGAAGCAATGGCTAGCACCTCACCCGAAGTCATGTACGAGTATGTTAAAACAGTATCTTATCCTAATAACAAAGCAAAGGCTTTAGTAGGTATGGCTAAAATGCTGGTAAAAGACTTTAATAGCGAAGTGCCAGATACTATGGAAGAGCTAACTAAACTACCAGGTGTAGGTAGAAAAACGGCAAATGTCATTCTCTCTGTAGTTTTTAACAAACCAGCAATGGCTGTAGATACCCATGTATTTAGAGTAGCCAATAGAATAGGATTAACAACTAACTCTAAAACACCACTAGCTACCGAGAAAGAGCTAGTAAAACATATTCCTACAGAATATATTGCAACAGCACACCACTGGCTTATTTTACATGGTAGATACATCTGTAAAGCTAGAACTCCAGAATGTGACAAGTGTGGTTTGCAATTATACTGTAAATACTTCACGAAAAAATATAAGGTCGAAAATAAATGACTTTTTGAGAAGTTTGTAACTAGATAATAAGGCTCAAAAAGAAATATATATTAACTTTGTGAGTCTAAGAGATAATAAATCACAATATAGATAACTAAATAAATAGAGTATTATGCAATCATTTGAAAAGTTCAATTTTGCTGGTAAAAAAGCATTTGTTCGTGTAGATTTCAATGTGCCATTAGATGACAATTTCAACATCACTGATGACACTCGTATGCGTGCTGCACTTCCAACACTTAAGAAAATTTTAGCCGATGGTGGTAGTATCATTATAGGTTCTCACTTAGGTCGTCCTAAAGGTCCAGCTGATAAATTCTCTTTGAAACATATTACTAAACACCTTTCTGAACTAGTAGGTACAGAAGTACAATTTGCAAATGATTGTATGGGTGAAGAAGCTGCTCAAAAGGCTGCTGCTTTACAACCAGGTGAAGTTCTAGTATTAGAAAACTTACGTTTCTATGGCGAAGAACAAGGTAAACCATATAACCTACCAGAAGATGCAACTGACGAAGTTAAAGCTGCTGCAAAAAAAGAGATTAAAGTTAAACAACTTGATTTCGCTAAAAAATTAGCTTCTTATGCAGACTGCTACGTAAATGATGCTTTTGGTACAGCACACCGTGCACATGCTTCAACTGCTGTTATGGCTCAGTTCTTTGATGCAGATCACAAAATGTTTGGTCTATTAATGCAAAAAGAAGTTGCTGCTGTAGATAAAGTAATGAAAGATATTAAACGCCCATTTACTGCTATTATGGGTGGTTCAAAAGTTTCTTCTAAAATTGAAATTATCGAAAACCTACTTACTAAAGTAGATAACCTTATTATTGCTGGTGGTATGACTTATACATTCACTAAAGCACAAGGTGGTAAAATCGGTCAGTCAATTTGTGAAGACGACAAACTAGATTTAGCTCTTGGCCTTATTGAGAAAGCTAAAGAACTTGGTGTAAACCTTGTACTTGCAGTAGATGCAAAAATTGCTGATGACTTCTCAAATGACGCAAACACTAAATTTGTTCCTGTTAACGAAATTCCTGATGGTTGGGAAGGTCTTGACATAGGTCCAAAAACTGAAGAAAACTTTGCTAAAGTAATTAAAGAATCTAAAACTATCTTATGGAATGGTCCTACTGGTGTTTTTGAGTTCGAAAACTTCTCACACGGTTCTCAAACTGTAGGTGAAGCTATCGTCGAAGCAACTAAAAATGGTGCATTCTCTCTTGTAGGTGGTGGTGACTCTGTAGCTTGTGTTAACAAGTTTGGTCTAGCTAATGGAGTTTCTTACGTATCAACTGGTGGTGGTGCTTTGCTTGAAGCAATTGAAGGAAAAGTTCTTCCTGGTATTGCTGCAATAGAAAAATAATCACCTCATTTTGAAGGTAATTACCCTATAAATCAATAACTTTAAAGGCAACTCTATATAGGGTTGCCTTTATTGTGTATTGCATTATACCATACGAATGAAATTATTGATGTAAAATTAAAATACAAAAAATGAAACGAAAACTGTTATTATCACTATCGCTTCTATTAGGTTTAGGTGCTATTAATGCTCAAACAACTTTAGGCGAAATTTTTGATAAAGCTAAAGACAGAATTACTATCTCTGGATATGGCCAAGTAGGATATACCTACAAAGATTACAAAGGTGGTGGAGATTCAGAAAGCACTTTTGACCTTAAACGTGCAAATATTACCATAGGAGCTCAAATCACTGATAAATGGACCGCTACATTTACTCCTGAATTTAATGGAGGTAAAGTTTTGGAACTTTATACAGACTATACTGTTTTACCAATGCTTAAATTTAAAGCAGGACAGTTTAAAACTCCATTCTCTCTAGAAAATCGTATATCTAGCTCCATGATTGAGCTTGTTAATGGAGGGTCTCAAGCGATGAGATACTATGTAGCTTCTGATAAAAGTGACCCATTACGTAACTCTTGTGGTGGTCGTGATTTAGGATTCATGATGTATGGAGATTTTTATTTTGGACTTTTCACATACGAATTGGCCATTATGAATGGAGCTGGTATCAGTGTAAAAGACAACAATAAAGATAAAGACTTCGTAGGACGCCTTACCTTAAATGGTGGTGACAACCTAAAAATTAGTGGTTCTTGGATAGTTGGAAGAGGACATGCTTTAGAAAAATTCGAACCTCTAGGGTTAAACGAAGGGCAAAACTATAAAAGGAACAGATGGAGTGTTGGTGCAGATTTTAAATCAGATATTTTAGATTTAAGATTTGAATACCTAGCTGGTAAAGATTTTAAAACAAGAAATCAAGGTGCATATATTACTGGACTTTACCACATATGTCCTAAGGTGGATATTGTAGGCTCAGTAGATTACTTCAATAAAAACAAAGACATCTCAGACAAAGCATGGAATTTTGTAGGCGGTGTTCAATATTGGTTCCACAAAAAATGCAGACTACAAGCACAGTATGTATTTGAAGATTCACATATAAGAGGTAATACCTCTGCACTACTTTGTCAATTACAAGTAGGTTTCTAAAATAATATTATGAAAACAGGGTATAAAGCTATACTGAAAGAGATTTATAACGAGACACAACAATTCGCTCATATAGGCGAGCCTGCTTCGTATATTCCAGATTTACTTAAAGTAGATCCAGATCAATATGGCATCTGCCTAAAAACATTGAAAGGTAAAACTTATGAAATTGGAGATAGTCAAGAAGGCTTTGCAATTCAAAGTATATCTAAAGTGTTCTCCTTGGCAATGGCATTTAGCATACATGGTGAAAAATTGTGGAAACGCGTAGGTGTTGAACCCTCTGGAAGTGCCTTTAACTCTGTTATTCAGCTTGAAATAGAAAAGGGGATTCCACGTAATCCCCTTATCAATGCTGGCGCACTAGTTATAGCAGATATATTACTCTCTAGCTTAGATTATCCTGAAGAGCAATTTTTACATTTCGTGCAAGAGTTAGGTGGAAGTACAAATATTAGATACAATGAGAGCATGGCTGTATCCGAAAGAGAGCATGGCTTTCTTAATGCAGCTATTACTAATATTTTAAAATATCATGATAATATAGACAATGATATTGAAAGAGTTCTACGCTTCTACTTTAGACAATGCTCTTTAACTATGACGTGTGAAGAACTGGCTACTGCTTTTTTAAATTTTGCAGACCACAAAAAAACATTCGATTTCAGTGGCGTAAAGCTGACATCTTCTCAAGTAAAACGTATTAATGCAATTATGCAAACATGTGGTTTTTATGATGAAGCTGGCGAATTTACTTTTAAAGTAGGTTTACCAGGAAAAAGTGGTGTTGGTGGAGGTATTGCAGCTATTTACCCTAAAAGATATGCTGTATGTGTTTGGAGCCCAAGACTTAATAATAAGGGTAACTCTGTAATGGGTATGCATGCATTAGAATTATTGACTACAAAAACTGAAGAGAGCATATTCTAAAACCTGCTTTAAGAGATATTAAAGTTAAGACATTTATAATGCCTGACATAACTGCCAATTCTGACAATTCTTAGAATTGGCATTATTTTTGTTATAAATTAGATGTAACATATTCATCACTATTCTTGTTATATCTATTATAAGATTATATTAAAAGAATAAGAAACAAGCTTGTAATGACAGAAAAACAGTTAAACGAACAATATCAATATATACTTTCTCTTCTACACGAGAAAAGACTCTATGAAGCATTGGAAATATTAGAATCTTTATTTGACAATTCTAATATTAAAGAGCGTCTTAACCATATTAAGACTCCATATAAATATATGCTACAGTATATGCTTGATGGAACCGAAGACCCACAAAGAGAACAATTATATACTAAACTATTAAGAGATACGCTTAACTTGACTGATGATGTATTTTTACAGGAGTTAGATAAAAACTCATATCAAATATATCATACTTATAGAATGGGTAAGTTAAGCACCCTTAATACTATCAGTTACAAAGAGCTTTTAGTTACTTTGGAAGCTTTTAAAGATGAGCTAGCCGTCAATACATTATATAATGATGCTGAAAAAATTGAGAGTTGCCTTGTTAGACATGAAAAAACTTTATCCAACTTATTCCATAAAACTTGGCTTTCGTCAAACTGGAATACAGGAGAAAAAGAAGAGGCTTTAGAGTTTATAGAATCAAAAGTTATAATACCCGCAGATTTAGCCATGATGGTTAGTGCTGTAACTTTAAGCCTGACCATAAAATTTGACGAGAAGAAGTTCGATTGGCTATTAGAAGCCTATAAGCATGAAGATTTAACAATTAACCAAAGAGCATTAGTCGGTATAGTTATGATTATGACTATACAACACCAAAGAATTTCATACTATCCAGAGATTACAGCTAAAATATCCTTTTTCTTAGACAATACTCATATTATTGAGTGTGTTAGGAATATATATTTACAGCTACTTCAAAGTCAAGAGACTGAAAAAATAGATAAAAAGATGCGTGATGAAATCATACCCGAAATGATGAAAAAAGCATCTAATATCAAAGGACTCAAGTTTGGTTTTGAAGAAGGTGAAGAGCTAAATGAACTAAACCCAGAGTGGAGTGAATCCTTAAAAAACTCTGGAATAGATGATAAAATAAGAGAAATATCAGAGTTGCAAATGCAAGGTGCCGACGTTTATATGAGTTCTTTTGCATCTTTAAAAGGATACCCTTTTTTCCAAAGTATAGAGAATTGGTTCTATCCTTTTGAAAAAAGACATTCTAGTGTATTCAATGAGTTTGGAGAAGAGAATAAAAAAGGCTCTATAATTGACCTAATATTAAACTCAAGTCTATTCTGTAATAGCGATAAGTATTCATTCTGCTTTACAATTCAACATCTCCCTAAAGAGCAGAGAGCTATGGGGCTAG
>JASLCG010000107.1 GCA_030151885.1 Bacteroides sp.
CTCTGGCTTATCGGCAACATAACTGGAGTATGTCGGCGACAAGCAATTCGTGTAGTGTAGAGTAAGAGTTTACTTGTCGGAACATAGCCCTTTTAAAAGTATATCTCATATATTTTTAAAATAAAAAAGCGAGATAGCATTGAGCCAACTCGCTTTAATTATAAATGTACTAATATTTTAATTATCTAACACAGACATTACATCCTTATACCACGCTAGTTTTTTATAATACTTATTAATTTCTGGTGACCCTAAATAGTTAGCATCATAATACATGGCTACACCTGTAGAACCTTCCATCAGAAAAGTTCCTGGTATATATACAGAGTAGTTTGTAGGCGTAGTACGGTATTTAACAGCACTATTATATAGATCCTTCCATTGTGTTAAATAACCAACATTTGCACCTAGCATCTTTTCCATAACATCTACCATATCATAGTAGTAATGTTCTTTGCTCTTATCATAGTAAAACAAATCAGAAGCTCGAGGTTTTTCCAGACTACCTTTATTTTCGGATAGTATATCTTTTGTTCTTTTAGCAATTTCATCTAATAAATAAGAGGATATTGTTGAAATAGATACTCCAAATGGCCAATTACTACCTGTTGAAGTTACATAGTGTTCAAAATACGTTTTAGCAACATTCTCAGAAACTTTTTCAGAGTTTGCTAAATCTGTAGTATCATAAAATACATTTACCATTTTATCATACGGTGCCCCTGGTCCAGGAATCTCAGTTGGTGAACCTATAAAATAATCAGCTATATCTTTTAGCTCATACGCCACTTCTATGCTTTGCATAAAGCAACAATCATATAGTAAGAAGTCAAGCTTAGGAGCTTTTTTTAATGCATTCTTAAGACTTATAAAATCCATAAAATCATTACCATCCTGTCCAAAAGACCTAGAAGATAAGCGAGTAACACCTAATGGCAACCAACCATCTGCATGTGACCATAAAACTAACCCATTACTTTTTGCTTTAAATTGTCCATTAAAAGCATCTTTCATAACGGTAGACATAAAATCTTCATTTAAGGCTTTACCATTTTTATAGCGTTCTATTATATATTCCTTAACAACACCATCTTGTACGTCAACTTTTATAAGCTGAGGTTCTGGATATTTATTGACAACTTTATTTTTAGGTTTTTTCTTCCCTGCAGAATCTATATAATAACCATCATCTATTGTTTGGTTTATAAGATTGCCAGAGCTAATAAAAAAGAGTAAATTACAATTTGATGGATCTAAATCACTTCTTAAAGCCTTTAATCCAGCTAGCATTTCTTGTATGTTTTGACTAGCAAAATCTGATAAGGAGTTATTAGCTACCATATAGACCAATACTGTACGATCAACACTAAGGTTTGGATAAGGTCTATCTGAGGGTAAATCTAATTCTGGTAATTTATTATAGGTACAGCTAGTTAAGATTAGTAGGCTGAACAACCACAATAGTTGAACACTTTTTTTCATAATTCATTTTTTCTTATAAAGAACAAGTTACAAGCACTATTGTTCTTCTTCTTCAATTAAAGGAACAAATTTAAACTCAAACTCATCTTTTGGTATATCTACCTTAAGCATTTGATTTTTCTTAATAAATTTATTTACAACTCTATTTTTATCTTTATCTACAGTTTTTTTCTTTCTAGAGAAGTAAACAACCCCTGTCTGAAACTTTGTGCTCATCATAACCGACACATAGTTTTGCAACTGGACACTATATCTTGATAAGGTCTTGCTGAACTCAACATCAGTCAGTTCTATTTCTTCAAATTTTTGAGTTTCGGTTACATATACTATAGAATCTGTTAAGGATGTAGCTACCCCAAAAATATACATTGTTCTTTCTTTTGATTTACCAAAAGAAGAAGCGCAAACACTAAATAAAGCTAGTGTTAACAATATTGATTTTAATGATTTCATATTCGTTATATTTCTGACAAATATAATAAAAAAAAGCTGGCACATAACGTACCAGCCTTCAATATCTTTTATTCTTAAAGCATTACTTAAAGAATAATTTAGCCTAAATAAGATTTCAACAGTTTACTTCTGTTGTTTTGACGTAATCGACGTATTGCTTTCTCTTTAATTTGACGTACACGTTCGCGTGTTAAACCGAATTCATCTCCAATTTCTTCTAGTGTCATTTCTTGACGACCAATACCGAAGAACATTTGGATGATTTCTTTTTCTCTTTCTGTCAATGTAGATAACGCTCTGTCAATTTCTTTTCCTAGAGATTCATTTACTAATGAACGGTCGGCCATCGGAGAATCATCATTTACCAAAACATCAAGAAGACTATTATCTTCACCTTCCACAAACGGAGCATCTACAGAGATATGTCTACCAGAAACTTTAAGTGTATCAGACACTTTATCTACTGGCATATCCAATTCTTCTGCTAATTCTTGTGGTGAAGGGCGTCTTTCATTTTCTTGTTCAAATTTAGCAAACGCTTTGCTAATTTTATTCAACGATCCTACCTGATTCAAAGGAAGACGTACAATACGAGACTGCTCTGCCAATGCTTGTAAAATAGATTGACGAATCCACCATACAGCATAACTAATAAACTTGAACCCACGTGTTTCATCAAATTTTTCTGCAGCCTTTATCAGTCCTAAGTTACCTTCATTAATTAAGTCGGGTAAGCTTAAACCTTGATTTTGATACTGCTTTGCAACAGAAACCACGAATCTTAAGTTCGCCTTAGTTAGTTTTTCTAGAGCTATTCGATCTCCTTTTTTAATACGTTGAGCTAATTCCACCTCTTCTTCTACAGTAATCAGATCTTCACGACCAATTTCTTGTAGATACTTATCCAGAGATGCACTCTCCCTATTAGTAATACTCTTTGTTATCTTTAATTGTCTCATTCTATAAAACAGATTTGGGGTGCAAAGATAGAAACTAAATATAATATTCTAAAATATTAATTCATATCTTTTTTTCATCAAAATATTCTGCATATATAACAATAAATAGGCCAACAGGTTTACTGTCGACCTAAATATTAGCTTATATTAAACTTATTTCCAGTTAAAAACTAGTCATTTGCAAGATTTACTGCATAATTGGCACGTTTTCCAGATGGGAACATTCCTGTTAAGAATATTACTTGTTCTGGAGTTTGTAATGCCTCTTTAAATACAGCACTTAAATCATCAACTGTTCTAATTGGCTGTCCATTCGCTTTTAAGATAATAAAACCTTTACGAATTCCGGCTTCTTTCATTTTACCATTTTGCACACCAGTTACTTGAATACCATATCTCAGGTTTAGCTGCGCTTTCATATTATCAGGTAAATCAACAAAAGCAGCACCTAATATATCCATACCTGTTTTTTCAACAACTTGTGTTGTTCCTTGAGCATTTTTCAAAACAACAGGTACAGTAATTTCTTTTTTATTACGTATAACTTTTAGTTTAATCTTATCCCCTGGTTTATGCTTCGCCAATTCCTCTTGTAAAGATGCCATATTGATGACACGTTTATTATCAATACCAACAATAACATCATCTACTTTAATATCAGCCTCAGCAGCCGAGCTATTATCTAATATTTCTGCAATAAGTACACCATCAACAACTCCAAGTTCATCTAATTTCTTCTTCAAGGCTTTACTAGCCTCTTCACCCATGTATCTGGCATCCGAAGGAGCACTTCCCATAATTCCTAACACAGCTCTTTGTACTGTACCATACTCTTTTAAATCGGCCACAACTTTGGTCATAATAGATGTAGGTATAGCAAATCCGTAACCAGCATATGCCCCTGTAGGAGAAGATAGAACAGCATTAATACCTACCAACTCTCCATTACTATTAACTAATGCACCTCCACTATTTCCTTGATTAATAGCAGCATCAGTCTGTATAAAAGACTCTATACCCTTATTATACACTCCTAAAGATCTAGCTTTGGCACTAACAATACCAGCAGTAACCGTAGATGTTAGATTAAAAGGATTACCTACAGCTAATACCCATTCTCCAATTTTTAAATTATCAGAGTTACCAACAACTAGTGTAGGTAAGTCTTTAGCCTCAATTTTAACAAGTGCTAAGTCGGTATTAGGATCAGTACCTATTATACGTCCAATAAAATCTCTATTATCATTTAATCGAACATTAATTTCGTCTGCTCCATCAATGACATGGTTGTTTGTTACGATATAACCATCTGTAGATATTATAACTCCCGACCCAAATCCTACTTGAGGTTTAGTTTGGTATTGTCTTTGCATACCTCCTCTACCTCCATCTCCAAAAAAGAAGTCAAAGATATCTGGCTGAGATTGATAAGTTTTTACACGTGAGTGTTGTACTGCTTTTATATGTACTACAGCATGAATAGATTTTTCGGCTGCATCTGTTAAATCTATTTGCTGATTAAGACCTGCTGAGAATGAAGCCATTTTCAAATCAGGACGATTGTCAAAAATCTCATAAAAATCCTTTGAGTTTTGGCTTTGAATAGCTACATCAGACTTATCAATTAATTGATAAGTGGTAACTCCAGCTACGCCAGCACTTACTAAAACAATAGCGCCGACTCCTAGTAATTTTTTTATTATTTTATTCATATATCGATAATAGATTTAATATGTTAATACTATCTTTATTTTAACATTTTACTTTTAACTAAACAAAAACTAATTTAAAGAGCTCTCTTTACACTTCAAATTTACTACCTTTTAACAATTAACATCTATGATTAATAGTACTTAACAAGATATTTAAGTTTAATATTGAAATTAAAAGATTTTATTATTACAAAGCATATCCCTATTTATATATTAACTTTTAACCAATATGTAATTATCAAAACAACAACTAAAAACCATTCATTTCTTAATTAAGAACTATATATAAACAAACAAATATTGTGCCAAACAAAAAAACATTAATAACGAGTAAGAAGACTGATAATTTGTCAGTTAATAGTATAACACTATCTTTAACACAAATAACGTTGAAATAAGATTGATTAAATGGACTCAACTATCAAGATATTAGTTATAGAAGACGAAAAGCGTGTTGCAAGCCTTATACATAGAGGTCTTTCTGAAATGGGCTATCATAGTGATGTAGCATTTAATGCTGAAGATGGAATTAGTTTATTTAAACAAAATAGCTATCATCTCATACTATCTGATATAATTCTTCCAAACATGAGTGGGCTTGAATTATGTCAGAAAATAAGATTAATAAATAAAGAAATACCCATCATAATGCTAACGGCTTTGGGTACTACAGATAATAAACTAGATGGGTTTGACGCTGGTGCTGATGACTATATGGTAAAACCTTTTGATATACGAGAGCTAAATGTAAGAATTAAAGCTCTACTTAAAAGAAGTAAAGCTACTCCTGATCAAAATAACTCTCAACTAAACTACTCCGACTTAACTCTAGATCTATTAACAAAGACTGCCCTAAGAGGTGACAAAACAATTAAACTTTCTCCTAAAGAGTACAATCTGCTTTTATATATGATAAATAATGCAGAGCGATTATTAACACGTACTGAAATAGCTAAAGAGGTTTGGGATACACACTTTGATACAGGTACAAACTTTATAGATGTATATATTAACTATTTAAGAAAAAAAATAGATAAAGAGTTTAATATAAAATTAATACATACAAAACCAGGAATGGGCTTTATTTTTACCGATAAATTATGAAGATTCGCCAAAGATTAGCATACAAGTATATTGCAGCTACTGCTGTTATATTATTCTTTATTTTAAGTTTAATATACTTATTTTCCAAAGATAATAGAGAAGTAGAATTCTATAGAGACCTTAAAAAAGAAGCTATAACTAAAGCCAATCTTTTCTTAGATCACAGAGTAGATGCTAAAACAATGCAATCTATATATCTTAATAATAGAAGCTTTATTAATGAAGTAGAAGTTGCTATATACAGCGAAAGTGGCAACTTACTATATCATGATGCCATAGAAATAGATATTGTAAAGGAAACACCATCAATGATTAGTAATATAAAGCAAAAAGAATCTATCGAATTTTACTCAAACGAATACCAAGCTATTGGTATGTTATATGATTTTCATGGACATAAATACATATTAACAGCTGCTGCATACGATGGATACGGGTATGCCAAATTAAAAGCATTGGCACAAATCTTATTATTATCTTTTGTTTTAGGCCTTGGCATACTATTTATAGCTGGTTACTACCTAGCAAAAGGAGCATTATCTCCTGTATCTAAGATAGTCAAAGAGGCAAAAAACATTAGTGCTAAAAACTTAAATAAAAGAATCCCAATAGAGCAAGAAAAAGATGAGTTAGGAGAGTTAGCAGCTAGCTTTAATGAGATGTTAGACAGAATTGAAAAAGCTTTCGATGCTCAACAGCAATTTGTAAGTAATGTATCGCACGAATTAAAGACTCCAATGGCAGCTCTAATAAGCGAATTGGAGATAACTTTACTGAAACCTAGAACAAACGAAGAGTATATTAAATCTATGCAACGTGCTCTACAAGATGGTTACAATATTAATAAACTGGCCGAAGGCTTACTGAATTTAGCAAAAGCAAATTACCTTCCAGAAAAAATCAAAATGAGTAATGTCCGTCTAGACGAGGTCCTGCTAGATGCAAGAGCATTAGTTTTAAAAGCAAACACGCATTATAAAGTAGATTTACTCTTTGAACAGGAGTCAGATGAAGAGAACTTAATTACTGTCTATGGCAATGAATACCTATTGAAAACGGCATTTGTAAACTTTATGGAGAATAACTGTAAGTTTTCTAAAAATAACACCTGTTTAATTCAAATTACATTTTGGAGCGAATACTCAATATTAAGATTCTCAGACACGGGTAAAGGAATATCAGAAGAAGATATTAATCATATTTTCGAGCCTTTTTACAGAGGTAAACACAATGAAAATATCAAAGGATTTGGTATTGGCATGGCGTTGTGCAAAAACATCATAAAAATTCATGAAGGTGAAATTGAGGTACATTCTGAAATAAATGTTGGCACTACTTATACTGTAAAACTACCTCATATCTAATTAAATTCTAATAACATTCTAATTAATTTTACTCGCTGTCGTCCTAGTTAAGATTTACTTTTGTACTACAATAAATTGTTCAATCTTTAAAACAGACGATATATGTGGGGAAAAAACATTAATAAAAAAGCTGATATTCGGTTTAACTCTGAATACACTTTTCTATCGGCTGCACAGCCTATCAGTTGTGCGTACTCATTCTTTAAAACAAGAAAAGGAGGCCTTACAAACGAAGAGGTAGAAGAAAGAATAGAAACCTATGGATTAAATGAATTTAATAATGCAAAGGTTGAAAATCCT
Source organism: Bacteroides sp. (assembly GCA_030151885.1). Classification (GTDB taxonomy): domain Bacteria; phylum Bacteroidota; class Bacteroidia; order Bacteroidales; family Bacteroidaceae; genus Bacteroides_E. Next base: position 7,375 of record JASLCG010000107.1, read on the forward strand.
ATTATTATATTTTTAAAAGCGTTTGTAAATCCATTTATAGGTGTACTTATAGTTTTAGCTTTAATATCTTTATTTATAGATGTTATTTTGGCTGATCCTGGCGAAAAAGATGGAACCAGTGTAATTGTTATTACTACAATGGTACTACTTAGTGTAATTCTAAAGTTTAGTCAGGAGTGGAAGTCATCAAAAGCTTCGGAAGCATTACAAAGGTACATAACAAATACAGCTACTGTATATCGTAATAGTGCGTACGAAGAGGAAGAAGTCGATATTAAACACTTGGTACCTGGAGATATTATATATCTTTCGGCAGGAGATATGATTCCAGCGGATGTTAGGATTTTAGAGTGTAAGGACTTATTTATAGGACAATCTTCATTAACAGGCGAATCTGATGCTATTGAAAAATTCTCTACTTTAACTAGTGATAACAATAAAGATCAGAGTGTTATAGATTTAGAAAACATCTGTTACATGGGATCTAACGTTATTAGTGGTTATGCAATTGCTGTTGTAGTTAATACTGGTAAAAACACCTATTTTGGAACTATTGCAAAAACTGTAGAAAGCATTAGACCACAAACAGCTTTTGATAAAGGTGTAAATAGTGTAAGCTTTCTTCTAATCAGATTTATGATTGTTATGGTTCCGTTCGTTTTCCTTGTGAATGGACTAATGAAAGGAGATTGGTTTGATGCTCTTCTATTTGCTATTTCCATAGCTGTAGGTCTAACACCCGAAATGCTACCAATGATTGTTACCGCAAATCTTGCGAAAGGATCAATGACAATGGCTAAGAAAAAAACGATTGTAAAGAATTTAAATTCTATACAAAATTTTGGAGCTATGAATATTCTGTGCACAGATAAGACGGGTACATTAACAAGAGATCAAATCATATTAGAAAAACATCTGTGTGTTGATGGGAGTGAAGACAAACATGGTAGGGTCCTTCGTCATGCCTACTTTAATAGCTACTTTCAAACAGGGCTTAAAAACCTAATCGATAGATCTATTATGTCTTATGTAAAAGAACTAGAGCTAGAAGATGTTAGCAAAGACTATACAAAAGTAGATGAAATACCCTTTGATTTTACTAGACGAAGATTGTCTGTAGTGGTAGAAGATAATAATAAGAAGAGACAGATTATTACAAAAGGAGCTGTAGAAGAAATGATTGAAATCTGCTCGCATGTAGAGTTTAAAGGAGAAGTTTTAGCTTTTACAGACGAGTTAAAAAAGAAAGCTATAGCTATTAGCAACGAGATGAACAGAGAGGGTATGCGAGTTATTGCTATTGCACAGAAAAGCTGGATTGAAAAGGATCATGACTTCAATGTGGACGACGAGAGCGATATGGTACTTATCGGGTATCTAGCATTTCTTGACCCACCAAAACCATCTGCTGCAGAGGCTATAAAAAAGCTACATGAACATGGTGTAGAGGTTAAAGTCCTTTCTGGAGATAACGAAGCTGTTGTTAAAACAATATGCCGACAAGTAGGGATTGACACGAAACATACTCTTAATGGTATGCAAGTAGAAGAGATGAGTGATGAAATGTTAAAGAAAGAACTACTTCACACTACTGTCTTATCTAAACTAACACCCATACAGAAGAATAGAGTTATTAAACTTTTACAAGAAGAAAAAAACACTGTTGGATTTCTAGGAGATGGAATAAACGATGCAGCTGCCCTTAAACAGGCTGATGTAGGTATATCAGTAGAAAATGCTGTTGATATAGCTAAAGAGAGTGCTGATATTATTCTTCTTGAAAAAGATCTTATGGTCTTGGAAGATGGAGTGCTAGAAGGTAGATTGATTTTTGGAAATATTATGAAGTATATCAAAATGACTGCTAGCTCTAACTTTGGGAATATGTTTAGCGTAATGGCTGCCAGCATTTTCTTACCTTTTTTACCAATGTTACCTATTCATATTTTAGTGCAAAACTTACTCTATGACATATCTCAAACAACAATTCCTTTTGATAAAATGGACGAAGAATATTTAAGAGTACCTAGAAAATGGGATGCATCAGACCTTAAGAAGTTCATGTTATACATAGGACCTACAAGCTCTATTTTTGACATTATAACTTTTGCTGTTTTATGGTTTGTTTTTGGCTACAATAGCCCAGATCAACAAGCATTTTTCCATTCTGGTTGGTTTGTAGAAGGATTGCTATCTCAAACCTTAATTGTACACATGATTAGAACTAAGAAAATTCCATTTATACAAAGCAATGCTACTTGGCCTGTTACTGGGTTAACTTTCTTTATTATGGGAGTTGGATTGATTTTACCATTCACAGGGATAGGACACCATATTGGTCTTGAACCTCTTCCTTGGAGCTACTTCCCATGGCTAGTAGGTATTTTATTAAGCTACTGTATACTAACTCAGTTTGTTAAAGACTGGTACATAAAGAGATTTAAACAGTGGTTATAAGACTTATTAATTCTTACTTATAAGTTATAGCAAGATTCTAATTATAGCTATAGCTGCAAAAAAAGAGAGCTTAGAATATATTCTAAGCTCTCTTTAATATTTGTGTACTAATATAAATTAGTTATCCATAGGATCATTTGACTTTATTGAAGGAGAGTTTCCAACTGTTGGCCATCCTGGGTTTTGGTAGAAGTTTGAATTTTCTACATCATCAGTTGGAGAAGCTAACTCAATATGGCGGATAGGAATAGGATATAGATACTTAGCTTGTCTAAAGTTATATCCATCATAAACATCATTATTTTTCTTTTGCATTCTATATGGCATTATATACTTGCCATCCTTACTTGAAGATACGTTAGGAGTTTTGCCTTCTGCATTGTCTGGTTCAATCAATAAACTAACCTGTTTAGTTTCATCAGCTTTAGTTTTCACTTGATTTTCTTCACTCTTATCTTCCGTTACATAACGTTTGTAGTTTTCATCCCATAGATTGAAACCTTTAACTACATAGTCTTTCACCTGATTCAAAGCACACCATCTTAGAAGGTCATCCCATCTCATACCTTCGCCAATAAATTCACATCTTCTTTCACGACGAATATTATAAAGTGTAGCATCAACCTTTTTACCAGCAGAGTAAACAGCCCAGTCACCTTCAGCTTCTTTCTCAAGATCGGTATTTTGAATTGTTACATCAATACTTGCTGCATCCATTCCAGCACGTTTTCTTAAACTCTCCCATACTTTTCTAGCATCTGGAGTTAAAGAGTTGTGCAACATATAAGAAGCTTCTAAGTAGTTTAGGTATGCTTCTGCAACACGATAAACGATTGAAGCAGTATCTTCAATTAATGGACCGTTAGAAATGTAAGCAGGATTTAAGTTAAAGCCTTTTCTTACACCATAACCAGTGGTCATTCTTGTTTCTTGAAGATTCAATATGAAAGGAAATAACTTCTGATCTTTAAAGATATTTACAGTACCATCTTCATTTGGTTCCATTTCAAACCTGTCTTGATCTGACAACATAAATAGTTGTAAGCGCGGGTCACGATTAGCACGAACATCATCAGTCGTTTTATCTCCTTTATACTTATCAGAAGCATAGTATGGTTTACCATCTTCCATTACAAAAGCATCTACGTAACCTTTAGTTAAACCTGTGTTACCACCTCTACGAATATATAAAGAAGTACCATGAGTTACGTTTTGAGATTTACTGTACTGTCTCCAGAATAATACCTCTGAGTACTTAGCCATATCCACATCACCAAACATTTCAAAATAAGTATTCCAACCTGTAGGGCTTGTTGCTTCTGGATCTGGATTTATTTTACCAGGACCTTGATCTTGTAAAGGAATTTCTAGAAGCTCTTTAGAAGCTGCTATTGCTTCATTTAAGAAAAACTCAACCTCAGCCTCAATACTTCCTGCTGGGAATTGATAATCAGGGTGTAGTTTTTTACCTGGCCATTCTGGTCCGTTTGGAACCCTTGCAGTACCAGCATGATATCTTAACCAAGAAGCTTCAAATAAAGCTACACGCGATTTAAATAGTAATGCTGCATTTTTAGATAACCTATTTTTATTTGATGTAATACCCAGATCATTCGACATAAATTCAATAGCTTCATCTAAGTCTTTTAAAATAAATCTAGCTACTTCATTACGTGGTTCTCTTTTCGAGTTGCTTTTTAATATTTCACTATCATCTGGAAGAAGTTTTGTAAGAATAGGGAAATCACCATAAGCTACTAAGTTAGAGAAATATGCTTTCGCTCTAAAGAAGTACATTTCACCTATATAATGCTTAATGCGTGAAATAGATCCTTGAATTTCGTTTGCTTCATATTTAGGTAATACATTTACCAAAAAATAGTTTGCCTGTCTAATAGCACCAAAGCCTATGCTGCCATTCTGAGGAGTCATCCATTGCTCTGGAACCCACCTATTCTCACTAGGATTTGTTGTAGCCATGTTATCCGTATGGTTATCATAAGCTAGAACGCCAAGTCCCCAACCACCTTTTGTGTCAAAGCTATAACGTCCGTTTGCATAAGCTGCAAGGTGGTTATCTGTTTTAAAATATTGTTCTGGAGTAACACTATCTAAAGGCTCTCTATCTAAGAAATCATTACAAGAAGACAAGCCTAGTACAAGCATTAATAAGCCTGATATTAAATATTTATTTTTCATTTTGACTTCTATTAAAAGTTAACATTCATACCAAAAGAGATTGTTTTTTGTAGAGGATATAGTTTACCTGCACCCCACTCACCACCTAATGTCTCAGGATCAAATACTCCTGATATTTTAGATTTAGTCCAAAGGTTATCTCCTGATATATATACTCTTACCTTGTTAATTCTAGCTTTTTGCGTTAAAGCTCTAGGTAAAGTATAACCTAATTGAATATTTTTCATTCTTATATAGGAAGCATCCTGAATGTACTTACTTTGACTTTGAGTATTTCTAGAATCACCAAACATAACTTTAGGATAGTATGCATTTGTATTTGCACCTAATACATCACCTTCTGGTCTCCAGAAATCCCAATGCTCTTTGAATCCGGCTGCTTGCCACATTCCTAATCCAGATGCTCCCCAGAAGTAAGCTCCATCTAATCTATAATCTCTTTTTCCTACTCCTTGGAAGAACACAGAGAAATCAAATCCTTTATAAGCTGCATCTAAGAAAATACCATATTTATATCTTGGTGTAGTGTTTCCTAAGATTTTCATATCTCCAGGATTAGCAAGTGTGTTTTGACCACTGTTTACTTTGCCATCACCATTTAAATCTACATACATTATATCTCCTGCACCCCATTTAGAACCCCAAGATGGACGATTATTAACTAAGTGAGCATCCATTTCTTCTTGAGTTTGTGCAATGCCTTTTGTTACATAGCCCCAGATATCACCTAGTTTTCTACCAGAGTAATATGCATTTAAAGCCTTAGTTTCATTAGGGTATTTTATAATTTTTTGTTGTGCATCTGATAAGACTAATTTTGCACCATAAGAGAAGTCTGCAATTTGGTCTCTCCAAGCTATTTCAAACTCCCAACCATATGATTTCATATCACAGTTGTTTATTTGAGGAACACCTGTACCAAGAATTGAAGGCATTTCTGGAGCTGGCCCAATCATATCAAGTGTTGTTCTTGTAAAGTAATCGAACGAACCTGTTAAACGATTATTTAAAGCACCAAAGTCTACACCAAAGTTCCATTGGCGTACTCTTTCCCATGTCATTTTAGAACTAACTATTCCTGGCATGCTTGCAGTATTTTGCTTGCTTCCGTTTAATAGCCATGCAGAATTTTCTCTAGAATAAGGCATTGTTTGGTAGAATGGATACCAGTTATTTGTATTCATATTACCAAGGTCTCCCCAAGAACCTCTAAATTTAAGAGTATGTAGTATTTCTGCAAAAGCACCTAAGTTATCTTTGTAGAAATCTTCGTTAGCTAAATTCCATCCTAGAGAGAATGAAGGGAAAAATCCCCAACGTTTACTTCCTATAAAGCGAGATACACCATCATAACGAGCGTTTATCTCAGCAATATATCTTTCTTTGTAGTTGTAGTTAAAACGTCCAAAGAATCCTGCTGTAGCCCATTCTGAGTATCCACCACCAGTTTTCATATTTTCAGAAGCGGTATTTAATGTTGGAACAGTCGAAGAAATTAAATCATCTGCAGTACCGAACACTCCACGTGTTTTCATTAACTCAGCATTAAAACCACCCAGAACTTTAAAATAGTGACCACCTAAAGTTTTAGAAAAATCAGTATAGCCATTGAAAGAGTAGAAGTTATCTTTGTATGCACCTTCACTTACTCTAGAATCGCCAGCAGCTACACCATTACCTTGTTCAAAAGCTATAGGATCATTATTAGGATTGTATTGGAATACAGGTAATACATCCCAGTGGCTATTTCTTATTTCTGTTCTATGGCTACCTTCTAGGTAGATTTTCCAATCTTTTATTGGCTCTACTACTAACTGCAAGTAATTTGTTAACCAATCTTTTTCTTCTTTATCTCTACCACCTTCTCTCATCTGAATAATTTCTGAAGGCTCTGTATAGTGTCCATTTGGATCTTTTACAGCAACTGTTGGCCATCTTCTAGCAATGTTATGAAAGAATAACCCTGTTAAATATGATGGTCTATCATACTCTTGTCTAGTCCATTTTGAACTATAGTTTAATTTTACATAATCATTAAACTTTACATTGAACTTAGCATTTAAGTTATAGCGTTGTAAATCATCACCACCATGGCGTATCAGACCTGTAACATCTAAGAATGATCCAGAAATAGCATAAGTAATTTTTTCAGAACCACCACTAACACTTAAGTTATGTTCTTGTGCTGGTGCTACACTCTTATATTGCTCTTTAAACCAATCTGTGTTAGCATGACCTTCTCCATAGTATCTCCAACCTTTATTATCATTAGTTGGTCGTGTACCAGATTGATATCCTAACTCTAACTCCTCATCAGTCCAGTTATTATTTAAATTCTTTTCAATTAAAGCCATTGTTTCATCAGAGAAAACATGGTTTTGACCATTATTTTCAGCTGCACGATTCCAATACTCTGCGAATTGTTTAGAATTCATCATTTTAGGTAAAGAGATTGGCTTAGAAAATCTAAAGCTATTAGAGTAGTTAACACTAACTCTATCTGTTTTACCACTTTTTGTTGTTATTAATATTACACCGAATGCAGCTCTAGCACCATAAATAGCAGCAGATGAAGCATCTTTAAGCACTGATATATTTTCAATATCTTGAGGTGCTAACGTATTCATGTCTCCCTCTACACCATCAATTAAAACTAATGGAGATGCAGATGAACCTTGACCAATTGTTCCAGTACCACGAATATCAATATTCATTTTTCCATTGATCATACCACCACTATTATTAGTAGATAAGTTAAGTCCTGGTACAACACCTTGAAGAGCTTGTCCAACATTATTTACAGGACGACTTTCTAGCTCCTCAGCATTTACCATGCCTACAGAACCTGTAACGTTGACTTTCTTTTGTGTACCAAAACCTACTACAACTACCTCATCTAGCAGCTGTGTATCGTCTTTTAAAGATATGTTTAAAGATGTTTGGCCAGTATATTTCACCTCTTGGGTTACATAGCCAATAAAAGAGATAGTGATTACATCTCCTTTTTGTAAACCTGTTAGAGTATAGTTACCATCTAGATCAGTTATTGTACCATTGTTACTTCCTTTTATCATAACCGTGGCACCTACAACCGGCCCCATAGCATCACTAACTACTCCTTTAATTGAATTTGCTTGTTGTGTTGTTTCATAAGTACTAGTGGATTCTGCTCG
>JASLCG010000135.1 GCA_030151885.1 Bacteroides sp.
CTCAGTTGGTAGAGCACAACCTTGCCAAGGTTGGGGTCGCGGGTTCGAATCCCGTCTTTCGCTCAAAGAAGAAGTGGTGTATATGTAGAATATACACCACTTTTTTTATGTATATATGTAATAGTATGTGTGTCTTCAAAAAATGATTAATATAAAACACTTTTTGAATGTAGAATACTTACTATCTTTGTACATAGAAATTATTAATAGGTCATTATTTCCATGGAATGGTTAAATAGTATATTCTTTGAACATTCTGCATTACAAGCAGTAGTAGTTCTTTCTTTAATATCTGCTATAGGTTTAACTCTAGGTAAAATACGTTTTTTTGGTATCTCTTTAGGTATAACATTCGTTTTTTTTACTGGCATCATAATGGGGCATTTTAATGTAACCATCGATGAACAGATGCTCAACTATGCAGAGAACTTTGGGCTTATCATATTTGTATATGCACTCGGTTTACAAGTAGGACCTGGATTTTTTAGTTCCTTTAGTGAAGGAGGAATGAAATTCAACTTCTTGTCAATAGCAGTTATTTTGGTTGGTACATTAATGGCTGTATTAATGACCTATGCAACGAATATATCACTACCAGATATGGTCGGTATATTGTGTGGAGCGACTACTAATACACCTGCGCTAGGTGCAGCACAAACTACATTGAAACAGATGAGTATAGATTCAACAGGAGCTGCCTTAGGTTGTGCTGTAACGTATCCTCTGGGTGTGGTAGGTGTAATATTTGGAGTGCTAATTATTCGTAAAGCATTTTCTAAGAGTATAAAATTAGATGGTTCTGGCCATAATGGAAAAGGGAATGACCATACTTATATTGGTGCATTTCAAATACACAATCCCGCTATCTTTAATATTAGAATTAATGAATTATCTCGCGTAACAAGAACAAAATTTGTTATATCTAGACTTTGGAGAGATGGTGTGGTAACTATCCCAACTTCAGAGAAAGAGTTAAAGGAAAATGATCGTCTATTGATAGTCTGTAAAGAAGAAGATGTAGATCGTTTGACAGTCTTATTTGGTACGCATGAAAAAGGAGACTGGAATCAAAAGGATATTGATTGGAATGCTATTGACAGTCAATTAACCTCTAAGGATATTGTTATAACACGTCATGAAATAAATGGAAAAAGACTAGATACACTAAGGTTAAGAAATCATTATGGTGTTAATATTAGTCGAGTACACCGTTCTGGTGTAAAACTATTGGCTACTCCCGATTTAATGTTACAGTTAGGTGATCGTGTAACAATTGTGGGTGAAGCTTCTTCAATAAGTAATGTAGCAAAAGTTTTAGGTAATACAATCAAGCAGTTAAATGAACCAAATCTAGTTGCAGTATTTATTGGTATTGTTTTAGGATTGGCATTAGGAGCTGTTCCTATTGCTATTCCAGGAATTGAAGTACCCGTAAAGTTAGGTCTAGCTGGAGGTCCAATTGTTGTTGGAATACTAATTGGTCGATTTGGTCCTAAGTTTCATATGATTACTTACACAACACCGAGTGCTAATTTAATGTTACGAGGTTTAGGGTTAACTCTCTATTTAGCTTGTTTAGGTTTAGCATCTGGAGCTCACTTCTTCGAGACAATATTTAGAGCAGAAGGACTTTTATGGGTAGGTGTTGGTTTTATTCTAACTATTATTCCTATATTGATAGTAGGAATAATTGCATTAAAAACAATGAAAATTGATTTTGGTGCTCTTTGTGGTATGTTATGTGGCAGTATGGCGAACCCTATGGCACTTAATTATGTTACTGATACAATCGAGGGCGATCACTCATCTGTAGCATATGCTACTGTATATCCATTAGGTATGTTCTTAAGAGTGATTATAGCTCAAGTTTTATTAATGCTATTATTATGAAGAAAAAGGATATTATCAAAACCATTAACCTTATAATATTATTATGACATTACACACAGCTGAAAAAATTAAAAAAGACTTACGTTATCTTGAGTTATTGTCAAGAAGTTTTCCGACAATTGCAGAGGCCAGTACGGAAATTATAAACCTTCAAGCAATTATGAATTTGCCCAAAGGTACAGAGCACTTTATGACAGATGTTCATGGAGAATATGAAGCTTTTCAACATGTTCTAAAAAATGCCTCAGGTTCTGTAAAGCGAAAAGTTAATCAACTATTTGGAAATAATATGAGAGATGCAGAGAAAAAAGATCTTTGTACTTTGATTTATTATCCAGAAGAGAAACTAGAGATTGTAAAATCTCAAGAAGAATTTTTAGAAGATTGGTATTTGACAACAATGAATCAACTAATTGCAGTTTGTCAAGTAGTATCTTCAAAATATACTCGTTCAAAAGTCCGTAAGGCTTTACCAAGAGAGTTCTCATACATAATTCAAGAGTTATTACATGAGAATAGAACAGAGCCGAATCACAATAAAACAGAATATGTAAATGGTATCTTCTCGTCCATAATATCTACAGGACAAGCTGATGCCTTTATTATTGCGATTTCAAATCTTATACAGCGCTTAGTTATAGATACATTACATATTGTAGGTGATATTTATGACCGTGGTCCTGGTGCTCATATTATTATGGATACACTTTGTAATTATCATAATTTTGATATTCAATGGGGTAATCATGATATTATATGGATGGGTGCTGCTTGTGGTAATTTAAGTTGTATTGCTAACGTTTTACGTGTTTCGATGCGTTATGCTAATTTATCTACCTTAGAATTTGGATATAGTATAAATCTATTGCCTTTAGCAACTTTTGCAATGGACACATACGAAGATGATCCATGTACTGTTTTTGCTCCAAAGATAAAATTTGCAGATGAGGATTATGATAAGAAAACTATCCGTCGAATATCGCAAATGCATAAAGCAATATCGATAATACAGTTTAAATTAGAGGCACAGATTATTAATCGTCATCCTGAATATGGCATGAATGATCGTAACTTATTACACTGTATTGATGTAGAAAAAGGAGTGCTGAGAGTAAATGGAAAAGAGTACAAGTTATTAGATACTAATTTCCCAACAATAGATCCAAAGAATCCTTATGCTTTGACTAAAGAAGAGCAGGCTTTAATGAATAAACTATATAAGTCGTTCAGAAATAGTGAAAGATTGCATAGACATATGCGATGCATGTATGCCAATGGAAGTATGTATAAAATAGCCAATGGAAACTTACTTTATCATGCTTCAATACCTTTGACAGAAAATGGAGCTTTTAAAAAAGTAGCGATTGGAAAAGAATACTTTAGCGGAAAAGCTTTATTAGATAAAATTGATGAAGTAGTGCGTACTGCATATTTTGCTGAGCCAGGACCAGAAAAAGAGTTTGCAAAAGACTATATGTGGTATTTATGGTGTGGCAAAGATGCACCAACTTTCGATAAAGATAAAATGGCTACTCTAGAACGATACTTTGTGGCAGAAAAAGAGTTGCATAAAGAGAATAAAGGTCATTATTATGCATTAAGAGATAGTGTCGATATATGCAACTACATCCTTAAAGAGTTTGGTATTGATCCAGATCATGGTCATATTATAAATGGTCATGTACCTGTGAAAACGAAAAAAGGAGAAGACCCTACTAAAGCTGGTGGTAAACTATTAGTGATTGATGGAGGCTTTTCTAAAGCATATCAGCCTGAAACAGGTATTGCAGGTTACACTCTTGTATTTAACTCTCATGGTTTACAGTTGGTTCAACATGATCCTTTTGAATCGAGACAAAAAGCAATTGAAGAGGGTATTGATATTAAATCTACTTCATTTATTGTAGAGACAAATGCACGAAGAATTCGTGTGAAAGATACTGATATGGGTGAAGAGTTGAAAATTCAAATTATGGATTTAGAGAATCTACTAAAGGCATATAGACTTGGATTAATTAAACAAAAAAATAAGCGTATAACAAATAAACAATAAGCTTTATATAAAATAAGAAAGGCTCTTCTA
>JASLCG010000162.1 GCA_030151885.1 Bacteroides sp.
GGTCCTGGTAATGGTCGTGAGTCTGCTATCAGAACTGTACATGGAGCTGGTATTGAAGTTACTGAAATTGTTGATGTAACACCACTACCACACAATGGTTGTCGTCCTCCTAAAAGACGTCGTGTATAATTTCTTTCTTAATTAAAAAAGACTTGACTTTGTTTATTAGGATTACAACTTCTTCTCTGTAATCGCGGCTGCAACAAAAATCGAGTCAACCATAAACAATTAAAATTTAATAAAATGGCTAGATATACTGGACCAAAATCTAAAATTGCTCGTAAATTTGGTGAAGGAATTTTTGGAGCTGACAAAGTGTTAGCGAAGAAAAACTATCCTCCAGGCCAACACGGCAATTCAAGAAGAAGAAAAACTTCAGAATACGGAATTCAGCTTAAAGAGAAGCAAAAAGCTAAATACACATATGGTGTACTTGAAAAACAATTCCGTAATTTATTTACTAAGGCAGAGACTGCTAAAGGTATTACAGGTGAAATCTTGCTTCAATTGCTTGAATCAAGACTTGATAATATTGTTTTCCGTTTAGGTATTGCACCTACACGTGCAGCAGCTCGTCAATTAGTAACTCATAAGCACATTACTGTTGATGGTAAAGTTGTAAACATTCCATCATACACTGTTAAAGCTGGTCAACTAATTGGTGTTCGTGAGAAATCAAAATCTTTAGAAGTTATTGCTAATTCATTAGCTGGTTTTAATCATAGCAAATACGCTTGGTTAGAATGGGACGAAACTTCAAAAACAGGTAAATTCCTTCATATTCCAGAAAGAGAAGATATACCTGAAAACATTAAAGAACAGTTGATCGTAGAATTGTACTCTAAATAATAATTAATTTCATGGCGATATTAGCATTTCAAAAACCTGATAAAGTATTAATGTTGAATGCGGATGATAAATTCGGTGTTTTCGAGTTTCGTCCGTTAGAACCTGGTTTTGGTATTACAATTGGTAATGCTTTACGTCGTATTCTTTTATCATCCTTAGAAGGTTTTGCTATCACAACTATCAAAATTGATGGTGTTGAGCATGAATTTTCTACTATACCTGGTGTTAGAGAAGACGTAACAAACATTATATTAAATCTAAAACAGGTTAGATTCAAACAAGTAGTTGAAGAATTTGAAAATGAGAAAGTAAGCATTACTATCGAGAATTCTTCTGAGTTTAAAGCTGGTGATATTGGTAAATATTTGACTGGATTTGAAGTGTTAAATCCTGAATTAGTTATTTGTCATTTAGACCCAAAAGCAACGATGCAAATTGAGTTGACTATTAACAAAGGTCGTGGTTATATTCCTTCAGAAAATAATCGCGAATACTGTACTGATGTTAATCAGTTGCCAATTGATTCTATTTATACTCCAATCAGAAATGTGAAGTATTTTGTAGAAAACTATCGTGTTGAACAAAAAACAGACTACGAAAAATTAGTTCTTGAAATCAGTACAGATGGTTCCGTACACCCAAAAGAAGCGCTTAAAGAAGCATCAAAAATATTGATTCATCACTTTATGTTATTCTCTGATGAAAAAATTACTCTTGAAACTTCTGATGGTGATGGTAATGAAGAATTTGATGAAGAGGTATTACACATGCGTCAATTACTTAAAACTAAGTTAGTTGATATTGATCTTTCTGTACGTGCACTTAACTGTCTTAAGGCAGCTGAAGTACTTACATTAGGAGATTTAGTACAATACCAGAAAACTGATCTTCTGAAATTCCGTAACTTTGGTAAGAAATCGCTTTCAGAGCTTGATGATTTGCTTGAAAGTCTGAATCTATCGTTCGGAACTGATATTTCTAAATATAAATTAGATAAAGAATAATAATGAGACATAATAAAAAATTTAACCATTTAGGTCGTACTGCTTCTCACAGAGGCGCGATGTTGTCCAATATGGCGTGTTCTTTGGTTAAGCACAAAAGAATCACTACGACGGTTGCAAAAGCTAAAGCTCTTAAACAATATGTAGAGCCTTTGATTACTAAATCTAAGAATGATACGACTAATTCTCGTCGTGTTGTATTCAGTCATTTACAGGATAAGAACGCTGTTTCTGAATTATTCCAAGTAATTTCAGAGAAAGTTGCAGATCGTCCAGGTGGATATACACGTATTATTAAATTAGGTAATCGTCTAGGTGACAACGCAGAAATGTGTTTCATTGAGTTAGTTGACTTCAATGAAGATTTCGCTGCTGATAAAGCACCTAAGAAACGTACTCGTCGTTCTAGAAAAGGTAGTTCTACTGCTGAAGCTGCTGCACAATCTGCATCAACAACAGAAGAATAAGCCAAATAAATTTTATCTAAATACTATAAGGGAAGTAGCATTGCTACTTCCCTTTTTTATTTTAAAGCCGCTTCATAAACAATTTTCAAAAGCTCCTGTTTATCTACTAATTGTATTTCTATAATTAATAATCATAGAAAACTATTTACGTTTCTAAAGTTTTATTATATCTTTGCACTACTTTAAAAACTCAAAACTTTGTATGAAAGAAATAATTGATAATAAAGATTTAGTGAAGGAAAGGCTAATAGAATCCGCTGATAATCTTTTCTCTTCTTTTGGGATTAAGAGTATAACAATGGACGAGATTGCATCAAGTATTGGTATCTCTAAAAGAACGCTATATCAGATATTTAGTGATAAAGAAGATTTACTTTTAGGTTGTATCTTATATAGGCAGAATGCAATGAAACTATATGTAGAGGAGCTATTAAAGCAGACTGATAATGTTCTAGAAATAATAATTCTATGTTATAAATTTACTATGAAGAAAATTCATAATGTGAGTTATAAATTTTTTGAAGATATTAAGCGATATCCTAAAGCCTACGAAATATTTTGCAATGGTCAAAAAAGAGATTCCAAAGACCACGTTGCTTTCTTTCATAAAGGTGTTGAGCAAGGTTTATTTAGAAGCGATATAAACTTTGATATTCTTCATATTTTACTTAAAGAGCAGATGAATGTTCTTCTAAATTCTCAAATAAATCAAAAATATTCGATGTCTTTAATTTATGAATCGATTGTATTTACATTTCTTAGAGGGGTATCAACTTCTAAAGGTAATGAAATATTAGAGAAGTTTATTAAAGACTACAAAGACGAACAAAACAATTTACTTTAATTATATGACACGTATTTTTCATAGGTTATTAGTCTTTTTTATTGTTGTTTCATCCTCAATGATGATAACTGCACAAAGTAATACTTCTGAAGAAGCATTCTCTTCCATGAAGTTAACTTTGATGGAAGCTATTGATATAGCTCTTCAAGATAACCCTACAATAATAATTGCTGGGAAAGAAGTTGAAATAAAAAAGCAGGCAAAAAAAGAAGCTTTGTGGAACATGTTGCCAGAGGCGACGTTAAATGGTTCATATTCTCACACCATAAAGAAACAGACTATGGCAATGGATATGGGAGGTGAAGTACAGACCTTTAAGGTAGGTATGAAACATAACTATAATGGAGCCTTAAATATCGGAGTCCCAATTTTTGCACCTGCACTTTACAAAACGATGAACATGTCGAAAGATGATGTTAATTTGGCCGTTGAAAAGGCTAGGGCTTCTAAGCTAGACTTGATGAATGAAGTTGTAAAAGCTTATTTCCAAATTCTTCTTGCTCAAGATAGTCATAAGGTTTTATATAAAAGTCTGCAACAAGCAGAAGAAAATTTGAAAATTGTATCTTCTAAATTTGAGTTTGGTAAAGTAAGTGAGTATGATAAAATTAGGGCAGAAGTGCAGATGAGAAGCATTAAACCATCAGTAGTTTCAGCCCAAAATGCTGTACGCTTGGCTAAAGTTCAATTAAAGGTACTATTGGGTATTTCATCGCCTATTGACCTAGTAATAGAAGATAACTTAAATGATTATGAAGCGGTACTGAAAAGTGATAATCTTATAGGAACAGATCCTAGTACAATAGACTTATCTAATAATACTGATCTTAATCAGCTTAGTCTTTCTGAAAGTATTCTACGTCAGAATGTTAAATTACAGCGAACAAATTATCTACCTACGATATCTTTAGATTACAACTACACATACATGGCTATGGATAATAAGAGTAATATTTTCCATTATAAATGGTATCCTACATCATCTATAGGGGTAAGAATGTCTATTCCATTATTTAGAGGCAGTAATATAACAAGAATGAAGCAATCTAAAATTGAGTTGGCCAAAATGTTTTACACAAAGAGCAACACAGAACGTCAGATTAGAATGATGGCTTCTAGTTACTTAGATAATATGCTTTCTAGCTCTGAACAGCTAGAAAGTAATAAGTTAGGTGTAGAACAAGCTTTAAAAGGTCAAGAAATAGCCCGAAAAATGTATGAAGTAGGTAAGGGGACAATATTAGAATTGAATGATTCTGAAGTAGCTTTAGTACAAGCTGAGTTAGCACTTAATCAAGCTATTTTTGATTATTTAGTTGCTCAATCAGACTATGCCAAAGTTTTAGGAAATGAGAACTTCTACAAAACAATTAATAATTAAAAATAAAAGACATAATATAATGAGAAAGTATTTTAAGTCAATGATGGCTTTATCAATTTTTCTATTAACAGCTTGCGGTGGGGGGAAAAAATCTGAAGCGAACACCGACAATGAAGTGAACGTTCCATCTGTTAAAGTTGCAAATGTATCTGCAAGGCCTGTCGCACAAATTTTTGAGTATACAGGTACTATTGAGCCAGAATTTAAGAATAACATTGCACCATCAACACCTCTTAGAATTGAAAAAATACTAGTAGAAGTAGGAGATTTTGTAAAGAAAAATCAACCATTAGTAAAAATGGATACTTCTGGCTTTAAGCAACTTCAGCTACAGCTAGAAAATGAAAAAGCTGAGTTTGAACGAATTGACGAGTTATATAAGGTGGGTGGAGTTTCTAAGTCGGAATGGGATTTAGCTAAAATGGCATTAGATATTCGAAAAACTGCATATTCAAACTTATTAGAAAATACAACTTTATTAAGTCCAATCGAAGGGGTTATCTCTGTAAGAAACTATGATAATGGAGATATGTATACAGGTAATGGCGCTATTGTTACTGTCGAGAAAATTGCACCTGTAAAGCTCTTGGTTAATATATCCGAAAGTTTATATGCACAAGTTCATAAAGGGCAAAAGGTAACTATTAAGTTAGATGTATATCCTAATGAAACTTTTGAAGGTAATATTAGCATTGTTTATCCAACAATTAATCCTGATACTAGAACTTTTAATGT
>JASLCG010000007.1 GCA_030151885.1 Bacteroides sp.
AGCTCTATATGGCGGCTTTTGTATGTCGGCAACATAGGCCTTGCTTGTTGCCGATAAGCCTCTAGTATGTCGGCAATAAACTTGAGGTATGTCGGCAATGAAGAGTGGTCTTATCTACAACCTATATATTGTATCTCGTAGTAGGGTTTTAGAATGGTATTAATATAGATTATATCTGTTTATATATACGAGAAAAGGTAACTATCTTATAATATAAGAAGTTACCTTTTCTGTAATTTTATCTTTACGACAAGTTTTAGAATTAACCTATTTGGCTAATTTTTTTAAGCTTAGCTTCGTCAATGATTTTTATTTTTCTACCATCAATAGCAATAATTCGCTCCGAAGCAAAGTTCGATAATGTTCTAATAGCATTAGAAGTTGTCATATTTGACAGATTAGCTAAATCCTCTCTAGATAAATAGATACTTAAAGTGTATCCATCCTCTTCTAATCCATAACTTTCTCTTAAAAATAATAGAGATTCTGCAAGCCTGCCCCTAATGTGTTTTTGGGTTAAGTTTACAGTTCTTTCATCTGCTATCCCTAAGTCTACAGACAACTGCTTTATAAAGAACATTGATAGGTCCGAGTTTTCTGATACAATCTGCTCCATAACTTGCATTGGAATGAGGCAAATAGTAGAAGGCTCGAATGCTGCAGCCGCAGTAACATAGTTTTCATCAGCAAAAAAGGCTCTGTACCCAAAGTACTCAACGGGCTTAATCATCCTAATAATTTGATTTCTTCCCCCAACTCCTTCTTTAAATATTTTTACTTTACCGCTTAATAGGCACATTAAGTGCTCAGCTTTTTCATGCTCGTCGTAAATAATTTCATTTTTTTTATAGCGTTGAACTTTAAAACTGCTAGATATCAGTTTTTTTTGCTCATCGTTTAGTGGAATCCACAAATCTGAAATTAGTTCCGATATGTCACTATCAGATAATATCTTTTTAACCATAGTGCTACTTAATGTATGTTGTATAGCACAAATATAAAAATAAAAAAAGTAAATAGGTGTATAAAGTAGTAAAGATTATAACCTATTTGTTATTTCTATTTTGCAAAAAGTAACTCTCTATATTTTGGTAGTGGCCATATTTCATCATCTACTTCCATTTCTAGGTGATCTATGTGATCTCTAATCTTTTCCAGGTATGGACTAACTTTATCATTATAGGCAAAAGCCTTTTCTGTATAGCAGCTAAGGTTATTGGCCTTTTTGCGCTCTTCGATCATTTCATTTACTAGCTTTTTAATAGAACTAACTCTGTATGAGATTTCTCGAACAAGCTCAACTCTGTCTTTACTTAGTTCGGTGTACTCTTCGTTAGAAAAAATAGACTTTAAACCGATTAGGTTTTCTAAGAGTCTATTTTGATATATTACAGCAATTGGGACAATATGGTTTATTGCTAAATCTCCTAATACCCTGGCTTCTATTTGTATTTTTTTAGTAAATTTCTCTAACTCTACATCTACTCTACTTTTAATTTCCTGCTCATTGAATATCTCTTCTGATATAAATATTTCTTTGGCTTGATTGTCTATGTATTTTAAGATAGCCTCGGGTACGTGTGAAATATTTGTAAGTCCTCGTTTTTGAGCCTCTTTCTTCCACTCGTCAGAATAGCCATCTCCTTCAAATCTAATAGATTTACTTTCGATGATAAGTTGTTTTAAAAGCTTAAATATAGCTTCGTCTCTTCCAACTCCTTTATCCATTAGTTTTTCTAACTGTACTCTAAACTTATTCAACTGGTTAGCCATACCTGCATTAATTGCAATAAGTGCTGCAGCACAATTAGATGAAGATCCGGCAGCTCTAAATTCAAACCTATTACCTGTAAAAGCAAACGGAGATGTTCTATTCCTGTCGGTAGTATCTAATATGATTTCGGGTATTCTTCCTATTCCTAGTTTAAGTGTGGTTTTTTCTTCGGCAGTCATTTTCTTATCACTTACGTACTCTTCTATAGAGTTTAATGTTTCTGATAACTCTTTGCCCAAGAATATTGATAAAATAGCTGGCGGAGCTTCATTTGCTCCAAGCCTATGTTGGTTTCCTGCACTAACAATTGATGCTCTTAGCAAATCTTGATTTTTATAAACCATCATTAGAGTATTTACAAGGAAGGTAAGGAACAATAAATTTCCTTTTGGATTCTTTCCTGGAGCATAAAGATTTATACCTGTATCTGTACATAAAGACCAATTACAGTGCTTGCCAGAGCCATTAATACCCTTATAAGGTTTTTCGTGAAATAGTACAGCAAAATTGTGTTTTTGAGCTATACGTTTCATCAAGTCCATAACTTGTTGGTTATGATCATTTGCTAGGTTTGCATTTTCGAATATCGGTGCTAACTCAAACTGATTTGGTGCTACTTCGTTGTGTCTAGTTTTTATAGGAATACCGAATTTATGGCACTCGTATTCAACCTCTTTTAAAAAAGCTGTTACTCTTGGAGGAATGGAGCCAAAATAATGGTCGTCAAGCTGTTGGTCTTTTGCAGAAGAGTGTCCCATGAGTGTTCTGCCACAAAGCACCATGTCTGGACGTGCGTTGTAGAGAGCAATATCTACTAAGAAAAACTCTTGTTCCCAGCCTAGGTTTGTATATACTTTAGAAATGTTTCTGTCGAAAAGTTTACACAGTTTTGTAGCAGCTTTATCAACTGCTGATATTGCTTTAAGTAGGGGCGTTTTGTAATCTAATGCTTCACCTGTATATGAAACAAATATCGTTGGTATGCATAGGGTTGAGTTTACAACAAAAGCAGGAGAACTAATATCCCACGCTGTATAACCTCTAGCTTCGAAAGTATTTCTGATTCCACCATTAGGAAAAGAAGATGCATCTGGTTCTTGCTGAACTAAAAGTTTGCCAGAGAAGTGCTCTATAGCATCAAATTCATCACTTAACTCGATAAAGCCATCGTGTTTTTCTGCTGTTCCATCTGTAAGAGGTTGGAACCAGTGTGTATAATGGGTTACGTTTAGAGTCTTGGCCCAACTTTTCATTCCATTGGCAATGAGATCTGCTAGTTCTCTAGATATAGGAGTTCCCTTGTCTAGTCCTTTGATAAATTCTTTGTAGGCCTCGTCTGGTAGATACTCTTTCATCTTCTTTTTATCAAAAACATGACTAGCATAGTAGTCAGATAATTTTGTAGAAGGTAAATCTACACTAAGAGGTTTTCTGTTGGCAAGCTCTTTGAGAGCGAAAAAACGCATTTTAGACATTTGGGTATATGTTTTATAGGGGTAAAGTGCAAAAATAATGTATTTTATATGATTTAAGGTTATATTTTAAGGGGTATTTGAAGTAAAAGTTGTAAATAAGTATTTTTGTGATGAGCATATAATATATATTGAAAGTAAAATACTTTTATAAAAGATAACTATCTTTGTAATTGATAATGAGATGTAAATTAATACATATTGTAATTCTATTCCCTTTATTCTATCTGTGCCAGAGTACTTATGCACAGAAGAACACTGCTTTGAGTCTGAAGGTGGAAGACTACTGTGTAGACTCAATAATGGACTATGTGATTTTTTACGCTCCTTATTATGAAAAAATGGTAAGTGAGTATAATGCAACTCAGTATATAAAAGCTGATTTAAACATTATGCGTAAGAACTTCTTTTTTCGTTACCTTCCTTCCTTATTCCGTCCTAAAAAAGGTGTTCGTGAATATGTTATAGAATCAGCAAGTGAAACACATTTTACAGCTCCTAATATTTATGACCAAAGGGTGATAGCTATAACTGGTACAACGCCAAGGTTAAAAGGGGCAAGTGCCGAAGCCTTGAAGTATTTCAATATAAATGTTTATTCGCAATCATTATTGGCTAATAAGTTATTATCACCTTTTTCAAAAAAGGCTAAAAAGTATTATAAGTATAATCTTGAAAGAGTTGACAGAGGAGTAGGAGGTTATACCGAGTTTACGATTAGTTATAGACCTAAAAAAAAATCTATACAGACGTTAGAAGGGTATTTTGTCGTGAGTAGTGATGTGTGGAGTATTCGTTCTTTTAAGTTTAAAGGTTCGTCAGAATATTTTGACTTTACAAACTATGTGAAGTTAGGAGAAGTTGGGCAGAAAGAGGAGTTCCTGCATACGGAATGCCAATCTAAAACAACTTTTAGATTTGTAGGAAATAAAATAAGATCTAATTTTAAAGTAATTATAAATTATGATCAGATTAAAGCAGATCCATTAAGTAAACGTATAAAGAAAAAAACAAAATATGACTTAACAGAATCATTTAGTTTACAAACAAATGATACTATTCAAAAGATACGGAAAGATTTTCAACCTTATAGAAAAATACCATTAACAACTAAAGAGGAAAACTTATATAGAGATTTTGAAAAAGCACAAAAAACAGATAGTATATCACTTATTTCTAAAGAGGAAAAAAAGAGTAAAACATCTGTTTTTTGGGGGTCTATTGGAGATGCTTTAATAAGTAATAGTCGTATAAACTTGTACGATGTTGGCTCTGTGAAATTTTCGCCACTTATAAATCCTTTTTTATTGAGTTATAGTGGTAGAGATGGCTGGTCTTATAAATATAAAATAAAATATAACCAACTCTTTTCAAAAGGTAAAATGTTGAGTATTACGCCAACTTTAGGTTATAGGTTCAATAAGAAAGAGTTCTATTGGAATGGTAAGGTTAACTTTGACTACTATCCACAGCGTAGAGCTAGAATTAATTTAGACTTTGGTAATGGAAATAGAATTTATAGTAGCGAGTTTTTAGATGATTTAAAAGGAAAGGCCGACTCTATTGATTTTGATAAGTTACATCTTACTTATTTTAAAAGCCTACATATGGACTTAATGAATACTGTTGAAATAGCTAATGGCTTAGAATTAGGTGTAGGTATAACAGCTAGTAGGCGTAAGGCTGTGAGAAATAGTTATATAGATTCGATAAGTGAACAAGTGGGTATTACGGATAAGTATATAACAGTGGCACCAAGAGTTAGTCTCTCTTGGACACCTGGTATGTATAGTTATATGGATGGCAAACGAAAAAAATATGTCTATTCTAAATACCCAACCTTTACTATAGACTGGGAAAGGGGAATCAAAGGTTTATTCTCGAGCACAGGTTCTCATGAACGTATTGAGTTAGATATTCAACACAAAATATCGTTGGGGTTAATGAGAAACTTCTATTATAGAATAGGTGGTGGCTTATTTACAAATCAGGAACAGATGTATTTTGTCGATTTTATATACTTCGCAAAACGAAATTTGCCTGTAGGCTGGAATGATGATATTGGGGGAACATTTCAATTGCTAGACGAAAGGTGGTATAATGCTTCTCAATATTATGGCAGGGCAAATATAGTATATGAAACTCCTTTCTTATTGCTTCCTCACTTCCGAGGATTAACAAAATGGGTGTTAAAAGAACGTATTTATGTAAACGCTGTTATGATGAACCAATTGAGACCTTATGTAGAGGTTGGATATGGTATAGGTACTCATATTTTTGATTTAGGGTTATTCTTGGGTACAATGAACGGTAAAGCTCCTAAGTTTGGATTTAAAGTAACTTTTGAACTATTTAATAGGTAATAAGCTATTAGTTAAACTCATAATGCTTATTTAGAAAGGTTAAAAAAGAGTTGTATTCGTAATTTTATAATCTTAATTTTTTGCTAAGTCGTCTATAAGTCGTAATTTTGCACGCGATTTATATTCAATATAATGTCTAATCGAGTTAAAGATTTAAAAAACAATTAATTATTAATGGAAAATTTACAAAACATTGCTCCTCTTGAAGATTTCAATTGGGAAGCGTATGAAAGTGGAGAACTTTCTACAGGAGCAGACCGCAACAAACTTGCTGAAGCTTATGATAGCACTTTAAATAAAGTAAGCGAAAGAGAAGTAGTTGACGGTAAAGTAATCGGAATGAACAAACGTGAAGTTGTTGTTAACATCGGTTACAAATCAGACGGTATCATTTCTCTTAATGAATTCCGTTATAATCCTGAACTTAAAGTTGGCGATACTGTAGAAGTATACATCGAAAGTCAGGAAGATAGAAAAGGACAATTAGTTCTTTCTCACAAAAAAGCTCGTGCTGCACGTGCTTGGGATCGTGTAAACGAAGCTCTAGAAAACGAAGATGTAATCAAAGGTTACATTAAATGTCGTACTAAGGGTGGTATGATCGTTGATGTATTTGGTATTGAAGCATTCTTACCAGGTTCTCAAATTGACGTTCGTCCTATCCGTGACTATGATGTATTCGTAGGCAAAACTATGGAATTCAAAGTTGTTAAAATCAACCAAGAATTTAAAAACGTTGTTGTTTCACACAAAGCTCTTATCGAAGCTGAACTTGAACAACAGAAAAAAGAAATTATCAGTAAACTTGAAAAAGGTCAAGTACTTGAAGGTACTGTTAAAAATATCACTTCATACGGTGTATTCATCGACCTTGGTGGCGTAGATGGTCTTATCCATATTACAGACCTTTCTTGGGGCCGTGTAAGCGATCCTAAAGAAGTAGTTGAACTAGATCAAAAACTAAACGTTGTAATTCTTGACTTTGATGATCAGAAAAAACGTATTGCTCTTGGTCTTAAACAACTTACTCCACATCCATGGGATTCACTTAGTGAAGAACTTAAAGTTGGTGATAAAGTTAAAGGTAAAGTGGTTGTTATGGCTGACTATGGTGCATTTGTTGAAATCGCTCCAGGTGTTGAAGGTCTTATCCACGTATCTGAAATGTCATGGTCACAACACTTACGCTCTGCACAAGACTTTATGAAAGTTGGTGACGAAGTAGAAGCAGTTGTATTAACTCTAGACCGTGAAGAACGTAAGATGTCTTTAGGTATTAAACAACTTAAACAAGATCCATGGGAAACTATTGAAGAAAAATATCCTGTAGGTTCTAATCACTCTGCTAAAGTTCGTAACTTTACTAACTTTGGTATCTTCGTAGAAATCGAAGAAGGTGTTGATGGTCTTGTACACATTTCTGATCTATCTTGGACTAAAAAGGTTAAACACCCATCTGAATTTACTCAACTAGGTGCTGATCTTGAAATCGTAGTTCTAGAAATAGACAAAGAAAACCGTCGTTTAAGCTTAGGTCACAAACAGTTAGAAGAAAATCCATGGGATGTATTCGAAACTGTATTTACAGTAGGTTCTGTACACGAAGGTACTGTGATTGAAATGCTAGAAAAAGGTGCAGTAATTGCTTTACCATATGGTGTTGAAGGTTTTGCTACTCCAAAAAATCTAGTAAAAGAAGATGGTTCTCAAGCTCAACTTGAAGAAAAACTAGAATTCAAAGTAATTGAATTTAACAAAGAAGCTAAGAGAATTATTGTTTCTCACAGCCGTATCTTTGAGGAAGATGTTAAAGAAGCAGCTCCTGCAGTAGAAGCTAAATCTGAAAACAAAAAACCAGCTAGAAAATCTAACAAGAAAGAAAACCTAAACATTCAAAATCAAGCAGCATCAACTACACTAGGTGATATTGACGCTCTTGCTGAATTAAAGGAAAAACTAGAAGGTAAATAATTTGTAATCAAATTATAACTATATTAAAAAAGGCAATTACAATACTGTAATTGCCTTTTTTTATGCTTAATAGTTTATATAACTTGTTATCTTAGTAGAATAGAAATTTTAAAATGGAAAAATTCGAAGTAACCATATTAGGGTGTGGATCGGCTCTGCCAACACGGAAGTTGAATCAAACCTCACAAGTTATAAATTTTAGAGAAAAGCTTTTCATGATTGATTGTGGAGAAGGTACTCAAATTCAGTTTAGAAAAGCTAAGTTAAACTTCTCGAAACTAAAGCGTATATTTATTTCACATCTGCACGGAGATCACTGTTTTGGACTTTTAGGGCTAATTTCAACATTTGGTATGTTGGGTAGAACTGCTGATATGGATATTCATTGTCCTATAGGCTTAGAAAAGCTTTTAAGACCATCTTTAGATTTCTTTTGTAATGGATTACCTTTTCAAGTTCATTTTCATGAGCACGATACAAAAGAGTACACCAAAGTGTATGAAGATAAATCTATTGAGGTGTTTACTATTCCATTGAAACACCGCATAGCGTGTGCTGGATTCTTGTTTAAAGAGAAAGAAAAACAGAAACACATAGTGCGTGAGCAGCTTGATTATTACAAAGTACCTATTTCATGGATTAAGCGTATTAAAAGTGGAGATGATTATGTAAATGAAGATGGTACAGTTATTGAAAATAGACTCTTGACAAGACCTGCAAACCCATCTCGTAGTTATGCTTACTGTTCGGATACTGCCTATAAAGAGTCGATTGTAGAGTTAATACAAGGTGTTAATTTGTTATTTCATGAAGCAACTTTTACTGAGTCGGATGCATTAAGAGCTAAAAAAACTAAACATTCTACAGCTACTCAGGCTGCTACTATTGCTCTTAAAGCTGATGTTAAGAAATTATTAATAGGCCATTTCTCCGCAAGATATACAGATCCTTGTACTATGTTAGATGAAGCGAAAAGAGTGTTTGGAAATGTAATAGCAGCAGAAGAATTAGTAACTTATCCTATAGATTAGTTATATTTAGGACATTATAGAAAATGAAATGATATGGAGTTATATTCTGAAGATGTGTTATTATCATTACTAGTTAATGAAGACACTCGAGAATTAGGATTTAAGGCTCTGGTATCGAATTATAGTGAACGTCTATATTGGCATATTCGTAGAATAGTTTTAGTACATGAAGATGCTGATGATATATTACAAGAGACTTTTATTAAGGCTTGGCAAAATTTAGACTCTTTTAGAGGTGACTCTAGAATATTGACGTGGCTATATCGAATTGCAACAAATGAAAGCTTAGGCCATCTAAGAAAATTCAAAGATAAGTATCATCTTGAAATAGATAATCCTGAAATTAGTATTATAAATACTTTGGAAAGCGATTCTTATTTTGATGGTGATGAGGCTGTAATTAAACTTCAAAAAGCAATCTTGAGTTTACCAGAAAAACAGAGAATAGTATTTTTAATGAAGTACTATGACGAGATGAAGTATAAAGAGATTTCTAAGGTTTTGGATACCTCCGTAGGAG
This sequence comes from Bacteroides sp., assembly GCA_030151885.1. GTDB lineage: Bacteria > Bacteroidota > Bacteroidia > Bacteroidales > Bacteroidaceae > Bacteroides_E. Next base: position 9,132 of record JASLCG010000007.1, read on the forward strand.
GGTTAAAAGCATCTTATCACCATGCTGTTTCAAAAATTGAAGAATTTTTAAAAGGTAGTGATTAAACCTTTTATAATTTATTGCATCAATATAGATAAGTAATACGAGCTATGAGTAAAAAATATAAGCTAGATTCTTTTAAAAAGAACGAAGGATTTAAAGTTCCAGAGAACTATTTTGATGGGTTGGAGGCTAAGATAATGGATGCTATGCCTAAACCTAGCCAGAAAAGTTATCCTTTGCCTGATGAAAAAACAACATTATGGGTGAAGTTAAAACCTATAATGTATTTAGCAGCAATGTTTATAGGTGCTGCATTAATAATAAAAGTTGCTTTACCTACATTGTTAAAAGAGCAAGATACTATAGCACAAGGCATAGATTTAGATGAAGTATCTGATGAATTTATTCAAGAAACTGTTGATGGTGCACTGTTTGATGACTATGCAATGTATGTTTATTTAAGTGAAAATATAGAAAGTTATGAAGAATAAAATAATAATTTGCTTAATCTTTATTTTACTAGGAGTAGGCAACCTAAAGGCCAACTGTGAACATAGATTCCAAAATGTGTCTCCCGACGAGTTTTATAAAAAGCAGAAGGAATTTATAACTAAAGAGGCTAATTTGAGTCCTAAAGAATCTGATGCTTTTTTTAAGGTATATGTTGAGTTACAAAATATAAAAAGAGGTAATCATAAAGAGATGTCTGAACTGATGCGTAAGGCTCGTGAAGAGTTGACAGAAAAGGAGTATGATGATATCTTAGTAAGAATGTATCAGCTAAAAAAAGAGAATGCAGACTTAGATTTACAATATTATTATAAGTACACTGATATATTACCTAAATCTAAGATTTATCAAATAATAAGAGCCGAATCTAAGTTTCAGCGGCAAATAATTCGTGGTATGCACCATAAACAAAACAGGCAAGGCCAAGGCAGAAATAATAGAGGTAAATAGTTAAGCTAATATAGTAATATAATAAGTAGGGGTAGTGTCATTTAAGACTCTACCCCTACTTATTTGTATATAATTTAATTTTAGAAAACTTTTAGCAGTTCTGAGATAGGACGTTTCTCCTTCTTTTCCGGTGTTGATGTTGGTTTTCCAAAGGGCATGTGTCCAATGAAATTCCACTCTTTAGGAGCATTAATATGCTCTTTTATCTTATCGTCGGCTAATCCTAAATAGTGCTGCAAACTAGCGCCAAATCCTAACTCTGTTAAACCTATCCAAGTAGCAAACTGGTGCGAACCTTGTACTTGTGTTGCCCATTGTGGAAAATAGCTTGCATAGGCAGGTAGGTTATTTTGAAGTCCTTCAGTAACCTTTGTATCGTCAAAGAAAAGTATTGTTCCAATACCACTCATAAATGCTGAGTGTATTTTATCTTTGGTTTGTTTGTTATACCTCTCTTCTCCAATTGCTTCTATTAAAGCATTTTCAATAATTTGCCAATGTTCTTTATGTTTATTTTCAGTAACTAAAACAATTCTGACAGTTTGAGAGTTGAAGTGTGATGGAACAAGATTTAATACATCAGCTAAAAGATTTTCAACTTCTGTTTTAGGGCTTACCCATTCTGGAGCTAGTGAATAATGACTGTGTCTTCTTTCTAACGCCTCTTTTAAAATAGAAATATTGTTGTTAGGCATACTATAACGTACTTAATTGGTTATCAAAAATATTAACTATATGTTAAACGAATATAGCGTTAAAAAGTTTACTAAATTATAGTAAGTAAAGACTTTATAATCAAGTGTGAACGTATTTAACTCTTGTTTTATTACAAGCCTTTAGATTTAGCTTCGTTCCAAAAGAAATCCATCTCTTCAAGTGTCATTTCTTTAAGAGCTTTACCTTGTTTTATGGTATGATCCTCTAAGTAGTTAAATCTTCTGATAAACTTTTGGTTAGTTTGTTCTAGTGCATTTTCTGGATTAATACCATATAATCTAGCAGCATTAATTATGCTAAAGAATAAATCTCCAAACTCTTTTTCCATTTCTAGTTGGTCCATTTTATCTATTTCATCTTGAAGTTCTGTAAATTCTTCTTTTACTTTACTCCATACATGTTCTTTTTTTTCCCAATCAAATCCTATGTTTCTAGCTTTGTCTTGTATCCTATAGGCTTTTATTAGTGCAGGAAGAGCATCTGGAACACCACTTAACACGCGTTTGTTACCCCCTTTTTCTTTTAATTTTAATGCTTCCCAATTATTTAGAACATCATCTATATTATCTACTTTAGTATCGCCAAAAATATGTGGATGTCTAAAAATCAGTTTGTCACATAATTTATCGCATACATCTTTGATGTCAAATTGTTTTGACTCGGAACCTATTTTTGCATAAAAACCAATGTGTAGCAATACATCACCTAACTCTTTACAGATTTCTTCTTGATTATCTTTGATAAGCGCATCACATAACTCGTAAGTCTCCTCTATCGTATTGGGTCTTAAACTTTCATTAGTCTGTTTTTTGTCCCAAGGACATTTTTCTCTTAATTCGTCTAAAACATCTAGAAAACGTCCAAAAGCTTCTAGTTTTTCTTCTTTTGTATGCATATAAATCTTGATTTAATGAGTCTTAACCATTAGTTATGGCACAAAACTACACAATAGAACAGCATTATTCCCTTTTAAATTATTAATTTTGTACAAATATTATATCAATCTATAACTGATAAAAATAAATATGGAATTAGCAAGTAAATACAATCCCGCTAATGTTGAGGAAAAATGGTATTCATACTGGATGAATCATCATCTATTTAGTTCAAAACCCGATGGAAGAGAGCCTTTTACCGTCGTCATACCTCCTCCAAACGTTACTGGCGTATTACATATGGGACATATGCTAAACAATACGATTCAAGATATTCTTGTTCGTAAGGCCCGTATGCAAGGTAAGAATGCTTGCTGGGTTCCTGGTACAGACCATGCTTCAATTGCTACAGAAGCAAAAGTTGTTAATCGTTTAGCACAACAAGGAATTAAGAAAACAGATCTTTCTCGTGATGAATTCTTGAAACATGCTTGGGATTGGACTGAAGAGCATGGTGGTATCATTCTAAAACAGCTACGTAAATTAGGAGCTTCATGCGACTGGGATAGAACTTCATTTACTATGGACGAAATTCGTAGTAAAAGTGTTCTTAAAGTTTTTGTAGATTTATATAACAAAGGCTTAATATATCGTGGTGTTAGAATGGTTAACTGGGACCCTGTTGCGTTAACTGCTTTATCTGATGAAGAGGTAATTCATAAAGAAGAACAGAGTAAATTATATTACTTAAAATATAAAGTAGAAGGAGAAGATACATTCGCAATTGTTGCTACAACTCGTCCCGAAACTATTATGGGGGATACAGCAATGTGTATCAATCCAAATGACCCTAAAAACACTCATTTAAAAGGGAAAAAAGTAATTGTGCCAATCGTTAACAGAGTTATTCCTGTTATTGAAGATGATTATGTAGATATAGAATTTGGTACAGGTTGTCTTAAAGTAACTCCTGCTCATGATGTTAATGACTACATGTTGGGCGAAAAGCACAATTTGAAAAGCATTGATATCTTTAATGATAACGGAACTTTAAGTGAAGCTGCTGGCATGTATGTTGGTAAAGATCGCTTTGAAGTTCGTAAAGAGATTGTTAAAGACCTTGAAAATGCAGGTCTATTGGTGAAAGTAGAAGAGTACACAAATAAAGTTGGCTATTCTGAACGTACTAATGTAGTTATTGAGCCTAAGTTGTCAATGCAGTGGTTCTTGAAAATGGAAGAACTTGCTAAACCTGCTTTAGACTCAGTAATGGAAGACGATATAAACTTCTATCCTCCTAAATATAAAAATACTTATAGACACTGGATGGAAAATATTCGTGATTGGTGTATTAGTCGTCAATTATGGTGGGGACATAGAATTCCTGCATATTATTTGCCAGAGGGTGGATATGTAGTAGCAGAAACAGATGCTGAGGCACTACGTATTGCGCAAGAAAAAACAGGTAATCCTTCTTTAACTTTAGAAGAATTAAGACAAGATGAAGACTGTCTTGATACTTGGTTCTCTTCATGGATATGGCCTATTGCTCTATTTAATGGAATTATAAATCCAGGAAATGAAGAGATGAAATACTATTATCCTACAGCTGACTTAGTAACAGGACCAGATATTATATTCTTCTGGGTAGCACGTATGATAATGGCTGGCTATGAATACGAGCAGGAAAAACCTTTTAAGAATGTTTACTTTACTGGTATTGTACGTGATGGAAAAGGACGTAAAATGTCTAAATCTTTAGGTAACTCGCCAGACCCATTGCATCTTATTGATAAATATGGTGCTGATGGTGTTCGTATGGGAATGATGTTAGCAGCACCTGCTGGTAATGACATCCTTTTTGATGAGGCTCTTTGTGAACAAGGTAGAAACTTTAATAATAAAATTTGGAACTCATTCCGCCTTATTAAAGGATGGGATGTAGATGCCAATATAGAGACTCCCGAAATAGCAAAACTTGCAAACATGTGGTTTGAAAGTAAGCTAAATAAAAGTATTAAAGATATTGATGAGTTATTTACTAAGTATAAACTTAGTGAAGCACTAATGGAAATATATCGCCTTTTCTGGGATGAGTTTTCATCTTGGTACCTTGAGTTAATAAAACCAGAATTTGGTAAGCCTATTGATGCTGAAACTTACGGTTGCGTATTGAGATACTTTGAAACTCTTCTTAAATTACTTCATCCGTTTATGCCTTTTATTACAGAAGAACTGTGGCAAGCAATGGAAGTAAGAAATGAAGGCGAATCTATAATGTATCAAAGAATACCTCAAGATGATTATATCTCAGAAGGATTACTTGATGATATAGAAATAGTAAAAGAGGTTATAAGTGATGTAAGAGCTATCCGAGCACAGAAAAACATAGCTTTAAAAGAGCAGTTAGAGCTTCATGTTATTGGTCGTAGCCCAGTTGAGTCATATAACTCTATTATCTGTAAAATGTGTAACATTTCGGAGGTTAATGAAGTTGAATCACATGCAGAAGGCTCTGCTTCATTTATGGTAAGAACTACAGAGTTTAGTATTCCATTATCAGGAGCTATTGATGTTGAAGAAGAAATCAAAAAACTTGAAGCAGAATTAAAGCATAAACGTGGCTTCTTGATGGGAGTTACTAAGAAACTAAGTAACGAACGCTTTGTAAACAATGCACCAGATGAGGTTGTAGCTTTAGAGAAGAAAAAACAAGCGGATGCAGAAAGTATTATTAAATCTTTGGAAGAAACTATTCAGTCTCTAAAAAATACTTTATAAGTATTTGAAATAATATATAAATCAAAAGGTCTTCATAACTCTAGGTTATGAAGACCTTTTTTTATGGTGAGGCTTTAAAGTGTAGCCACGCTTTAAAATTAGCAGAGAGCTTTTTTAAGAGTCAAATTTTAAATAAACACATCATTTATCAGCTATATACCCATATATAGCCCTTTATAACGATAAAAAATGAAAATAAAATCTTTAATTAGTATCTTAGCAATTCAAAACAACTATTAATGAAAAAGATTTTATTTACAATTGTTCTATTAACGTCATTATTTAGCTTTACCAATTTAAAAGCACAATATATAAATACTGGTTTTTGGGGTGGGGTAGAATTTGACTATGGTTTAAGTTTATCAGATAGGGGTACAGCTTATAAGCATAAGTTTGGAGGAAGTACACACATGCAGATGTTTTCTTTGAGAAGTGTTATGGGCTATTATATAGTACCATCTTTTTCGGTAGGTACAGGCGTGGGAATATCTACATATTCTAAACAGCGTATTAATACAATACCCATATTTCTAGACTTTAGAATACATCCATTAGCACGTGTAAATGAGAATTTTTATATAAACTTAAATATAGGAACATTTTTAGGCGATAATCAAAAAAAGACAGAAGCTAAGCTATTTTGGGAAGCTGCTGTTGGTTATAAACTATTTGATTTCGGAAGTTGTAACTTAGCTCCTGCAATTGGCTATCAGTGGTATAAGTATAGTAAACATATTATAGATGCAGAAGCTGATATTAATGGACTATTTAGACAACAAAGACGTACTCTGTTTTTTAGATTAAGTCTTACATATTAAGGACTAAGTATGTTAAATATAGAACATTCTAGGGTAAATACTTTTATATATGTAAAATAGCAGATATATTTGCATTAAACTTATATAATTATACCATTTAATTTTAAAATGCATAATTAAAATTAATTAATCAATAATGTAAATATGAAATTACTTAAAACACTTACTTTAATGTTTTTGCTGTTCAATGTTGAAATCTTTTCAATAAAAGCAAATGATGAATTTAAATCTGTAAAACCTTTAGGACAAGTAAAGCAAATAACTACTGTTGAGTATGATATGGATAAAAGTACGAATTCTTTAATAAAGAAGACTGAATTTATATCTGCTTACGATACTTATGGTAATATTCTAAGAGAAGATTTAAAAAATGCGTCCGATAAACCGATAAGATCTACTAGAAATAAATATAATACCAGTTCAAAAATAATTGATTACACTATTTATTCAGACGAAGGAGTGGTAGATACAAGAACTATTGGTGAGTTAAGAAGTAGTGATAACACAGAAATTAGTGTAAAAAACTACGATTCCACCGGGGCTCTTACTTCTAAAATAGAGACTCTATTTAACACAGATGGTAAGATTTCTACAGTTACTCAGTTTGATGTTAATGCAAAGCCTTTGACGAAGAAAGAATATTATTATCAGAATGGGAATCTAGACTATATTAGATTGACTGATGCAAGATTCTCTGATAGTGCTTTTAATGATATTATTGAATCGTTTGATTATGATAAAAATAACAATGTAATCTTAGCAAAGAGAATGACTGCTGATGGTAAAATGTTAAGTCTGACTGAAAAGTTTTATAATACAACAGGAAAACTGACCAAAGAAGTTACTTATCCCTCTTTAGATATATCAAATTCAGAGAAAATCGTTAAGACATTTGATCAGTTTGGAAATACGTTAGAAATATTGTACTACGACTGTGATAACAATAAAATTAGAAAAGAGTACTTTGCTAGAATGAATAATGGAGGTTTAAAAGACTATGCTGTATTCCAAGATAGTAATGGTAAACTAGTTCCTGATTTTACTCAAAGTTTTGATAGATATGGAAACGAAACTAAAAGAGCCTTCTACAATGTAAATGGAGAGTTAGAAGAGTTAATAACTATCGATTACAAATTAGACTCGCAGGACAACTGGATTGAAAAAATAGAGCATAATAACCAGGCGGTTGATTTAGTAACAAAGCGTGAAATTGTTTATTTTTAAATAGACATTAAATATAGTATTTAAAAAAGGCTTTAAAGATATATATCTTTAAAGCCTTTTTTAATGTCTTACGTGTTGTTTGTTATTTATTAAATAACTGTTCAGGGTAGTTAATTACAAATTTTCTGCCTTTAGGAGTTTCAATCATAGCTAATTCTTTTTTATTTAGAATAAGCATAAAGAATTTACCTAACTGTTTATTTCTAAACCAACCAGTGTAACCTCCGTAGCCACCACTACCAAAGACACGTATTGCACCTTTAAGATCATCTTTAGAGAGCTTTGTTAATGTAACTTCATTAAGTTTAAATTTTTTAGCTCCTATCACCTGCTTTACTTTAATAGTATTCTCTGTAACTTCTGTCCATAACGGTAGTACAGCAAATCCATAGATAAGAATACCTATCATAAGTATTAAGAAAAAGAAACTTAAGATAGAATTCCATTGAATAATGGATATTAACATGCCTATACCACTCGCAACAAGTAAAGTTGTTAGTATGATGAACCAATCAGGTTTAAAATAATATTTCATATCTAATATGTTGTTGTTGGTACTTCCAAATCTATTGGATGCTAAGATACGAAATTATGATAATTAGTGTCTATATGTAAAAGTATTTTTTCGAAAATTAAATAAATAAATACAAGCTAATAGCCATTACAAACATTCCAGAAACTAAACCAATAATTGATAGGTGATGTTTGCCATACTTCTCGGCGCTTGGTAATAGTTCATCTAGTGATATGAAGACCATAATCCCTGAAACAGCAGCCAATACAATTCCATTAATTGCTGGAGTCCAATAATGCATTAAAAACAGGTAAGCAAGAATTGCCCCTAGTGGTTCTGATAAGCCTGATAAAAAGGAGTACCAGAAAGCTTTTTTACGACTACCTGTAGCATGGTATATTGGTACAGCTACAGCAATACCTTCAGGAATATTATGAATTGCAATAGCTACAGTAATCGGAATAGCGACATCTAATGAGGTTAATGCTGATGTAAAAGTAGCAATACCTTCAGGAAAGTTATGGATAGCAATTGACATTGCCACAACAATTCCGGTACGCTTCATTTGTTGCATTTTGTCCATATCTTCAACTCCTTGAACTTCGTGTGGATTTACAGATTCAGGAATCATAAAGTCTATCAGGTTAATTACTCCAATACCGATGAAAAAAGCAAGTATAAGAAACAGTGTACCTTGTTTTTCTCCATACATAGAGGTGAGGTTCGTTAATGCCTCTGGCATCATTTCCATGAATGATACATACAGCATAATACCTGCCGAGAAACCTAATGATATACTTAAAAAGTTTGTATTGGTTTTTTTCGCGATTAATGCAATTAAACTACCAATACCGGTTGATAAACCAGCTATGGTAGTTAATAAGAATGCAAAAAATATTTCGTTTGATGTTAAATCTAGCATGTTTACAATTTATTCTATACTAACTTATTAATCCAATATTCTCGGTCTCCTGGAAGTAAGTCTACCATTGGAATTTCTATCATTGTATATGCTCCAGGTTGTTGTCTTAATGCAGCTCTTGCAGAAGCTACCAATACTTGAGCTGTAAGGGCTGGGTTGTTAATGGTCATAGAGAACTCAAATAATTGATTCTGAGTAATTCCAGAAACACCTTTACGAGTAAGGTGTACACCATGTCCCATATCCTTTAAACTATCTACACAGTCTACTAATTTTACATGAGTTTCATCATGCTTAAAATAGTCATCTTCTTTAATAGATTTTTCAACTTGTTTAAAGTTTGCATCAGCTTCAATCTCTACATATACTAATCGTCTATGAATTCCAGTTCCAGTAGGTATTGTCATAGAAAGTGCATCTTTAACACCTTTAATTGCTTTTACAGCAACTGTATGTCCCATACTCATACCTGGACCAAAGTTTGTATAAGTAATCCCTTTAGGAGCGATAGCTTGAAGTAGAGCTCTTATTATAGAATCACTACCAGGGTCCCAACCACAAGATAATATAGAAGTTACATTGTGTTTTTTTGCTACAAGGTTTAACTCTTTTCTTAATGCTCCAATTCCTGTGTGAATGTCATAACTGTCAACTGTGTGAATTCCTAATGCAAGAATTTCTTTAGCATAAGTTTCAACAGAGCGGCTAGGAGTACATAGAATAGCTACATCAACATTTTCTAGTTCTTGTATATTTTTAACTACTGCATAGGGTTTAAGCTCGATAGGTTTGTTCTCAGCGCCAGATCTACGAACTATACCAGCTACTTCAAAATCCTCTGAAGCTTGAAGCGCATGTAAAACGTATTGTCCAATATTACCATAACCTACGATTGCTGCTCTTACTTTTTTCATATAATTTTTAGTTTAATGTGTCGTTTTTATTTATTTTTGTTTTAAAATTAATCAATTTCTTCCTATTAATTTTTTCTTACTTTGTTAAAGTAAGTTGTACTAGCCTTTTATGGAAGAACTTTCTCAATAAAATTTCAAAAATATTATGATCGAATATATTAGAGGTGATTTAGCTGAATTAACCCCTGCTATGGCTGTTATAGATTGTAGTGGAGTAGGATATGCACTGAGTATTTCATTGAATACCTTTTCGGCACTGCAAGGTAAGAAAGTCTGTAAGCTATTTGTACATGAAGCTATAAGGGACGATGCTTATCAACTCTTTGGTTTTATAAACAAAGAAGAAAGAGAATTGTTTTTATTGCTTAATTCTGTATCTGGTATTGGAGGGAATACTGCAAGAATGATTTTATCTGCTTTTTCACCATCAGAATTAGCTGAAGCAATTGCAGGAGAGAATGCAAAGTTATTACAGTCTGTAAAAGGAATTGGTAAAAAAACTGCCGAAAGAATTATAGTTGAATTAAAAGATAAAATTAAAACAACTACAGTTGCAGATGGAATAGATATGAGCTCGGCTGTACAAAGGGCTACTGCTAATATGGAGGTGTATGATGAAGCAGTTTCTGCTTTAACAATGTTAGGCTTTGCTCCTGTTCCAACACAGAAGGTGGTTAAGAAGATAATAAAAGATGACCCTACATTAACAGTTGAGCAAGTGATTAAGCATGCTCTTCAAAGTTTGTAAATAACTTATGGCAAATAATACAAAAATTTATATGCAAGAGTGGTTGAACTTACACTCTTACCAGAGAAGTACTACTGATGATCAGTGGTATTTAGATTTATCACATCAGCTTCTGACAACAATTCATGTAGATGATTTGTTAGCCGATTTACACAAAAATCTTAAGAAACAATTGGCACTCTCTTTGGCTGTATATTTAGAAGATGCCATAGCTCAAAAAGGAGGATGGATAAGATTCAAAAAAGAACTATTAAGACTATATAACAGAGAGTTACCTTTTTATGAATTAGACGATAGTAATTATATCTCTGATGAAATAAACATAGAAGATATTCAGTTTATATTATGGACTATTTTTTCATTAAATGTTGACGAAGATGGAAATAACTTATTTATTGATCCATTTAGTAAATCATTAAAAAGAGTAGCAACAGAAATCTATGAAACTCTTGATGAAAAGTTTGAAGAAGCACCTGTAACTGCTGGATTATCATTAGACTGGATTATGGATTTAGAGCAGTTAAATAAAAAAACTAGGGAGTTGCCTACTAGCGAATTGGGGCAGTGTAAGTCTGATAGTGCAAAGAAGTTTTTGACTTATACACAAGGTGAACCTTTACAGTTTTTTGACTCTTATACTGCTCTAAAAGATTTCTTTGTAAATGTATTGGAGTGGGAGAATAAGCCAGAAGCTTTAATGCCTGAGATGGAAATTTTCTCAAACTTTGTTTTATATGCAAATACAAAAGGACTGTTGATGGCTCCTGATGCTGCTATATACTTTGATGCACCACATAATAAACTTTTTGATAAAGAAAAAGCAGTAAAAGAGGGATATGTTATTTTTTGTGAGGGAGGTAATTGTCCGTTCGATTTGATTAAGTACGGTATGAAAAGGGGCTTGTTAGATCATATTGAGTTACCAATAGAAAATGGAAAAGATATTTTTAGAGCTAACTGGGACTTTATATCAAGATGGTATTTAGGTGAGTTTTATGAAGGAGATTAATTATGAGAGGTAAAAAAACATCAAGTACTGGTAAGAGAATCGCGAGTAGTGGTACAAAGAAAAAAACAACAGGAAAGCGAGTGGGAAAGTCTAAAGCATGTAAAGCCTGCAATCAGTTAAATAGGCGTGTAAAATAGTATAACAGATACTAAATAGGGCTACTTCAATCTTGAAGTAGCCCTATTTTTATTGGTTTTTAAAATATTATTTACTCTTTTATATCTGCTAACTCATTTTTATATTTTTCTATACGAGAGTCAATAAATTTAAGCTTTTTATTGGCCTCTTCTTTTAAGACATTCAATTCATTAATAGATGATAAAGCTCTAGCCAAAGGTTCTAGTTTAACTGCTGCATCAATATCTACATTAGACAATCTGTATTTGTATGGTCTTTTTCCTTTATAAGTTACATAAAGAGGAATATCTTTGTTATTGACAATAAAGTCAATAACATTACCATCATTTTTACCTAATATAAAGTCTTGTCTTTCAGTAATCATACCAAGATTTTCGCTAGAGTATAAATTGTCTCCTGCAGGGGTCTCTGCAAAGCCGTTTTGTTTACTTGAAACCTGTATTGTATGATGTTCAATAGGGAAACTACCATAGTAGAAAGAGGTCATTACCATTTTCCCCTTCTCGTCTACACTAAATCTAAGATATGCTCTATTAGAATTACGCTCTATTGACTGCATCGGTGCATAATAAGTCCCAATATCTTGATACTCTTCATTCTTGTCAAATTTATACTTATTGAGCTTAATGAGGTTGTTCATTAGTTCTTGTTTCTGTTCCAAAACGCTGTCAATAAACTGAATACCTTTTAACTGTTCTTCTTTTTCAACATCAAGCATTAGTCTTATACCTATTTTTCTAGTGTCAAAAGCTTTTGGATATGTTGTTTTTATACTGTCAATTTCAAGCTTAGCTTTTGAATAGTTACCAGCTTGTAGTGAAGCTTTTGCTGCATTAATAAACTTCATAGCTTTTTGATCGTCGGAAGGACCACACGAAGTCAAAAAACATATAAATGTTAAAATGAAAATCAATCTGCCCATTTCGTTGTTTTTTATATTGTATAGAACAAAAATACAAATAATATCAGTTTTTTGTACCTTTGCAATTCGAAACTTAAAAATGAAGCGATGAAAGATTTGACAAAAGAAGATTTAGTACAACATTTTGACAAGCCAATATTTCATCAGATATCAAAAGCAGCAGACGAACTAGAATTAGAGTGTTATGCTGTTGGTGGTTATGTTCGAGACCTTTTTTTAGACCGCCCATCGACAGACATTGATGTCGTAGTTGTAGGTAGTGGTATTAAGATAGCACAGGCATTGGCCTCTAAACTTGGTAGAGGAGCGCATTTGTCTGTATTTAAAAATTTTGGAACAGCACAAGTTAAATATCATAACTTAGAGGTAGAATTTGTTGGTGCACGTAAAGAATCATATCAACGTGACTCTAGAAAACCTATTGTAGAAGATGGTACGCTAGAAGACGATCAAAATAGAAGAGATTTTACCATAAATGCTATGGCAGTTTGCCTTAATTCTAACAGATTTGGAGAATTAGTTGATCCATTTGGAGGAATACAAGATTTAAAAGAGGGAATTATAAGAACACCACTAGATCCTGATGTTACATTTAGTGATGACCCTTTACGGATGATGAGATGCATTCGTTTTGCTACGCAGTTGAATTTTTTTATTGAAGATGAAACTTTTAAATCTTTAGAAAAAAATAAGGATAGAATAGAAATTATATCTAAAGAACGGATAGCAGACGAACTTAACAAGATAATTTTATCTCCGATTCCATCTAAAGGTTTTATTGACTTAGATAGATGTGGTTTATTAGAATTAATATTTCCAGAGTTTGTTGCTTTACAGGGTGTAGAGTCTAGAAATGGAAGAGCCCATAAAGATAATTTTTACCATACACTTCAAGTTTTAGATAATATAGCTAAAACGACAGATGATCTTTGGCTGAGATGGTCTGCTATACTACACGATATAGCTAAACCTGTAACAAAGCGTTGGGATCAGAAAGTTGGGTGGACTTTCCACAATCACAACTTTGTAGGGACTAAAATGATACCTGGTATATTTAGAAAAATGAAATTACCTATGAATGAGAAAATGAAGTTTGTACAAAAGCTCGTTTCTCTTCATATGCGTCCTATTGTTATAGCTCAAGAAGATGTTACAGACTCTGCAGTAAGAAGGTTGCTTTTTGAAGCTGGAGATGATATAGATAATCTAATGACTCTGTGTGAAGCAGATATAACATCTAAAAACTTAGAACGCAAACAAAAATTCTTAAGAAATTTTGCTCTTGTGCGTGAAAAACTTCAAACCATTGAAGAAAAAGATAAAGTGAGAAACTTCCAACCTCCAATTAGTGGTGAGGAGATAATGGAGATGTTTGGATTACCTCCTTCACAAGAAGTAGGCGCATTAAAAAGTTCTATTAAAGATGCTATACTTGACGGTATAATACCTAATGAGTATAATGCTGCTTATCAGTATTTATTAGAAAAAGCTACAGCAAAAGGGTTGAAACTCATCAAAAAATAAGAAATACATACTTAGTTATATTATATAAGGTCGTCTGTTATTAACAATAGACGACCTTTTTTACGCTTATAAGGTCAAAAAAGGTTTAGTACGTAGTGCTAAGCTTTAGACATTGCCGACAAGCTTGAGGTGTGTTGCCGATATGCTTGAGGTATGTCGGCAATAAGATTGAGGTATATCGGCAATGAAAGAAGAGTATGTCGGTGTGTATGTTCTTTTTATAGTTACAAAAAAGGCTAAGTACTTTAATACTTAGCCTTCTATTACTGATTAATATATTATATTATATAATTCCTTGACCTAGCATTGCATCTGCTACCTTCATAAACCCTGCAATATTTGCACCTTTTACATAATTTATATATCCATCTGATTGAGTTCCGTATTTAACACATTGTTCGTGAATACCAGACATAATAATATGTAGCTGTTTATCTACCTCTTCTGCTGTCCAATTTAAGTGAAGTGCATTTTGTGACATTTCTAGTCCAGATGTACCAACACCTCCTGCATTGACAGCTTTACCAGGAGCAAAAGTTATTTCATGTTTCACAAATTCATCAACAGCTTCTGCTGTACATCCCATATTCGAAACCTCTCCAACACAGATGGATCCGTTTTGAATAATTTGTTTAGCATCTTGCTCGTTTAATTCATTTTGTGTAGCACAAGGAAGTGCTATGTCCACTTTTACCTCCCACGGTTTTTTGCCAGCAAAGAATGTAGCTTCGGGGTATCTTTTTGCATAAGGAGCAACGATATCATTTCCTGAATTTCTAAGGGTAAGCATGTAGTCTATTTTTTCTCCACTTATACCTGTAGGATCAAGAATATAGCCATCTGGTCCAGATATTGTAACTACTTTAGCACCAAGTTCTGTTGCTTTTGAAGCAGCACCCCATGCTACGTTTCCAAATCCAGAAATTGCAACAGTCTTATCTTTTATATCTATTCCTTTGGTTTGTAACATTTGGTGTACAAAGTAAAGAGCTCCATAGCCAGTAGCTTCTGGTCTAATTAAAGAACCTCCAAAAGATCTTCCTTTACCAGTAAATGTTCCAGTACATTCGTTTGTAAGTTTTTTGTACATACCATACATATAGCCAACTTCTTTACCTCCTACACCAATATCTCCTGCAGGGACGTCTGTATCTGGTCCAAGGTGTTTCCATAACTCAAGCATGTATGCTTGGCAAAAACGCATTATCTCTCCATCACTTTTACCTTTAGGGCTAAAATCCGATCCACCTTTACCTCCACCCATAGGTAAAGTAGTTAGTGCATTTTTAAAAGTTTGTTCAAAGCCTAAGAATTTTAAGATAGAAAGATTTACAGATGGATGAAAGCGTATACCACCTTTATATGGTCCTATGGCATTATTAAACTGGACTCTGTATCCAAGGTTAACTTGTGGAGTTCCTTTATCGTCTACCCATGTAATTCTAAAGGTGAAAATACGATCAGGTTCAACCAAACGCTCAATAATTTTAGCTTTTTCAAACTCAGGGTGTTGGTTATAAACCTCTTCAATTGAATGAAGAACTTCTTTAACAGCTTGATGATACTCTTTTTCACCAGGGTGTTTTGCCTCTAAGTTTTCGATAATTTGATTAATGTTCATAGTACGTTTTTTTATGGTTAGTATATTAATCAATAACTCATTGTATTAATTAATATACAAGATATATGTTTGATTTATCTAAAACAAACATATATAGTAGAAAAAAAGCGTGGAGATATTTCATCTTCACGCTTTTAAAGTATGGTAAGTCTTTTCTATTTAAAAGTAGGGTTCATTCCAAGATTTTTCATTATAAAGCTATATGTATCAGCTTGTTCTTCAAGTTGTTTAGAAATTGGTTTTCCAGCCCCATGACCAGCTTTACTGTCAATACGAATTAATGTTGGATTTGTACCATCATTTGCTTCTTGTAGTCGTGCAGCAAACTTAAAAGAGTGTGCCGGAACAACACGATCATCATGATCGGCAGTTGTTATAAGAGTAGCAGGATATGTAACTCCATCTTTTAAATTATGCAAAGGAGAGTATCCGTACAGGTATTTAAACATCTCTACATTATCTTCACTAGTACCATAATCGCTTGCCCAATTCCAACCTATTGTAAACTTATGATAGCGTAACATATCCATAACACCTACTTGAGGTATAGCAGCACCAAACAGCTCAGGGCGCTGTGTCATAGCCGCTCCAACAAGTAAACCTCCATTAGAGCCACCTACGATAGCTATTTTTTGTTTTGCAGTGAATTTATTGTTTATCAAGTATTCTGCTGCACCAATAAAATCATCAAATACGTTTTGTTTATTTAGTTTTGTACCTGCAATATGCCAATCTTCTCCATATTCACCGCCACCTCTTAATGTAACTTGTGCATAAATACCTCCATTTTCTAAAAATGGTATTCTAGATGTGCTAAAGGATGGATTAAGACTGATGTTAAATCCTCCATATCCATATAGGTAAACAGGATTTGTACCATCTTGTTTCAAGTCTTTTTTATGCGTTAAGAACATTGGAATGGATGTACCATCTTTGCTGGTAAAGAAAACTTGATAACTAATAAAATCTTCAGCATTAAAATCTACTTTAGGAGCTTTATATAGTTCATAGCTATTGTTGGCTATGTCGTATTTGTAAATGGTATTGGGCACTGTAAACGATGTGAAAGATAAGAAACACTCACTGTCGTCATCATTACCCGAAAAACCAACAGTTCCCACACCTGGTAGTTTAACTTCTTGTATTAATTTTCCATCTAGACTATATATAGCAGGGTGGTTTGAAGCATCTTTATCGTAGGTCAAAAACAGTTTTGAATCAATAACAGAGGCATTTGATAATACGGATTTTTGTTCAGGAATTAACTCTGTCCACTTTTCTAACTTTGGATTTTTTAAGTCGGCTACCATAATACGATAGTTGTTGGCTTTATAGTTTGTAATGATATAAGCCTTCTCTTTTATAACATCGATAGGGTAGTAACTAAAGTTGAAGTCGGTAGTTAATTGAACAACAGGTGCATTCTTTCTTTTTAGATCTTTTAGGAAAAGGTTATTCCCATTTCCTGCTCCCGACTCATATATAAATAGGGTAGTCTCATCTTCTGTTGTACTTGCGGTATAAAATCTTAAGGGTTCATTTTTATTTTCGTAAACCACTTTATCTTCAGACTGTGGTGTACCTAGTTTATGATAGTAAATTTTATGTCCTTCGTTTTTGCTAGAGTATTCAGAACCCTCTGGGGTATCGTATGCACTATAATAGAAACCATCTTTTTCCCATGATGCGCCTGTAAATTTAGCCCATTTAATATGATCTTGCATTAATTCTTTAGTTGCAACGTCCATGACATATATTTCTGTCCAGTCCGATCCACTTCTTGAAATGGTATAAGCCATTTTCTCTCCATTCTTAGAGAAGAAAATTCCTTTTAGAGCCACAGTCCCATCGGCAGATAGTTTGTTAGGGTCTAAAAACACTTGTGCTTCTCCATCTAAAGAGTCTTGAACATATAAAACACTTTGATTTTGTAGGCCATCATTCTTAAAAAAGTAGTATTTGCCATGTTTTTTGAACGGCGCACCAATTTTCTCATAATTGGCCACTTCTGTAAGTCTTTTTAGTAAATCTTGTCTAAAGGGAATTGCTTCAAGATAATTGTTTGTAACTCTGTTTTGTGCCTCTACCCAAGCAGCTGTTTGTGGAGATCTATCATCTTCCAGCCAGCGGTATGGATCTGCTACTTCATGACCAAAATAGGTGTCTACAGTATTGTCTTTTTCTGTAGTAGGGTATTCAATTTTACTCTCTTTTTTCATAGTACACGAGCCAATTAATGCTCCTGATAACAATAATAAAGTGGTTCTTTTCATATTATAATCGCATTATGTTATAGTTTTCTTAAATTTGTGGTAGTCTAGTTTAGATAAGTTACGAAAAGATAGCTAATCTAACTGTAAATGACAAATAACGAAGTAAGATACGTAAAATAAATAGAAAAATGAAACTTGATCAGTGTTATAAACAGATGGATCAGTGGACAGATTCTCATACACCTTTCCTTTTTATTATTGATTTTGAACAACAAAGCCCACTATTGTATTCGCTTAAAGATTTAGATCAACTAGATACAAATGTTCTTTATCATTTTCCTAATGTTAATAATGATTCTTTTATATCTTTTGTAGATTCTCATAAAGAGGTCAGTGTAAAACCTATTCCTACTAAATTAGAAAAAGAAGATTACTTAGAACGTTTTGAACGAGCTATTTCTCTTATGCAACAACAAAATGTTGAAGTGATAAACTTGACTAAACCGACATCATTAAAAGTTGATGGTACATTAAAAGATATTTATGTAAAAGCTAATTCTAAGTATAAGGTATGGTTAAAGGATATGTTTGTGTGTTGTTCTCCCGAAATATTTGTACGAGTAACCGTTGATGGACAGATTTCAACTTATCCGATGAAGGGGACGATTGATGCAAATTTACCTAATGCTAAGGAGTTGGTACTAAATAATGCTAAGGAGGAGAGAGAGCATAGGGCAACTGTCAATGTTCTTAAAGAAGAGCTGGCCGTAGTGGCAGATAAAGTTGAGATAACAAAGTATAGGTATCTTGATAGGTTGACAACTACCGAGAAAGATCTGTATCAAGTTAGCTCGGAGGTAGTTGGTAACTTGAAGTCTGATTTTAAAGGTAAACTAGGAACATTATTTAAAGCTCTATTACCAGCTGGCTCTATTGTTGGAGCTCCTAAAGAGAGAGCTTTTGATGTTATAAAGTCTGTAGAAGGATATACTAGAGGTTATTATACTGGTATTTGTGGAATATATGATGGAAAAGTTCTAGATAGTTTTGTATTGATTAGATTCATAGAGAAACAAGGTGATAAATATCTTTATAAAAGTGGGGGAGGTATTACTCAGAACAGTAGTAGTGAAGCCGAGTATCAAGAAATAATTAATAAAATTTATGTTCCATTGGATTGAATCTATCGCATTAGAGCATGGGGTGCTTAAAAATTTGAGATATCACCAAAAGCGTTTAGATAGAACACTTGAATATTTTGGAGGAACATCAATCTCTTTAAATAAAGTGTTGAACGGAGTAGTACTTCCTGTTTTAGGATATTACAAAGTTAGAGTCCTTTATAGCGTGGCAGGGGTATTAGATATAAGTGTTGATAACTACTTACCTAAATGTTTTAAAACTTTTGAGATGGTTGAGGCTACTGATATAGATTATTCTTTTAAATATGCCAATAGAGATGTTCTTGTTAATTTAAAAAGATGTTGTACAGCAGATGAAATCATTATAACTCAAAATGGGCTAATAACGGATACAACATTCTCTAATTTAATATTTCTTAGAGGTGGAGAGTGGTATACACCTACTTCAGTTTTATTAAAAGGAACGCAACGGGCTCTATTACTCGAACAAGATAAAATAAAAGAAGCTATAATATCTGTTGATAATATAGCTTCTTTCACCCATTTTAAATTAATAAATGCAATGTTATCTATCGATAACTCACCTGTTTATTCGGTAAATCAAATCCGATAAATTTATTTATTATTCTTTCTTCTATTTATAGACTTATATATAGGTATAAAGATTAATAAAGTAGCCATTACTAACGATATGATAGTTGGTCCTGTTAACTGTGGTGTACCACTAATAATAATAGTACATAGTATTGCCCACATTAAAATGAGGCACACTATCTGAAAGTTACTTAATGGCTTCTTTTTCATTTATTTCTTTTTTTAACTTGTGCATCAATTGCAGCAACTGCTGTTGTGTTTACAATATCTCTAACAGAGCTTTCATGATCAATAAAATGAACAGCTTTGTTTAGTCCCATTTGAATTGGTCCAATAATTTCAGCATCACACATCATAGATTTCAATAATTGATAAGATGAGTTAGCTGAACTTAAGTTAGGGAAAATAAGTGTATTAACATCTTTCCCTTTTAATTTATTAAACGGATACTTTTCGTCGCGAGCATCTTTATCTAGTGCAAAGTTAATTTGCATTTCACCATCAATAACCATTTCTGGATTATTTTGGTGTAGATGATTCACTGCAGAATGCACTAAAGCAGGACTTCCCACTTCATCAGCTCCGAAGTTTGAGTAGCTAATCATAGCCATTACTGGATCGTAATTGAACAGTTTAACAGTTTCTGCTGTGATCTTAGCTATATCAATTAGTGTATTTGTATCGGGGTGCCTATTTATTAACGTATCAGCTATAAACATTGGGCCACGCTTTCCATTAATGATGTGTATTGAGCAGAAATGATCGTATTCGGATTTAATTCCAATAACCTCTTTAGCTACATTAAAACACTCTGTTCCTTTTGAGTATATACCTGTAATTAGTGCATCAGCATCTCCGTTTTCAACCATCATCATACCGAAGTAGTTACGGTTGTAAAGTTTATCAAGTCCTTCGTCTAATGTAACACCATTTCTAGCTCTTTTTTTAGCTAAAAGTTGTGCATATTTAGTACGTTGCTCTTCAGAAGTTACATCACGGTGATTTATAATTTCAATACCATCAAGATCTACTTCAAGTTCTTGAGCTTGTTGTCTAATTTCATCTGTGTTTCCTAGAAGAATAGGCTTGCAAATGCCTTCTGCTTTAGCTTCTACGGCAGCAAGAATCATTTTAGGATGTTCTCCCTCTGCATATACAACTGTTTGGATCTCTTGTTTGGCAGTATCGTAAAACTTACGAGTCAGTTTGCTTTCATAGCCCATTAATTCTAGTAGGCTATTTTTATATTTGTCCCAGTCTTCAATTTCTTTACGAGCTACCCCAGACTCTATTGCAGCTTTTGCTACAGCAGTAGAAACATCAACAATAAGTCTTGGATCGACAGGTTTTGGAATAAAGTATTCTCTTCCAAAAGATAAGTTGCGTACGCTATAAGTTCTATTTACTAGCTCTGGTACTGGTTTCTTAGCCAAATTAGCAATTGCATATACAGCTGCTACTTTCATCTCTTCGTTTATACTTGTAGCATGAGTATCTAAAGCTCCTCTAAAAATATATGGGAAGCCTATCACATTGTTAATTTGATTAGGATAATCACTTCTACCTGTAGCCATAATTACATCTTCACGTGCAGCTAGAGCATCATCGTAAGAGATTTCTGGAGTAGGGTTGGCCAATGCAAACACGATTGGGCTTGGAGCCATACTTTTAATCATATCTTGGCTAACTATATTCCCTCTAGATAATCCTAGGAAGACATCTGCACCTTTAATAGCTTCTGCTAGTGTTCTGGCATCTGTAGTATCAGTTGCAAAGAAAGCCTTTTGTTCATTTAAGTCAGTGCGACCTTTATGAATAACACCTTTACTATCGAGCATTATGATGTTTTCTTTCTTAGCGCCAAGCGTCATGTATAGTTTAGTACATGAAATAGCCGAGGCACCTGCACCATTTACAACAATCTTAACTTCGTCTATTTTTTTATTAGCTACTTGAAGTGCGTTAAGTAAACCTGCACTAGAGATAATAGCAGTACCGTGTTGGTCGTCATGCATAACAGGAATATCCAACTCCTTTTTTAGTCTATCTTCAATAATAAAGCATTCAGGAGCTTTAATATCTTCTAGGTTAATACCTCCAAAGGTTGGAGCTATAGCTTTTACTGCCTCAATGAATTTATCAGGGTCTGTTTCATCAAGCTCAATATCGAAGACGTCAATACCAGCATATATTTTGAAAAGGAGTCCTTTTCCTTCCATAACAGGTTTTCCGCTTAAAGCACCGATATCTCCAAGACCTAATACTGCTGTTCCATTTGATATAACAGCTACTAGATTACCTTTAATTGTATATTTATATGCATCTAGAGGGTTCTCTTGTATTGCTAAGCAAGGTTCTGCTACGCCAGGAGAGTATGCTAATGATAAGTCTGTTTGAGTTCTATAAGGTTTTGTAGGGACTACTTCAATTTTGCCAGGCATTCCTTCTGAGTGGTATTTCAGAGCTGCCTCTTTAGTGATTTTCATTGTTTATAATCTTATTTATTATTGTTATTTATTAAAATTGAATACTAATATAGAATGCTCTAAGCACTGCTATTGTTCGGTTCAATAAGGTTATCAAGTGTTTTGTAATGTAAAGATAGCAAAAAAAGAGTTGAATAGTATTTTATTCAACTCTTTTACATTTCAAATTTTATTATGTGTTAATTACAGCTTTTCTAAAGCCTGTTTAATATCGTTTATAATATCGTCAGCATCCTCTATTCCGATAGAAAGTCTAATTAAGTCTGGTTTAATGCCCGAAGCTGCAAGTTGTTCATCAGATAGCTGTCTATGTGTATGACTCGCTGGATGTAAGATACAGGTTCTAGCATCTGCTACGTGTGTCACGATAGCTATAAGGTCTAGCGCGTCCATAAATTTAATGGATTGTTCCCTACCTCCTTTAATTCCAAAAGAAATTACACCAGAAGATCCATTAGGCATGTATTTTTGTGCTAATGAGTAGTATGGATTGTCTTTAAGATCGCAGTAGTTTACCCATGCTATTCTATCTTCAGTATTTAAAAAATTAGCTACTTTAAGTGCATTTTTACAGTGTTGAGGCATTCTTAAATGTAATGTTTCAAGACCTAAATTTAATAAAAATGCATTTTGTGGGCTTTGAGTACTTCCCAAATCGCGCATCAATTGTACAGTAGCTTTGGTTAGGTAGGCCATTTTTCCAAAAGATGTGGTATAGGTTAGTCCATGGTAAGACTCATCAGGGCTACATAAACCAGGATATTTATCTGCATACTTATCCCATTCAAAGTTACCACTATCTACAATACAACCTCCTATTGAAGTAGCATGTCCGTCCATGTATTTTGTAGTTGAATGGACAATTATATCTGCTCCCCATTTAAAAGGTTGGCAGTTAATTGGGGTTGGAAATGTATTGTCTACAATAAGAGGTACTCCATGCTGATGCGCAATTTTAGCAAACTTTTCAATGTCAAGTACTTCTAATGTAGGGTTAGATACAGTTTCACCGAATAATGCCTTTGTATTTGGTTTAAAAGCTTTTGAAATTTCGTTTACACTATCGTTTGGGTTAACGAATGTTACTTCAATACCTAGTTTTTTTAATGTTACAGCGAACAAATTGTATGTTCCACCGTATATAGATGAGGAAGATATAAAGTGATCTCCTGCGTTACAAATATTAAATATGGCAAAAAAGTTTGCAGCTTGGCCACTTGATGTTAGCATCGCACCAATACCACCTTCCAGAGCGGCTATTTTAGCAGCAACAGCATCTGTTGTTGGGTTTTGTAATCTTGAATAGAAGTATCCACTTTCCTCAAGGTCAAATAAGCGGCCCATCTGTTCGCTGGTATCGTATTTGAATGTTGTACTTTGATAGATTGGTAAAACTCTAGGTTCACCTTTCTTTGGTTGCCAGCCACCTTGAACACATATAGTCGCTTTATTTGTTTCCTTTTTCATAATTAACAATTAAATATTTATATATAGTATTAAGATACATTTATTGACAAATGTAAATAATTTAATGTATTTTTGATTTATAATATTCTTAAAATAGACCTGCAAAATATGAAATATAAACTAAATACCCGTTTTATACGTG
Organism: Bacteroides sp.; assembly: GCA_030151885.1. Taxonomy (GTDB): domain Bacteria; phylum Bacteroidota; class Bacteroidia; order Bacteroidales; family Bacteroidaceae; genus Bacteroides_E. The sequence goes on from JASLCG010000007.1 coordinate 32,866, forward strand.
TGGTTTGTATATTTATTTTATATATACCATTTTCTTTAAATGTTTTTTCTCAAAAAATAACTCGCGATATGCCTAAAAAAGGAGAAGGCATTTACGAGTTTTTACTGCGTAATAATAGAGGAGTTGAATATTATGGCGAATTTGTTGAGCTTAATAAAAAGCAACTGGGAAGCGCAAAAGTTTTAAAATTAGGATTTTACTATAAAATACCTGCAAAAAAAACAAATACAGCCAAAAACAACACGACTACTAGTGGTAGTGGTAAAACTGCGGATAAGCAGACTCCGATAGAAAAAAGTACTATTATAGGAAAAACTATAACGGAACCTCTATTTGGGCCTCAAAAGCAGACTTTTAAGATAGAGTCTGAGGAACTTAAAGATGCATGCTTTTATGTAGTGAGTGGTCATGGAGGCCCAGATCCCGGTGCTATTGGCAAGATGGGCGTACATCATCTTCATGAGGATGAGTATGCTTATGATATTGCATTAAGACTGGCTAAAGAGCTTATGATAAAAGGAGCAACTGTGCGTATTATTATTCAAGATGCTAAAGATGGTATTCGTGATGATAGAATCTTGTCAAATAGTAAGCGAGAAACTTGTATGGGAGATGCAATACCGTTATCGCAGTTAAGTAGATTAAAGCAGCGTACAGATAAAATAAATCAGTTGTATGCTACTGATAAAAAGAACTTCAAATATTGTAGAGCTATTTTTCTTCATCTAGATAGCCGTGTGAAAAAGAAACAAATTGATGTGTTCTTTTATCACTATGGTTTAAATCCACTTGGTGCAGAATTGGCAGAAACAATGAAAAATGTATTCAATTCGAAATATAACGAACATCAGCCCAATAGAGGATTTACAGGAACTGTTAGTACTCGTAACTTGTATGTTATAAAGAATACTTATCCTGTAGCTTTATTTGTTGAGTTAGGTAATATCCAAAATGAATTTGATCAAAGACGTTTTGTTATGAGTTCTAACCGACAAGCATTAGCAAAATGGATGGGTATTGGATTCTTAACAGACTTTAAAAATCAAATGAATAAGAGATAAACTTATTCATTAAATTATGATGTAGATTATAACTATGAGTGAATCCCCTTTTATAGCGTATTATGATGCGCTATATGAAATTATAAACAATTCTGAATCTTCTCTACTATTTAAATATAAATCTCTTCGTGCATTACTAGAGCGTATTTGCAAAGGAGAAATGGATATGATTGATTTGCAGGTGACAGACTTATCAGCACGCATAAGTTTTATTGCTGATAAGTTTGACCTTCTATATATAGAGCAACAGAGGTTGCACACATTAAGGTTAACTGCAAATAGTGTGATGAATCTTGAATCAAAACCAAATTCAGATAGTTTTTTAAGAGATGCAAAGACAATAGCATTTTTTATTAAAAAAATATATGGAGAGGAAATTCCAGATAATATCTTTGCTTTATTACCTAAATACGACCATACTTATCAAATAACTTCGGGATTAGGACGGAAGTATTCAACCCAGATAAGAGTGTGCTTCCAGTATGCAGATGAGGATTATTTATATGTAATTCCTACGGATGGATTATCAGAAGAAATTTTGAAAGTCCAATATAATATCAAGGAGTATAATGAAGAGTTTAAAGATATTGATAAAATACTGTGGAGGCATGCACAGTTAAATTTATTAGATGTACGTACAAAGGATGGAATTCTTCAGCCTCAAATAATTGTACTAGAACCAGATTATTTAATAGATATTAGTGCTCTTGCAGAGTGTTATAGACCATATGGCCCTCATCCATATAATTATATACTATCACGTTTACAGCCTATAAACAATCCTCGTCCTCTTTTATTAGGTAGTATTGCCAACCATTTTTTAGATGAATGGATTTATGCAGATAAACCTGTGGATTATATTGAAAGTATGCAGAAGGTATTTAAAAAATATGCCATAGAGTTAGCTTCATGTCCAGACTTAGATAATCCTAAGTTAGAAAAAGAGTTCTTTGACGATTGTTTAAAACATTTTAATCATATTGATAAGGTTGTAAACACTATTTTTGAACAAGATGGAGTTAAGATTAATAAATCTGATGCTGTTTTAGAACCCTCATATATTTGTGAGGCATTAGGTATTCAAGGGCGTTTAGACTATTTGCAAGGAGATTTAACAGCTCTAATAGAGATGAAATCTGGTAAAGCTGATGAGTTTACTTTAAGAGGAAAGACTGTTCCATTCCAAAATCATAGGGTGCAGATGTTACTTTATCAAGCTGTACTTTATTTTAATATGCAAAAGGATTATAAAGAGATACGTGCTTATCTTTTATATACTCGATATCCTTTATTATACCCTGCCAGAAGCTCTTGGAGAATGGTAAGAGAGGCTATTAATTTAAGAAATAAAATTGTAGCTACAGAGTTTAGCATACAGTCCGAAAATTCTATAGATTATACTGCTACTATATTGCAGCAAATAACTCCAGGTAATGTCAATATTAATAATCTTTCAGGGAAATTGTGGAGAGACTATCTGGAGCCTCCGATCGCTGGTTTACAATCGACCTTAGCAGGTTTAGGAATGGATGAGAGAGCTTATTATTATGCTACTTATAACTTTATTACGAAAGAGCTTTATACATCTAAATCTGGAGATATGGACTATGAATCTAAACGTGGTGCATCTAGTTTATGGAATGATGCGCTTGTTGATAAGCTAGACGAAGGGGCTATCTTGTT
>JASLCG010000020.1 GCA_030151885.1 Bacteroides sp.
TAAGAGATGCTATTAAAAAATTAGATAAAGGCATGGAGGGAACAATGGCAGACTATCAAATAACAGCTGTTTCTGAAACTCCAATCATGGACGTTTATCCATATAGTAGTGATCAACCAGAAGTAGTAACTGAAGAATAAATAAAACAATGAGTATTGCTGAAAATATCAAAGAGATTAATAATTCAATTCCTAGTAGTGTTAGATTAATAGCTGTGTCTAAATTTCACCCGAATGAAGATATAATAGAAGCCTACAATGCAGGACAACGAATCTTTGGTGAAAGTAAAGCTCAAGAGTTAACTAAAAAGCACGAAGAGCTTCCCAAAGATATTGAATGGCATTTTATTGGACACTTACAAACTAATAAAATAAAGTATATCGCACCATTTATACATCTTATTCATAGTGTCGATAGTGCTAGACTTCTTAGAAATATTAATAAAGAGGCTAAAAAGGTTAATAGAGTTATACCTTGTTTGCTTCAAGTACATATAGCAGAAGAAGATACTAAATATGGCTTTACATTCAACGAGTGTAAAGCCTTATTAGCTTCAAAAGAGTGGCAGAAATACACCAACATCCAAATTGTAGGGCTAATGGGAATGGCTACAAATACTGATAATCAAAAAGAAATTAATGAAGAGTTCAAGTCTTTAAGCCATTTTTTTGATGAAGTTAAAGAGACATACTTTCCTAATGATGAGTTATTTAAAGAACTTTCCATCGGCATGTCTGACGATTATGAAATAGCAATAGAAAATGGAAGTACATTAATACGTGTTGGCAGTAAAATATTTGGTCAAAGAGTTTATTAATATCTTCAAAATAGCTTACATTAGCATATAAACGAAAAACATATTAAATCTACTATATATCATGATAGACTTAAGAACAAATTTTGCGGGATTAGAGCTTGAAAACCCAATAATTATTAGTAGTTCAGGTTTAACTACTACACCCGAAAAAATCAAAAAACTTGCAGATGCTGGAGCTGGAGCAGTAGTCTTAAAATCTTTATTTGAAGAGCAAATTCTAATTGAAACTAGTAAAATGCTAGAAGAAACTACAGATATGTTTGGAGAAGGAGAAGACTATTTAAAAGCTTATGTTCAGCAACACAAACTATCTGAATACTTAGAACTCATTAAAAAGAGTAAAGCTATTTGTCAAATTCCTATTATAGCCAGTATTAACTGCTATCATGATGCAGAATGGATAACCTTTGCAAAAAGTATCCAAGAAGCTGGGGCTGATGCATTAGAAATAAATATACTTGCTCACCAAATAAATTTAGATTACGACTATGGTAGCTTCGAACAAAGTCATATAAATATCCTAAAACATATAAAAGAGACCGTTAGTATACCAGTCATAATGAAACTTGGAAATAATTTTACTAACCCTATAAAGCTAATCGACCAGCTTTATGCTAACGGTGCAGACGGTATAGTCTTATTTAATAGATTCTATCAGCCAGATATTGATATCGAAAAAATGACACATTCATCTGGTCCTGTATTAAGCCATTCTAGTGAATTTTCAAACACCCTTAGATGGATTGGTTTTGCTGCAGGATCTAACAACAAGGTCAGCCTAGCAGCCTCTGGAGGTCTTCATGCACCAGAAGATACCGTAAAAATGTTATTAGCAGGAGCTTCTGCTTTAGAAATTTGTAGCGTGATTTATAAAAAATCAGACAAACACATTATGGAGATGCTTAATTTCTTAGTAGCATGGATGAAGAAAAAAGGATTTGATAACATCAATCAATTCAAAGGAAAGCTTAGTACTAAAGATTTAAGAGGTATTAATTACTTTGAAAGAACACAGTTCTTAAAATACTTTACCTCACAGAAGTAAAAGGTACTCTACATAATATATTATAAAGCTTTAGATAAATATCTAAAGCTTTTTTTATAACCTCTTATCTCTTTTCACAATAAAAAAAAGCGAAGATACTTTTCCAAAAGTACCTTCGCTTTATAAACTATAATTTTATATTTTTATTTTTTAGGAGCAATGTAACGAGCATTTAACCCTTCAACAATCTCACTTGTTATATCAAGACCTTTATCAGCATATAATAAATTGCTGTTACCAGTATTACTTATAATTAAGTTAAATCCTTTAGTCTTATTATACTCTTGAATGAAAGAGTTAATAGCATCACGAATTTCTAAATCATTCTTTTGAGCTTCTGATGCTAATTCTTGACTTAATTTAGCTTGTAGTGCTTCAATATCTTGTTGCTTCTTATATAAGCGTTTTTGCTCTTGTTCTGCACGCTCACGACTTAAGAATGCATTATTCTCTATTTTACGCTGAAAATCTTTATAATCATTTTCAAAATCACGTATTTTTTGATTTACAGTAGCAGACATATCCTCTTGCTTCTTCATCATTGCTTCATTGATGTCATTCCAATAATCATAGTTCATCAATAGAGAGTCCATCTCTACATAAGCAATTTTATAAGCAAAATTACCAGCTACAGCAGTTGTGTTTTCCGAATTATTAGTATTTGATGTATTTGACCCCTCACCTTTACATTGAGTGAATAAAGCGACAGTTGCAAAAGCAAAGAAAGTCATTTTTAAAAGGTAACTAAATCTAAGTTTCATAGGATTATCTTTTAATATATGTTTATCGTGTTTTAAATTGTATTTCTGTATAATTAATCTTCTTGTGCCTTAAGAAACTCTTCGTATTTATTTACTTTTCTGGAGTTTCTATCTTGAGACTGAGCACAGCCTACACCACATTCTTTCATCTTAGGATTTCCACTAACGTGCGTATTAGGAAACTTTCCATCCTTTAAAAGTAGCATTTTCAAGCCTAATAAGACTAAAGCTACAGCTATTATTGCTATCGCAATAAGTATTGTTTTGAACATTCCTTTAATTTTTACGTATTATACAAATATAGGACTTTGTAAGGTAAGCAATACATAATCGATGTAAAAAAAACAAAAATAGCTTACATAATAGTCCTATTTAACCATAATTAGTAAACTAAATTATCTAGATTTCATTATCTTAGAACAAAGAATATTAACAAATCAAACAAATATGAATATAACAGATTTAAAACCAGCTGGTCTTTTTCATTACTTTCATGAAATATGCCAAGTACCTCGTCCTTCTAAAAAAGAAGAAAAAATTTTGGCATACATTATAGATTTTGCTAAAAAACACAATTTAAAATACAAACAAGATAAAATAGGTAATATTGTTATCTATAAAGAGGCTACACCAGGATACGAAAATCATGATGTAGTTATTCTTCAATCTCATGTCGATATGGTTTGTGAGAAAAACAATGACGTTAAACATGATTTTGAAAACGACCCTATCGAAACTATCGTAGAGGGAGACTGGCTAAAAGCTAAAGGAACAACATTAGGAGCTGATAATGGTATTGGAGTAGCTACAGAGCTAGCAATTCTTGCTGATAATTCATTAGAACATGGTCCACTTGAGTGTCTATTTACAGTAGATGAAGAGACAGGCCTTACAGGAGCATTTAACTTAAGTGATAATCTTTTGTCTGGATCTATTCTTATAAACTTAGACTCAGAAGATGAAGGCGAACTATTTATTGGTTGTTCTGGAGGTATTGACTCTGTTGCTGAATTTAAATACAATCTTATTGATGCACCTAAAGACTACTTCTTCTTTAAAGTAGACTTTAAAGGTTTAAAAGGTGGTCACTCTGGTGGTGATATTCATCTAGGACTAGGTAATGCTAATAAAATCTTAACCCGTTTCTTAGACAAAGTAAACAGAAAGTACGATATGTACCTATGTTCTATACACGGTGGTAACTTAAGAAATGCAATTGCACGTGAGGCAATGGCTGTTTGTGCAATACCTGCCCAATACAAACATGATATCCGTGTAGACTTTAATATTTTCAGCCAAGAAATTGAAGATGAGTTAGGAGTTATAGAACCTAACATGAATTTTATCCTAGAATCAGAATCTACTCACGAAAAAGCTATAGACAGAGATACTGTAAATCGTCTTATTAAGACACTATATGCTGTTCCTCATGGAGTAGAAGCTATGAGTCAAGATATTCCTGGATTAGTAGAAACCTCTACTAACCTTGCTTCAATTAAAATGAAAGAAGGAAACATTATACGTATAGAAACAAGCCAAAGAAGCTCTATTTTATCTGCTAGAGATGCTATGGCAAATACTGTACGTGCTGCATTTGAATTAGGTGGAGCAAAAGTTAGCTTCGGAGACGGTTATCCTGGTTGGAAACCTAATACTCACTCTCCTATCTTAGAAGCTGCAAAAGAATCTTATGTAAGACTATTCAAGAAAGAACCTGCTGTTAAAGCCATTCATGCTGGATTAGAATGTGGCCTATTCTTAGATAAATATCCTCATCTAGATATGGTCTCTTTTGGACCAACAATGCGTGGTGTACACTCTCCTGATGAGCGTTTAGAGATTCCTACAGTTCAAATGTTTTGGGATCATCTTGTAGATGTTTTAAAGCATATTCCTAACAAAAAATAAATATCTTTGTAGATATAAAGACGAGTCTTAAATTTAGGCTCGTCTTATTTTTTTAACCTTACTCCCCTTAATTATGAAGTTGAAACTAATAGTACTTTATACTATATTACAATGTACTCTAACAATACAAGCACAGGTTAAGCTTCCATTTCCTATTCTTTTTTGGAATGTAGAAAACTTATTTGACTGCGAGCACGACTCTCTTAAAAATGATTACGACTTTCTCCCAGAATCTTTAAAACACTGGAATACCTATAGGTATAAACAAAAACTTAATAATATTTCAAAAGGTATAATAGCTTCGGCTCAGTGGGCTCCTCCGGCTATTATTGGGCTTTGTGAAGTAGAAAATGAACGTGTAATAAAAGATTTAGTACAAAATACACCTCTAAGAAAACTAAAGTATAATTATATTGTAACAAATTCTAAAGATACTAGAGGTATAGATGTTGCCTTATTATACCAACCTTACAGATTTAAAGTTTTAAATGATACACATATTCAATTAGGTAAACTTGCTAACGGCAGATATACTCGTGATATTTTATGGGTAAAAGGGGTAACTGCATCTAACGATACCTTAAATCTATTTGTAATACACTTACCTTCTAGATTTGGAGGCAAAAAGAAATCAGAACCCAATAGAATATTTGTAATCAATAAACTGATCGATCAGATTAAAGAACTATATGAAGAAGACCACAATAGTAAAATTATAATTATGGGAGATTTCAATGATTATCCTAAGAATAAAAGTGTACAAAACCTACTTCATTTAAATACAAAGAAGAGATATCTAACGCACCTACTCGAACACAAATATAAAAACAAGAATTTTGGAACTTATAAGTACAAAAATGAATGGGGTATATTAGATCACCTCATTATTAGTAATAACCTTTTAGACCTAAACACCTCTTTTTACACATCTATGGACCAAGCTCAGATAACATCACCCAGTTTTATGCTTATTGAAGACAAGAAGTTTGGTGGATATAAACCTTTCCGTACATATAATGGAATGCAGTATTTAGGAGGATTTAGTGATCACCTCCCCATTATATCAATCTTTACAGAAGTTTTATCAAACTAATTATCAATTTTTATTTCATTAAGCTCCTTTATTACACTGTCTTTTTCTTTCTTCACTGGAGAAAAATTAAATTGAAACTGTAATGGGTTTATTAACTCTTGATTCTTAGGAACTATTTTCTGTTTTGTTGGGCTAGAAGATTGGTACCCCGAATTGCTAGGAGGAGCAATAACATCTTTTGACGACCTATAAATAATTGTAGCCGATTGCGGATTCACAGACAACTGCCCATATACATAGTTTAGTCCAAACTCATGTATAATACCATCTCTACACACCGCTATATATCTTCCTTCAGGAATATCTAGGCTTGTCAAAGATTTACTACTATTAAGTACTACAATTATATCTTCCCACTCATCTCCATTAGCATTATCTTTTAGCCTATACGCCACAGAAGAAGGATTTGAAGTGGGTAAAAACTCTAGATTAAGATTTAGACTATCTTTACTATTCATTCTAAATGCCGGATGTTTTTTACGAAGTTTAATTAACTTTTCTACGTAATTATAAAAATCACTATTTCTATACTTCAACTTCCAGTCTAATCTTGGTGTTTTTTTACCCTGTTTTACTAAAGTATCATTCTTAGATTGTAAAAACTCATTCCCCCCATAAATTTCTGGAATTCCTTGACTAGTTAATAATAACGTATAGGCCAACTTACTTAGTCTGTCTCTTTCTTCCTTATCATCTGTATTCGCCATACTAAAATCAATTAGAGCCTCATCTCTATAGGAAGATATCTTATTTACCGACTGCCATGGTTCTGCATTATAAACTATCAATTCTTCATTCAATTTAGAAGTATCTAAAGAGTCGTGATGAACTCCTCCAACAATACCAAGCTTCAAATACTCTATATTTGATTTTTTTCGAAGTAAAAAAGAGTTTAACTTAATACTATCTGGAGTTACTTTATTTGCAAAATACATTGACTCACCACTTAGAAACGGAATAGAGTCTAATTTACTTGCCGATTTTGGGGTAGCAAAATCACTGTATTGTCCTGTCACGAACAGGTGTGGATGTTGTTGTTTTAACTTTTTAATAATCTCATCTAATACCTCTGGCCTATACAGGTCAATATTTTGAAAACTAAAACCATCAACATGATATTCCTCTACCCAAAATTTCAAAGATTTCTCAATAAACGTCTGTACAAATGGTCTATTTAAAGCTAAAGCATACTGTCCTGCATCAAACTCCTTATACCCTTTCCTTTTCTCATCACTAGCATAAAAAAAATATCCAGGCACAATGCGTTCAAAGTTTGTTTGTACTACATTATAAGCAATAGCATACGATACATCTATAATTACACCTATACCAGATTTATGCAATTGCTGCACCATCTCTTTAAATTCTAAGATTCTTTTTTCTGGAGCGTATGGATTTGTACTATAACTACCCTCTGGCACATTATAATTTAATGTATTAAAGCCCCAATTATGCTCTTCAACTTTATCTAAATTAGTTTCATCTATCCCCATAAAGTCTGCCGGCGGCATTAATCTCACATGTGTCACTCCTAAGTTCTTAAGATGTCTTAAAGTAGTAGTAGAATCAGTAGCCAAAGTATCTTCTTGAACAATTCCTAGAAACCTACCTCTCAGACTAGCATCTATACTCCTATCCCCTATAGAAAACTCATGTACATGCAAAGCATATAAAATAGCATCTGTTTCTGCTACTAGTTCTATGTTTTTATCACTATCCCAGTCTTTAGGATTAATATTATTCGGATTCAATACAGCACCTCTCCTACCATTTACTCCTGTAGCACTAGCCAAGAGTCCTGGGCTGTCTCCTCTCCAAAGCTTATCATATTTAGCATTGAATGCATAAAACAAACCATCTAAGTCTTGTTTAATATCAACAGTCCACACTCCTGTTTCTCTATTTTGATGCATAGCGAACATTTTATAAGCATGTCCCTTCTCACCGTCTCTATAAAGAAGTAATCTAACCTCTTCTGCGTCTGGTGCCCAAATAGAGAAAGTAGAAACTTCTGGAGTATAAATTAATTCACAATAATCATCTTTAGGTAAAGGAAAATTACTAAAATAATCATAGTCAGGAGTAGTCCAATCTATTTTAGTGCAAAGATAACCTAAGCCTACAATAAGAAGTAAGCTTAAAGTTTTGAATATTTTTTTCTTAGTTAAAGTTTTTTTTCTTCTACGGCGTCTCATCGAACCAATTTCTTTGGATTTTTAGTTATGTAATCTTTCCAACTAGAATAACCTTTTGTTAATGCAGGTCTTCCCGCTTGTAAAAAATGACAATAAGCTGCAGCCAATCCATCTGTTGCATCTAAGAATGCGGGCATTTCCGATTGACGTATTTTCAATATACGCTGCAACATACCAGCTACCTGTTCTTTAGAGGCTGATCCTGAACCAGTAATAGCCATTTTAATTTTTAAAGGAGCATATTCTGTTATAGGAATATCCCTGCTCAGGGCTACTGCCATAGCCACCCCTTGTGCTCGTCCTAGTTTAAGCATAGATTGCACATTTTTCCCAAAGAAAGGAGCCTCTATAGCCACTTCATCAGGCAAAAAACTATCTATTAGACCATACACACGTTCATGTATATGACGTAGTTTCATATAGTGATTTGGATATTTCCTTAAATCAATAACCCCCATTGCATCTAAGGATGGTTTATTTCCTACTACACGTAACACACCATAACCCATAATTGTGGTACCAGGATCAATTCCTAATATAATTTTCTCCGCTTTTTGTTCATTCATAATCATTCTTCTACACGCATCAAGGTGTGAAAAAACATTACTTTTTCATTGAATATTTTATTTATTTCACTAGCTGCTACTTCTCCATGTTTAATATGCCAACGATGTAGGGTTGTAGAATCCTCTACTTCCCATTGCAAAGTATAAGAAACATCTCCAGGTTGCTGATGAGATAATATTTTACATAATCTAGGATTTTTTAATGTACCCTCTTGCTTAGTTTCAGGAATGTGTACCTCTTTCATCCATATTAAAAAATTCTTTTCTAAATCTTCAGCTAAATGATAGCTAGTGTTATATATAAGCATAATTTATTCTTTATCGTATTTGACCCACAAAAATAACAATTATTTAGTAGAAAGGGGCTATTAGCTTACCTATAATTAAAAAAACAACTATTTATTCTTACACAAAATAAACATATACTTACAAAAACCAAATACCACCATAACAACTATAAATAATCAATTTTTATAATTAGATTTGCAATAGTAATTCATGTTACAACATTATAATATACAATAAACGATGTCCTTTAATAGTTTCAACTTATTATCTACACCTACTGTTATTATATGCAGCATATTAGCTATATGCCTTATCATACAAGTGTTTTTTTATTTATACTTTTATATCAGATTAGGTCTTCGTTCAAAAAAGAGAGGTAATAATATCTATAATAATGATTTTCCACCAATATCGATTATAATTTGTGCTGGTAACCAGCTCAGTGAACTACAAAAAAACTTACCTATTTTACTAAATTTAGACTACAATACTTATGAGGTTATAGTAGTAGATATGAACTCTAATGATGGATCGGCCGAATATTTAGAGTATATGGCATCACAACACGAAAATTTATACTGTAGTCATACAACAAAAGACTCTCGAATTATCAGTAGAAAAAAACTGGCACAAACAATAGGTATTAAAGCAAGTAAGTATGATTTATTAGTCTTTACTGAACCAAACTGCACACCAACATCAAACAAATGGCTCAAAGAATATACTGAAGAGATTACAGACCATAATGAAATTATTTTAGGATATACTAAGTATGAAATGGTAAAAAGTAAGTTTCATAGAATGGTTGCCTACGATCATATCCTTATGGCAATGCGCTACTTGGGTTTTGCCAAAGCAGGTGTTCCATACACAGGTATTGGTAGCAATATGGCATATCAAAAAGATCTTTTTTTTGCTCAAAAAGGGTATGTAAATCAGCTTAACCTACAACGAGGAGAAGACGAAATATTTATAAATTCAAGTGCTACAGCACAAAACACATCTGTCGTATCTACTCCAGAATCAGTAGTAAAACAGAGTCCTATAGAAACAATGGAAGAGTGGAAAAGTGATAAGATATACCATTTCACCTCTTTAAGCAGATTTCAAGGGTATCAACAGTATGCAAATTCGCTTGATACAGGCTCTAGGCTATTTTTATACATTGGAGGTTTTATAACATTACTAGGAGCCATCGCTACATATCAGTGGATTCTGAGTTTAGTAGTTTTTATAGCACTAGTTTTACATTGGGTACTACAGTTTTGTACAACTAATTTTGTTTTAAAAAGACTAGGAGATGAACATAGATTCTACTTTTCTATATTATACTATAACATAGCCTTACCCGTTTATACATTTCTTTTTAAGTTAAAAACACCTAGAAAAAGAAGGGGCGATATACTAAGGTATTAACTCTATTCGTAACGCATTGAGGTGGCTGGATTTATTTTAGATATGATATAAGATGGCCCTATTAACATTAAAATAGAGATTAATAACACAGAAGAATTTAATAACAGAACCCACCATAGACTAATTGATATAGGCACCCTATCAATATAATAAACCATAGGATCTAGTTTTATCAGTCCAAATTGCTGCTGTAAAAAACACAATCCAAGTCCTATTGCATTACCTATTAACAGACCTTTTATAATCAAAAAAGAGGCTAAATAGATAAATATTTTTCGTATCGCACCATTCGTTGCTCCTAGTCCTTTAAGTAATCCAATCATTTGAGTACGTTCTAGAATTAAAATGAGCAATCCTGATATTACAGTAAAACCAGAGATAAGCATCATTAAAGCTAGTATAACCCATATATTCATATCCAATAACTCTAACCAACCAAAAAGAGCTCCATTTAGTTGCTCTACATTTAATACGATATATGGCTCATCATACCTATCGGTTTTCCCTGAGTATTGGTCAGATAACTCATAAGTCATATCTTCTAAATTTACTCCCTCTTTTAAACGAATCTCTAATCCACTATTTTGATCTTCGTTCCATTTATTTAATCTAGTAAGCATATGCAAATCCGTTATCATATAAATTTTATCATACTCATAAAAATTAGTTTGATAAATACCTACAACAGTTACTCTCCTTGCTTTAACACCCTTGTTTTCTGCAAAATAAGTTAATACTTTGTCATCTAACTTTACAGCCATTAAATCTGCTAAAGTTTTGGATATGATAACTTCATTAGTTGATGTGGTGTCATTAAAATTAGGCAACCTACCTGCCAGTAAAGCCTTACTATAAAAGCTGGTATCGTATTCTTGACCTATTCCTTTTAAAATAATACCTTCAAAGGCATCGTCTGTTTTAAGCATGCCTACTTTTGTGGAATATCTCTGAATATGTTCTACTCCTTTAATCTGTTCAATGTCTTGAATCATTTTTTGGGACGTAGCAATTGGATGCGACTCAAAACTAGCCGCTGCATTATAGTTGGTCAAAATAATATCTGATGTAAAACCTGTTACTTTTTCTTTAATATTACTTTTAAAACCTATTACAATAGCCAAAGTTAACAACATAATTATCAAACCTATAGAGATACCTGCTATAGCTATAATAACTGCTGGTTTAGAGATTTGCTTCTCTCCTTTTTTGGCTTTATATAATCGCTGAGCTAATTCGAATTCAAACAAAGTGTAATGTTATTTCGTTAAACATATTGCAAACTTATATTCTTCTTTTTGCTCTACAAAGCTAGTCAAAAATTAAAAGGATAGATAAGTTTTTATTAATTATAATTAACGCGATAAAATATCTTTATTGCCTTTTTTTACCTTATTTCGTTCTAATAAAACTAGAAAAAAATATCCTATGAATATCAATCTAGTCTCATATACATCTTCGTTAGATAAACTAACTCTAAAGCATCAAGTTCATGAAGAACTACTTAATGAACTTGAACTTAATTACTCAGTAAACTATTTCTCGCACGCAGAATTAGATAAAGTTCCATTCGAATTATTTAGTATTTTATTTATAGCCACAGGAGGAGTTGAGCACCTTATTATTAAAGATATAGAGCGTTTACCACGACCTATAATTTTATTAACAGATGGCCTACAAAACTCCCTACCAGCAGCCTTAGAAGTTTCAACTTGGCTCCGTAAAAGAGGCATTAAAAATGAAATCTTACATGGAGATTTTGCTTATATTAAAAAGAGAATTGATACTCTTGCACTAAATTTTAAAGCACAACAAACGCTTAAAAATGAACATATAGCCATATTAGGATCTCCATCTCCGTGGTTGCTATCTAGTGGAGTAGATTACTACCTAGTGAAACAACGATGGGGATTAAACTTTACAAACATTCCTATGAGTAAAGTTTACACCTATTTTGAAGCTGTTACAGTTAATGATGTAAAGGAGGAAGTAGAGATTTTCAAAAACAATGCTTTAGGATGTAAAGGGGTTAACGATACAGCAATTCTTAACTCTATGCGTTTTTATAAAGCCGTTAAACGCCTATGTCAAGAAGAAGGGTTTACAGCCCTATCAATGAACTGCTATAAAGCTCTAGAAGATATTGGTGTAACTGGATGCCTGGCCAACTCTTTATTAAATAATGAAGGTATTATAGCTGGATGTGAAGGAGATTTACAAGCACTCTTTACACTTTTAGTTATTAAAAACCTAACGGGACAGATAGGGTATATGTGTAATCCTAATTCGATTGACATTCATAACAACCAATTAATACTTGGACATTGTAGCATACCTACAAGTCAGGTTCAAGATTATATTATTCGCGATCACTTTGCTAGTAAAAAGACAGTATCTATACAAGGAATAGTTCCTTTAGGAGAGGCCACTATTGCTAAGTGTGCTGGGGAGTGTTTAGATGAATTTTTCGTCTCTTCAGGATCTATTTTAGACAATACAAGTATAGAGAGGTCTAGTAGAACAGAAGTTTTATTCAAACAAAAGAATCCTGTATCTTATTTCCTGAAAAACCCACTAGGTAATCACCATATTTTAGTACGTGGAAATCATGAAGAGGCACTTAAAAGCTTTTTAGAGACCTACTCTTGTAAAAGGTTTGAGTAATTAGAATCTATAATCTACATATGAATTTCTTCTATCTAGAAGTTGTTAGATACTTAACACATCAATAAGCAAAATCTACCACTTCAATGAGCTATTTGCTTGTCGGCAACCTACCTCAAGTATATCGCCGACAAGACAGAGGTTAGTTGCCGACTAACATGAGGTAAGTCGGCAATGAACAACCTTCGCATAGAAGACGAGGCACATTGCCGATATAGCACCCTATTAAGCATTGTCAATACCAATAAAATATAAAAGGTCGGGCTCCATTTTAAAGCCCGACCTTTTATATGTTTTATTATGAATAATTATTAGTGCATCACTCTTCAATCTCACTCAACTCTAACCATCTCATTGATTTTTCATCAAGCATCTCATCTATTATAGGTAATCTTTTTGACTTTTCGGTTAATTCTTCCACAGAGAGATCCCCACTACAAAGATCGGCTTCTAAAGTTTTCTTTTCTTGTTCTAGCTCCTCTATTTCAACTTCTAAAGTCTCAAACTCTCGCTTCTCTTTATAACTCATTTTACGTTTTTCGTTTAACCGTACACGAGTATCTTTTTTCTCTTTAGATTGACTTTCTTTTTCTTTCTTCTTATCTTCTTCCTCCTTAAATTCTTTCCAAGCTCTGTATTGAGTATAATTTCCTGGAAAATCTCGAATATCACCATCTCCATTAAATACCATAAGATGATCTACAACTTTATCCATAAAGTACCTATCGTGCGATATTACAATAACACAACCTTTAAAGTTTTGTAGATAATCTTCTAATACGTTTAATGTTATGATATCTAAGTCGTTTGTAGGCTCATCTAATACTAAAAAGTTTGGATTTTGCATTAAGATAGTACACAAGTATAATCTACGACGCTCTCCTCCACTCAATTTATAAACGTAACTATGTTGTGTCTCGGGCGAAAATAAAAAGTGTTGTAAAAACTGTGATGCTGTTAACTGCTTTCCATTACCCAGGTCTATAACCTCTGCAATGTCTCTTACAACATCTAATACTTTCATTTGATCGTCAAATTCTAAACCATCTTGAGAGTAATATCCAAAACGAACTGTTTCACCAATATCTACAGTTCCCTTATCTGGAGCAACTTCTCCCATTAGTATTTTAATGAATGTAGATTTTCCCGTACCATTATTTCCTACAATACCCATTTTTTCATAGCGAGAAAATGTATATGAGAAATCATCTAGTATCACTAAATCATCAAAACTTTTGTAAAGATGCTCTGCTTCAAATATTTTAGATCCAATATAAGAAGCCTCAACATTTAACTGTACATTGCTATTATCTACTCTTCTTTTAGCTACTTTTTCTAAATCATAAAAAGCATCTTCTCTATATTTAGCTTTGTGTCCACGTGCTTGTGGCATTCTACGCATCCACTCTAACTCTGTACGATAAAGATTATTTGCTTTTGAAACCTCGGCAGCAGCAGCATCAACACGCTCTTGTCTTTTCTCTAAATAGTAACTATAATTTCCTTTATAAGAATACATCTGCTGATTATCAATTTCCATAATCTGAGAACAGACCCTATCCAGAAAGTATCTATCATGCGTTACCATTAACAACGTAATATTACTTCTCTTCAAGAACTCTTCAAGCCACTCTGTCATATCCAAATCTAGGTGGTTGGTAGGCTCATCTAAGATTAGCAAATCAGGCTCCGTTATTAAAGTATTTGCCAAAGCCACACGTTTAAGCTGACCACCAGATAATTCCTTAATCTTCTGCTGAAAATTATTAATTTTCAACTGAGACAAAATTTGCTTTGCACGTTGCTCATAATCCCACGCATTTTCTAAATCCATTCTCGACAACAACTCATCAAGCCCTGGATTTCCAGGAGTCTGAATACATAATTCATACTCTTTTATAAGCTCTACAACTTCATTTCCATGATGGAAACATGCTTCTATAACCGATAAATCCTCTGGATAAGAGGGGTCTTGTTCTAAGTACCCTACACGTAAATCTCTTCGAAATACAATACGTCCACTTTCATAACCTTCTCTTCCAGCAATTATATTTAAAAGTGTAGTTTTACCCGTACCATTTTTAGCAATTAACCCTACTCTATCTCCTTGCGATATACCCAAGGATAAATTATTGAATAGAACTAAATCACCAAAAGATTTATTTAAATTCTCTATTTGTAAATAACTAATCATATATTTTTTATAAAGCTACATCTCTTTTTCCCTCTTCACTCAACACCTCTAAAGCCTCTTTATAACTACTTAAAATAGAGAATTCTTCTCCACCTTTTATTTTACTCCATACTAGCTTCATAGGATCAATAATGCTTTGAGTTGATTTGTAGCATAAAACAGGATCTTCTCTATTACCATCAATTAAAGTATGCCATTCAAGCCCCTCTACTTCATTTGCTAAAATTACAGCTAAAGTTATACCAACAGCTTGCCATTGTTCTCGCTTCTTCTTTCCAATAACGTCATCATTCTTCAATTTATCAAGCAGTTGAATATCTTGTTCTTCTCCCTGAAAAGGAACAGCATATTTTTCTTTTATAAAGTCAACAACCCATTCAAAATCGTTATTGATTCGATAAACCTCCGAAAGGCGAACAGGTATTACTTCAGAAGGATACTTTCCTTCTAAATCTCTTACAACTATACTATTCAACACCTCTAAAGCTACTTGTTCATTTTGGCTAGTAAAGGTTGTAAATGTACACTCAAAAAACATCTCATTTACAGCATAAAGCCAGTGGTAAGAGATATACTCATTCTCCTCTTCCTTAAATATAGAAGATCCAAAGAGAGCTTTACCAGAAACCATATCTATTTTTTCATATGATTTGTAATGTCTAGCCTCCTCTTTTAAGACCTCTTCTCCATAGCTTTCTGAGTAACCTCTTTCTGCTGATATTCTAAAATTTCCATCCCAAACATCAGGATTGTAGAATAAAAAGGATCCTTCTCCATCTTCAAATTCAAACCATGATTTAGGGTATTCCATCGAAAACCAAGCACCCGGAGAGATGAATTTTTTAGTCTCTTTCATTTATAATAGCTTTTAATTATACATTTATCTTTCTATATACAAAAATAACATAGTAACGCACAATATACAATTGTGCGTAGTTAAATCTAAACAACTTTTCAAGAAACTCTTATTGCTACTAGATAATCATAAAATAAATTATAGCTATCTTATTAGATATCAGCGACAAGTAATACAGGTGCTATTTTATACATAAAAAAAGACATTATTACTATTGCAAATATGAAATTATTAGCTACCTTTGCAACGCAATCGAGAGAGATTGACACAAAAACGGTGTGTTAGTT
>JASLCG010000026.1 GCA_030151885.1 Bacteroides sp.
TTTTTTAGCAAGGGCATTTAATGTAAAATACAACAGCTTAACTCAACCCACTTCAAGTAAACTGCTAACAGATTAAACCTTCTAAGTAAATAATGCAAGGTTTATTTTACAAGTATATAAGAAGCTATTACTTTTGTTATTACAAACTGATATAAAATGAAACAACAAAATATTCCTACAATTGACTTATATACCGATGGAGGTGCCGACCCAAATCCAGGCAAAGGAGGTTATGGCGTTATTCTACACTGGAAAGGTCATATCAAAGAATTATCACAAGGCTATGAATTAACAACCAATAATAGAATGGAGTTACTTGCTGTTATTACTGGCCTAGAAGCAATAAATACAAAAGCAAATGTAAATGTATTTTCCGATTCTAAATATGTAGTAGATGCAATAGAACAAGGATGGGCTAAAAAATGGAAAGCTAAAAACTGGTATAGAACAAAAAAAGAAAAAGCTATCAATCCAGATCTATGGGAACGACTACTAGTTGCAATTGATAGACATAACAATGTAAAATTTAACTGGGTAAAAGGACATAATGGGCACCCACAAAATGAGAGATGTGACGAATTAGCGACTCAAGCAATAAACTCAAACAACCACCTTATAGACGAGCTTTATATAGCCTCAACACAAGCTACTGAAGATAACAAAGAACAGCAATTACCACTTTAAATTTAGTGGTAAAATAAAAGATCCATTAATTCATCAAAACATAAATAATATTAGGATTTTTAACATCGTATTTCAATTTAAAGGTTTTAATTTGCAGCCCAATTTAATAAGGGTAGAAATGCAGACTATCTATGAACTATACTACTACGTATAAAAACTGTATTGAGCAGTAAAAGCATTATAATCCCATTTACCTTATTCAATGCAATTATATTTTTTAAAATGATTGTAATATATGAATAGTGTACAAATCCTCCTTGACAATCTTGATGATTGGAATCCTTACTACAAAACAAATAGTCTTTTAACAGTATCCGACTATCTTAAGCACAAAACTCTAAGTAAGAGTGCCAATCTAATTATCAATTTAAGTAATAACTACACCTACAACTCGGAAGGTTATTATTGCTCTCTTTTAGGACAAGCACGTGGACAACGTGTTTTACCTAGTATAGATGTTATTAACAAGTTAGAATCTGGAACAGGCGTTAGATTAGACCAAAGCCTTCAAAAATTATACCACCAATGGATTGTTAAAAACAACATTTCAGATGATGCATGGTCTTTTTATATATTTTTTGGCATTTGTAAAGAGAAGGGATTAGAGAAAATAGCTCGTTTTATTTTTGACCATTACCCTGCACCTATTTTAAAAGTCTCTTTAAATACCAAGTCTAAAAATCAAATAGAATCCATACAAACTGTTAGCATATTAAATCTAACAGAAGAACAACAAGATCTCTTTGCAACATCCCTTGATAAATTCAATAAAAAGGTGTGGAGAGCTCCAAAACTACCCAAAACCTATAAATATAACTTAGCTATACTTATTGATCCTGAGGAAAAGTTTCCACCGAGCGATAAGAAAGCAATTTCTAAATTTTCTGAAATAGGAAGAAAAATGGGAGTAAATGTCGATCTTATTACCGAAGAAGACAGTATGCACCTTCTAGAGTATGATGCTCTGTTTATCCGTGCCACAACCTCTCTAAATCATTTTACTTATCAGTTTGCTCAAAAAGCACAGCAAAATGGATTAGTAGTTATTGACGACCCAACCTCTATAATTAGGTGCACTAATAAAGTGTACTTAAGTGAATTATTAGCTAAAGAAAAAATATTAGCTCCATCATCTTCTCTATTGTTTCAAAGTAATAATAATGATTATACAAAAATAGGTGAAGAGCTAGGCTTCCCTTTTATCTTAAAAATTCCCGATGGATCTTTTTCACATGGCGTTAAAAAAGTATCAAATGAAGATGAGTTTAACAATGCTACTGAAAGTTTATTCTCTAAATCGGCCATTATACTAGCACAAGAATATATCCCTACAGAATATGATTGGAGGATAGGTATATTAAATGGAGAGCCACTTTACGCATGTAAGTATTTTATGGCAAAAGGACACTGGCAAATTTACCAACACCTAGACTCTGGTAAAAGCAAGTGTGGCATGACCGAAGCAATTCCCATATACAATGTACCACAAGCAGTTTTAAAGACAGCATTAAAAGCAACTGCATTAATAGGAAAAGGCCTATATGGTGTCGATCTTAAAATGATAAATAACAAAGCATATATAATAGAAATAAATGATAATCCTAGTATCGACCATACCATAGAAGATGCTATTCTAGGTGATGATTTATACTATAGAATAATTAACTACTTTATAAATAGCATCGAGAAGAAACAAGATAATTAGGTTTAGATTAAACATTTAATCTAAACTCCCTTTTCCACAATACACAATCTACAAATTAAGCGTGGTAACTAACATAAAAAGTTAATTAGTTATTACGCTTAATTTATATGCTTAATAACATAAGTAAACTAAATTCTAATAAGTTGCTCCTTTATTACTATGAAATTAGCTACCTTGTTTATGGACAAAATTTAAATTACACCCAGATGAAAAGAATATTATTATTCTCACTAATACTTTGCTGTACAATAGGTAATAGCTATTCTCAGCTCAACAAAAACAAGATAGAACGATATAATAACTCTTCACAAAATCTAAATAACCAACAAGAGCTATATAATAAACAAAACTCCACTCAAAGCGGTGTAAAAAGAAAATTAGAAAAAAACATTTTTAATGATCTCATATTTTCCGACAGCAACAATAATAAGATTACCTATAAAAGTGATTTTATTAAGAAAGTTCTTAAAATCTCTGCTAATGATACTGAATTTAAACAGAGCCTTTTCTCATCATTAACTTATTTTCTAAATGACAAAAAAAATTATCAAGAAACTTTTGATGTCAATATCTTTGATCAAGTTATTATAAGTTCAAATACAGGCGATAAGATACAAATAGACTTAGATATGGTTTCTGACGAGGACCGTTTCTTATGGACTAATAAGTATAAAATAATTAACAATCAAAGTGTTGACACTCCTAAATTCAATATCAAAAGAGATGCTTTTGGCAACCTTTCATTTAAGGATTACAATACCTGGGCACGAATAGTTATTAATAATTATGGAGAAGCAGAATATCAAGATAGTTATAAAAACACAGTGAGGTTTAATAGTAGAGCTTGGAAAAAAGCTGTAAGAAATGCAGGTGGAGACGATGTGTTTTTTGAATACCTTTTAGAACTATATATAGAATATTAAATCAACACACTATGAAAAAAACAGTACTATATACAATACTCTTATTAATAATTACCACTTCAAGTATTAATGCCCAGATTTTTACAGGTAGTTGGAAAGGCACGCTAATAATATCTGACACCAGTAAACTTGATCTAATTATTCATATTAAGCAGCATCAACAACAATGGATTGGAACCATGGATAGCCCTAATCAAATGGCTTATGGCATACCAATGCAGAGTGTTACAATCAAGGGGGATTCAATAACTATTCTTGCAAATAAACTTGGATTAGAAATACGTGGCGAAATAAAAAATTCCACAACACTAGCTGCTACATTCAAACAAAGCGGATTGATTAAACCAATCAATTTTAGCAGAATGAATGATAAGGAAATAACATCAATAAGTAATATAAAACCTCAAACACCTACCCCACCTTACCCTTATAAGGAAAGTGAAGTGAGCTTTTCAAATAGAACAAATGGTATAACTCTATATGGTACATTAACTGTTCCTAAAAATAATAATATTAAAAAAATACCCGCCATATTACTAATAGCAGGAAGTGGGCCAATGGATAGAAATGAATCTATATTAGGACATAAACCATTTGCTGTAATTGCCGATTATTTTACGAATAAAGGTTTTGCTGTCCTTAGGTATGATAAACGAGGAGTCGGTAAATCTGAAGGAAAACTTATAAATGCAACCTCAGCCGATTTACTTGAAGATGCAGAAGCTGCTCTAAATTTCTTATCAAAACAATATTTTGTAGACAAAGATAAAATAGGAGTTATAGGTCATAGTGAAGGTGGAATGCTGGCTATACAGTTAGCTACAAGTCATAAACATTTAGATTATATAGTTACAATGGCTGCGCCAACTATTACAGGCAAAGAAATTATCAAATTTCAACTTAATCGAGATGCTCCAGACGAAATGAAAGATAAAATAAATAATACAGTTGACTATATATATAACACTCCAATAGACAATATCAATACAAAACATATTGAAAATTTACTTTTGGTCAATAGAGCTACTGATACATCAACTAAACCTATTATCCAGTTCTTAACTGCACCGTGGAGTATTCATTTCATTAAGTATAATCCATGCGATGACATAAAGAGAATTCAAATTCCTGTGTATGCAGTTAATGGGGAGTTAGATCAGCAAGTTGAAGCAAAAACAAATATCAACAACATAAAAAAATGTTTGGAGAACAGAGGATTGCTTACTAGCAAAATATTTCCAAACCTTAATCATCTTTTTCAAACTTCTAATACAGGCCACCCAATGGAGTATGCTACAATTGATGAAACAATAGCCCCCACCGTATTAGAAGACATTTACAAATGGATTGAAAAAACAATACATAAATAAGAAATACACACTTTTTATTAACCTATTATTAATACATAAAAACACTTAAATTATGATCATTGGAATTCCAAAAGAAATTATGCCAGGGGAAGCTCGTGTCGCTTCAAGTCCTGAGACAGTTAAAAAATTCATTGCAGATGGTGCAACTGTTTTAGTAGAAAAATCAGCTGGAGATGGTTCTTTTTATCATGATGAAGACTACAAAGCTGCTGGTGCTCAAATTATTGAAAAAGCTCAAGACTTATATGATAAAGCCGAACTTATTCTAAAAGTTAAAGAGCCTCTATTTAACAAAGAATATAACAAACATGAAGCAGACATGATGCATAATGGTCAGTATCTAATTACTTTTATCCATCCAGCATCTCCTGTAAATCATGATATGGTAAAAATGTTAGCCAAAAATGGTATTATCAGTATTACACTTGATGGCATACCAAGAATTTCTAGAGCGCAAAACATGGATGCCTTAACATCAATGAGTACTTGTGCAGGATATAAAGGCATCTTAATGGCAGCAAACCACTTGCCTAAATTTATGCCACAAATGTTTACAGCTGTAGGAGCAATACAACCAGCTAAAGTTCTTGTTCTTGGTGTAGGTGTAGCCGGACTTCAAGCCTTAGCTACAGCAAGAAGATTAGGAGCTATTACCTATGCTGCTGATATACGTCCTGCTGCTGCCGAGCAAGCAACTAGTTTAGGAGCTAAAGTTGTAGAAACTGGAGTTCCTGCCGATCTAGCAATAGCAAAAGGAGGATATGCAAATAAATTATCTGAAGAGTGGCTTGCTAAAGAGAGAGAAAATCTGAAAGAAATTATTAAAGAAGTAGATATTGTATTCTGTAGTGCATTAGTACCTGGTAAAATAGCACCCACTCTTATTACCGAAGATATGGTAAAAAGCATGAAAAATGGTGCAGTTATTGTAGATATTTCTATTGACCAAGGCGGTAACTGTCCATTAACTCCTCCTGGAGAAACTGGAGTAAAACATGGTGTTACTCTAATTGGCATTAAGAATATTCCTGGAATGTTGCCTACTAGTTCTACATGGATGTTTGCTCAGAATGTCTATAATCTCGTCAAATTCATGACTAAAGAAAACAAAATAGTACTAGATTTCGATGATGAAATCATACAGTCAGCATTAGTTACACACGATAAAAAGATTGTACATGCTGGTGCAAAAGAGGCAATGAATTTAAGTTAATCTATTATAGAGAGTAAGTTCTTCACTGAAGTAAAGAACTTACTCCTTTTAAATTTAGACGGTTATGAATCCAATATTCTTAATTATAATCTTTATAATAGCCACAGTATTGGGGTATCTAGTGATAAAAAAAGTCCCTAGCCTTTTACATACTCCATTAATGTCTGGCATGAACGCTCTATCTGGTATAACCATACTAGGAGCTATCGTTGCAGTAGGCGCTTTCGCTATAGAACAAAGCTACTTTCTTATGTTCATAGCTGGTATTGCTGTTGTTTTAGCTACAATCAATGTTGTAGGAGGTTTCTCTGTTACAGACCGTATGCTAAATATGTTTAATCCTAAAAAGAAAAAGAAGGAGGATAAACAATGAGTGCTATATTTTACTATATAATATGTGCTGTACTCTCTATACTTATATTACTAGGTATATCTATGATGAGTAAAGTTAAAACAGCAGTTTTAGGAAACAGATTAAGTGCGCTGGGAGTTTTTGTTGGTGTAATTGTTACACTACTTTACTATAATATTTTAACCATTACAAGTATTTATCTATTTATAGCTATTGGTTTAATTATAGGCTTATACATGGCCAAAAAGGTCAAAATGATAGAGATGCCACAAATGGTAGCATTGCTCAATGGTATTGGTGGTGCAGCTTCTGCCATAGTGGGGGCACTTACCTTTATTAATCCCCCAGCTTCCGATTATCCAACATTTGCAATATGCACAGCACTTCTTGCGGTTATTATTGGTATGGTTACCTTAATTGGGAGTTTAGTTGCAGCTGGTAAACTACATAAAATATTGCCACAAAAACCCGTTATATTTAGTAACCACCAATTAATAACAATAACCTGTATTATAATAGCAGCTTTACCAGCTCTTTATATCCTATTTACAGGAGTCGATATAATGACTTTTATGCTCATGATATTCGATCAAAGTAGCTATATGAAATACTTAGCACTTCTTGGCATTACCATCGTATTTAGTGGCTTATTTGGCTATTTTTTCTCTATTCGTGTTGGAGGTGCAGATATGCCAATTACCATATCTCTTTTAAACTCTTTAAGTGGTGTGGCAGGAGCAATTGCAGGTATGGCTATAAACGATATTCTTTTGGTTGCTGTTGGTGGAATAGTAGGAGCCTCTGGTTTGCTACTGACACAAATTATGTGTAGAGCTATGAATAGAAGCCTTATGGATATTCTATTGGGTAAAACCTCTGCAAGGCAACCTATTAAACAATCTATATCACAAAACAAAACACATAAAGATGAGATAGAGACCAAACATAGCAACAATACCAATATAATTAGTGTTGCAAAAAACATTATAATTATTCCTGGCTATGGTATGGCGCTTGCTCAAGCACAACATCAAGTTAAGCAACTTGCAGACCAACTTACAGCAAAAGGAGCAAAAGTAAGATTTGCGATCCACCCTGTAGCAGGTAGAATGCCTGGACACATGAATGTGCTACTAGCTGAAGCAAATGTTCCGTATGATGAATTATACGAAATGGAACAGATTAATGATGACTTTACTAAAACAGATTTAGTAATTGTTATCGGAGCAAATGATGTGATTAATCCTGCGGCAAGAGAGGCAGAAGGTACTCCAATCTATGGAATGCCCGTACTTAATGTGGATAAAGCTAAGCGCATAATAATCTGTAATTTTGATACTAAACCTGGATATGCAGGTGTGGACAATCCACTATACAAATCTAAAAACACTCTTTTGATGCTCGGTGATGCCAAAGAATCTTTAAGCAAACTTATTGCTGAAGTTTAAATAACAAATAATAAAATGGGTATCGATTAAAATCGATACCCATTTTTCGTATGTTTATACAACCTGACTTACTCTTCGCTTCAATACAAGACCAATCAACATAGATAAACTAAAACAAGCTATTGATGGAACTACCCAATTCAAACTCAAGTCATTAAACGGTAGTTTATTTATAAGACTAGTTAACACAGGAATAGATATATTCAACTCTTGCAATGCATCTATAATACACACAACACCAGTACTATATATTGTCATTTTATAAACTAGTCCCTTGTGGGTAATAATACTATCTACAAGGCAAAGTAGAATCAACACAATAGCTATCGGATAAAATGCTGTAAGTAGCGGTTTATTATATTTTAAAATTGTATCCAAACCTACATTTGCTAACACTAAACTTATTAAAGTCCATAACGCAACCCAACCTTTATAAGGTACTTTTTTAGTATAAGTTGAGAAATATTGACTACACGATACTATCAACCCAACACTTGTAGTTAAACATGCTAGTGTAAACATAGCTCCCATTAAATAGGCTCCATACGTACCTAAAACATGATTTGAGGTAATAGATAAAATTTGTGCTCCATTCGTTGTGTTTGGATGTAGTGCAGTGCTTTGAGCTCCTAAGTGAGCCAACATAAAATAAATAATCATAAGCAGTAAACCTGCAAAAATACCCGCCTTTATTGTAGAACTTGCAATGCTATTTTTATCTGTTATGCCAAAAGAGCGAATAACCATAGCTATAACTAAACCAAAGTTTAATGCTCCCATTGTATCCATAGTCATATATCCATCAAGAAATCCTTGCACCCGTGGATTCTCTGCATAAGTACCTATGGCAGGGCTATACTCGCCTATTGGATTAAAAAAAGAGGCTACAAATAAGATAATCATAAGGATGATAATCCCTGGAGTTAAGAATTTCCCAACCGTCTCTGCCATTTTTTTCGGATTAAGACTTATGAAAAAAGTGGCTCCAAAAAAAACAAATGTATATAAGAACAATGCCCATCTTGAAGTAGATGGATCGGATATATTTGGAGCAATAACCATTTCGAAAGGGGTACTTCCTGCTCTAGGTACTCCCATAGCGGGACCTATCGACATATAAATAACAATAGTAAAAACAATAGCGAACCAAGGACTTACACGTCTAGAAAGTTTTTCTAGACCATCGGCTTTAGCTACAGCTATTACTCCTAGAAGTGGCAATAAAATAGCTGTAATCGAGAAATAAATCATTGTGGTTAACATGGATTCACCCGCCATTTTACCCGCCATAGGAGGGAATATTAAATTTCCAGAGCCAAAGAATAATGAGAATAGCATTAAACTGACAATTAGAAACTGATTTGTCGTTAATTTCTTCATAACTGAACTATTGTTTTAACATTTTGTCATTTGTAAAAACTGCTAATTTATAAAAATTAATCACTCTTAAACAAACAAAGTATAAGTTTTATAGCTTTTATGATTATAATTTGATATTTAATAAGTCTTTTAAGTGACAAATAGTCTAATTACAACTGTATAAAAGAACAATTTATAATATCAGAATACATTGTATAATTAATAATATAAATTCTTTTCTTTGTAAGAAATAGAATTAAAAATGAGAATAGAGCTAAAAGATAATAAAGGAATACCTAAAACACTTTTACTACTAATAACCTTTAGTACAGCCTTTTCTGTTGCTAATATTTACTATAGCCAGCCTCTACTAGAAATGATTAAGCTTGAGTTCAATATATCAGAAGTACTAGTAAATGGAATCACAATGTCTGCACAAATTGGGTATGCTTTAGGTCTATTCTTTATCATTCCATTGGGGGATATGTTTAATAGAAGAAAAATAATATTAATCAACTTTTCTATTATAACTGTATCTCTACTAGTCATTGCCCTCTCCAACAATATATACATTATACTCTTTGCATCTTTAATTATGGGATTTAGCTCCGTAACTCCACAAATATTTATTCCATTAGTCTCTCAATACTCAACTCCTGAAAATAAAGGAAAAAACATTGGAATAGTGGTTTCTGGACTACTCATTGGAATCCTGTCATCAAGAGTTATTAGTGGACTTATTGGCTCACTTTTAGGTTGGAGAAGTATGTTTTACCTAGCAGCAATAATTATGCTACTTTTCTGCACATTAATATATTACCACTTTCCATCTACTACCATTAATTTTAGAGGTAAGTATAAAGAATTAATGAATTCACTCCTCTCTATAATTAAAGAGGAACCTAAATTAATGTTAGCTGCAACTAAATCAGGATTAGCTTTTGGCTCTTTTTTAGCTCTATGGGCAATGTTAGCTTTTAAAATGGCACAGGCTCCTTTTTATGCAGGAGGTTCTACTGTAGGATTGTTAGGTCTTTGTGGAATAGTTGGAGCTTTGTCTGCAAGCTGGCTGGGTAAGTATGTAAAACAAATCGGGCTTTTTAGAATAAACTTTATAGGTGTACTTCTTATGATTACTGCTTGGATTATTATGTACAAATACCAAGATACATATTTAGGAATTATACTAGGAATCATTCTACTTGATATCGGAATGCAGTGCATACAGCTAGGTAACCAAACTAGCATTTTTATCTTACGACCTAAAGCTTTAAATAGAATGAATACAATTTTTATGACTTGCTACTTCATTGGTGGAGCATTAGGAACTTTTCTTGCAGGCTTAGCTTGGTCCAAAGCAGAGTGGACTGGTGTTGTTATGATAGGTTTAATGCTTACATCACTATCACTACTAATAAATCTGTTTCATTATTTATTTAATCGTAATTTATAAGCTTTCTAATTTATTTGTCTATCTTTGTTACATCTGTTAGGGGTGTTCCTAAGTGCTGGAACTGAGATTATACCCTTGAACCTGATATGTTATTATGACATCGTAGGAAAACGGAACGATTAGACACATATTAAATAAATTGTATAACTTATTAATATAAGCCGTTTCATAATCCATATGAAACGGCTTTTTTATTTTAAAAACATGAAAAAAAGCTTTGATCAATATGCCGAAAAATACGATAGTTGGTTCTTAACCAATACTAATGTATTAATGTCTGAAGTTAAACTCGTAGCTAAAACTCTCGAAAATTGTCAAAATATATTTTCTGTAGGCTGTGGTAGTGGATTATTCGAATCTATCCTTAAAGATGAGTACGGAATAATTATAGAAAATGGACTAGAACCATCTAAAGATATGGCTAAAATAGCATCTAAAAGAGGTATTAATGTAGATATTAATACAGCAGAAGAATATGATTATGCTAATAAAAAATATGATACGATACTATATAATGGCTGTCCAGGCTATATTACAGACTTAGAAAAAGCGATAAGAAATAGCTATGAAGCACTAAATAAAGGAGGAAAGATTATAATTATTGATATTCCTAAAGAGAGTGGCTATGGCTTATTGTATAATCTAGCTAAATCCGTAAAAAGTTGGAATAATACACTTCTTAAAGATGTCTTTCCTCGAAACCCCTATCCTATAGAGTTAGTTGAACAAGCTAATTGGAGAACAACACAAGAAAAGATAGCTGTAATAGAGAAAATAGGATTTCAAGATTTATCCTTCTATCAGACTTTAACAACACACCCTGTATATTCAGACGACTCTGTAGAAGAGCCTATTCCAGGATATGATAAAGGAGATTATGTTGCTATATGTGCATATAAGAAATAATGCCTATGTATCACATTGAAAATAAATGGGTTGAAAATTGTTGGGATAAGTATATTGATATCTATAATAACACCAAAGAATTACCTTTTATACGAGAAATCATATCTGGCAAGCTAGAGTATGAGAAGTTTATTTTTTATATTCAGCAAGATGCATTGTATATTAACTCTTTCACAAAGGTACTAGCTAAGTTAGCTAAGCGTATTGATAATCAAAAGTTAAAAACTTATTTTGAAACTTTTGTGGAAGAGAATATGGAGCAAGAGAAAGAACTACATAAAAGTTATATAGAAAATTTTAAGCTAGAAGAAATAAGGCCAACTAAAACATGCCTATCTTTCATTAATTTTAATGAAAACCTAGCACAATCTTCTAGTGTTGAAATAGCAATTGCGGGTATACTACCCTGTTTTATAGTCTATCAACAGTTAGGCATTCACATTTTTCAAAACCATATTAAACAAAATAATCCATTCATTAAATGGATAAATACTTATGCTGGTGTCGAACATGCCGATTCTGTAATTAAAATTAGAGAAGCTTGCGAGTTTTATGCTAATAAAACATCAACAGAGGGGCGTGAACAAATGTATAAATCTTATGAAGAGGGTTGTAAGTTGGATCAGAAGTTTTGGATAAGTTGTTATGAGATGCGGTA
>JASLCG010000032.1 GCA_030151885.1 Bacteroides sp.
CCTAGCATATCTTGTGCCACAAGAACTTGACCATCTACTTTACCTCCAGCACCAATTCCAATAACAGGAATAGTTAGTTCGCTAGCTACACGAGCAGCCAATTCTGCAGGTATTTTCTCTAATACTAACGCAAAACATCCAGCATCTTCCAATAGATGTGCATCTTTTAGTAGCTGATCTGCTTCTGCACCCTCTTTAGCTCTAACACCGTAGTTGCCATATTTGTTGATAGATTGTGGCATTAATCCAAGGTGTCCCATAATTGGAATACCAGCAGTTAATATTGCTCTAATTGTGTCAATAATCTCTTCGCCTCCCTCTAGCTTTACACCATCGGCATTTGTCTCTTTCATGATTCTTACTGCCGAAGCAAGTCCTAATTGTGGATTACCTTGGTACGAACCAAAAGGCATGTCAACGACAACAAAGGCACGTTGAGCCGCACGGGTAACACATTTACCGTGGTAAATCATTTCATCTAATGTAATAGGTAGGGTAGTTGCATTACCAGCCATTACGTTCGATGCAGAGTCGCCAACAAGAATAATATCCATACCAGCACGATCTACAATACTTGCCATTGTATAGTCGTACGAAGTTAGCATTGAAATTTTATCGCCGTGCTGCTTCATTTCAGCCAAGCGATGAGTTGTCACTTTCTTTTTGTCATCTGATATATAACCAGCCATGATTATCTGTTTAAGTTTATATAAATGAATTTGTGTTATGCACAAATTGTCTCAAATTTAGTATAAATCTCCATATAGAACAAGCTGAAGGACACTATAAGGCCTCTAAGGCTTATCTAGGAGCTTTTCGGTACAGGTAATAGGCTATAAAAATGTAAACAATATTTGGGAACCACATGGCCATCATAGGAGATGCTCCTCCTGAAATAGCGAAAGTACCCGAAATAGTTTGGAATAGAATGTAAGAGAAACTCAGTGCCAAGCCAATTCCCAAATGTAGCCCCATGCCTCGCTTCGTTTTTTTAGACGATAGTGAAGCTCCAATAATGGTAAGAATAAAGGCTGCAAACGACATCGCAATACGCTTATGGTATTCAATTTCGAACTCTTTTACATTTGCAAATCCTCTTTTCTTCTGTTTGGCAATGTACTCTTTAAGTTCTGGATTGGTCATCATCTCTTGTCGATTTTTAAACGATAAGAAATCAGATGGATCCATAACTAGAGTCGTATCCATTTTCTCTCCTTTATAGATTTTTTCTTTTAATCCTTCAAATTCACGAACGCTGTAGTCACGGATGGTCCATCTATTTACAGTAGTTGTATCGTATTGAATACTTCTGGCTGTAAGGTGAGATACCAGCTCTTTTCCTTCAAATGTATCCATCATAAAACGGTATCCTGTTTTATTGTAGTCAGAATAACGGTCTATGTACACAATAACCCCATCGGATATCTGGAGCTGAATATTACGTGCACTAGAGGCTTTTCGCTTCTTATAATATTGATTCTCAAACTCTAACCTAGATGCGCTACCTTTGGGAATGATGTATCCACCTAACACAAAAGTAGATAGAGCAATAACACCAGCAGAGATCATATAGGGCTTCATAAGCCGCTGAAAGCTCATTCCGGTGGATAGCATTGCAATAATTTCGGAATTCTCGGCGAGTTTGGAGGTAAAGAAAATTACCGCAATAAACACGAACAATGCACTAAATAAATTGGCAAAGTAGGGTATAAAGTTGAGGTAATAATCAAAGACGACAGCATCCCATGGCGCATTATTGTTCATGAAACGGTCCATCTTCTCTGTATAGTCAAAAACCACTGCAATAGAGATTACAAGTGTAATCGCAAAGAAGTAGGTTCCCAGGAATTTTTTAATAATATACCAATCTATCTTGGATATAAGTTTTCTCATACTGGAAATTTCTTAGAGTCTTGTTGATAGTCGTTTAACCATCACGGACTTCCACGATGAAAAATCACCCGCTATAATGTGTTGACGAGCTTCACCTACTAGCCACAAATAAAAGGCTAAGTTATGTAGCGAAGCTATCTCCATAGCCAATAACTCTTTTGCATGGAATAGATGACGAAGGTAAGCTTTTGTATATAAAGTGTCAACAAAAGAGGCACCATTTACTTCAATAGGTGAGAAATCAAACTCCCACTTCTTGTTTTTCATATTTATAATACCATCTTTTGTAAACAGCATACCATTACGTCCATTACGCGTAGGCATAACACAGTCGAACATATCTACACCACGTTCTATACCCTCTAGAATGTTAACAGGCGTACCTACACCCATTAAGTAGCGAGGCTTCTCTTTTGGCAAGATACCATTAACAAGCTCAATCATTTCGTACATTTTCTCTACAGGTTCGCCCACAGCAAGCCCTCCAATGGCATTACCATCTGCCTCTTTAGAAGCGATGTACTCTGCCGATTGTTTGCGTAAATCTGGGTACACACAACCTTGAACGATAGGGAATAATGACTGATTATATCCGTATTTAGGCTCTGTTTCATTGAATCTTTTGATACAGCGGTCTAACCAACGGTGTGTTAGCCCCATAGAGTCTTTAGCATATTGGTATGTAGCTGTACCAGGAGGGCACTCGTCAAATGCCATCATGATGTCGGCACCAATGGTACGCTCTATATCCATCACCTTTTCTGGCGTAAAGAAGTGTTTGCTGCCGTCAATGTGCGAACGGAACTCTGCACCCTCTTCAGATAACTTACGGATACCTGCTAACGAGAATACTTGAAAACCACCACTATCGGTAAGCATTGGTCGGTCAAAACTATTAAATTTATGAAGTCCACCAGCACGCTCAAGCACCTCCATCCCCGGACGGAGATAGAGGTGATAAGTATTACCTAAGATAATTTGTGCTTTAATATCTTCTTTTAAATCTCTAGCTTGAACACCTTTTACACTTCCTACAGTGCCCACAGGCATAAATATAGGAGTCTGTATCTGTCCGTGGTCTGTTGTAATTAATCCAGCACGGGCATTACTTTTAGGGTCGGTAAATTGTAGATCAAAAGTCATGTTTTATTTCTTCTCGTTTTTTTTATTGTCTTCTATAACTTTGTTAAGATCAATAGCGTTCTTAACTTTTTGCTCTGTAAGTGCGATGCTTAGCACCTCTTTAATATCACTTACATAGTGGAAAGTTAGCCCTTTTAGATAGATATCTTGGACTTCTTCGATGTTTTTTTGATTTTCTTTAGAAAGAATAATCTCTTTAATGCCTGCACGTTTTGCAGCAAGTATTTTTTCTTTAATACCACCCACAGGAAGCACACGTCCACGAAGAGTAATCTCTCCAGTCATGGCAATGTTTGCTTTTACCTTACGTTGTGTAAGTGCCGAAGCAATTGACGTAGCCATTGTAATACCTGCCGATGGGCCATCTTTAGGAATAGCACCTTCGGGTACATGAATGTGAATGTTCCAGTTGTCAAACACCTCTTGTTTGATGTTTAACTCGTGTGCATGTGCCTTAATGTACTCAAGCGCCAGCATAGCCGACTCTTTCATAACATCACCTAAGTTACCAGTAAGAGTTAATTTACCCCCTTTTCCTGGGCTTAAACTAGTTTCTATAAATAGAATTTCCCCACCAACGGCAGTCCATGCCAATCCAGTAACTACACCAGCATATTCATTTCCTTGATAAGTATCTCTCGTAAAGTATGCAGCACCAAGTAACTCTTTTAAGTCGGTTGGTTTCACCTCTACAGGAACCACTTCGCCATCAGTAGCAAACTTACGAGCCAGTTTACGAAGTATTTTATTAATAACCTTCTCTGCTCCACGCACACCACTTTCGCGGGTATAATCTTCTATAATTGCCTCAAGCGTTCTTTTCGGTAGTTTTACATCGCCTTTACTTAAACCATTAGCTTCAAGAGCTTTTGGTAATAGGTGTCGTTTACAGATCTCCACCTTCTCTTCAGTAATATAGCCACTCACCTCTATCAGCTCCATACGGTCTAATAGTGGTTCAGGAATAGCATTAATGTTATTTGCTGTTGCAATAAACATTACGTTCGATAAGTCGTAATCTATATCTAAGTAATTATCGTGGAATGTCGTATTTTGCTCAGGATCTAGCACCTCTAACATAGCAGACGATGGGTCTCCTTGTACAGAAGAGGTCATCTTATCAATCTCGTCTAGTATAAAGACAGGATTTGAAGAGCCAGCTTTTATTAAGCTCTTAACAATACGTCCTGGCATTGCACCAATATAGGTACGACGGTGTCCACGGATTTCTGCTTCATCGTGCACACCCCCCAAAGACATACGAATGTATTTACGCTTTAGTGCATCAGCAATAGAACGTCCTAAAGAGGTTTTACCAACTCCAGGAGGGCCATAAAGACAGATGATAGGCGACTTCATGTCTTTCTTCAACTTCAATACAGCTAGATGTTCTAAGATACGCTCTTTTACTTTCTCTAGTCCGTAATGGTCTTTATTCAATGTACGCTCTGCACTATCTAGGTTATGATTATCTTTTGTATAGATGCCCCATGGTAGGCTTAACATATTTTGAATGTAGTTGAGTTGTATGCTATAATCTGGAGATTGCGTATGGGTACGCTCCAATTTATCTAACTCTTTATTGAAAATGGCAGCTACATCTTCGCCCCATTTCATTTTTTTACCTTTTTCGCGTAGCTCTAATATCTCTTGCTCTTGACTACTACTACCCAATTCATTTTGAATAGTCTTAATCTGTTGCTGCAAGAAATACTCTTTTTGCTGCTGATCTATATCTTCGCGAGTACGCATTTTAATGCTAGCTTTAATTTCGGCCAGCTGTACTTCACGGTTTAAAATCGTTAAGAGTCTGTTTGCACGTTTTCTAAGCGATTCAATTTTTAACAGATTTACCTTTTCATTTACTGTAAAAGGTAAATTGGTACATATAAAGTTAATTAAGAACATATGGTTATTGATGTTCTTAATTGCAAAAGCAGATTCTGGATTAATCTCTTCGGATGTCTTGATATAGCGAACTGTTAGCTCTTTACAAGACTCAATGAGAGCTTGGTTCTCTTGATCTTCTTTATTCATCAGCTCTTCATCAAGAAGAGTTACATGACCCTGAAGATAAGGAACCTCTTCGACAATACTTTCTAGCTCCATACGACGTACACCCTGTAAAATAACAGTTAGGGTACGGTCTGGCATCTCAATAGTACGTACTATCTTTGCGACACATCCAGTAGTGTGTAGGTCTTCAAATTTAGGAGAATCTACTTGAGACTCTTTTTGACAAACTACAGCTATATACTTTTGTTTATTATCGGCTTCATTTACTAATTTTAGAGAAGATGCTCTACCTACAGAAACGGGTAGGAAGACACCTGGGAAAAGAACCATATTACGCAAGGGTAATACTGGAATCACATTTTCAACCTCAATGTCCATCATTTGCTCTTCATTTCCTTCGAAATCTGCAATCAATGAAAAATTGTTGTTCGACTCTTCCATCTCTTTAAAATATATATTATCCATATTGTTAGCTAGTTTTTGTTTAGTCCTGATTTGTTTTAGGGCAAACGCCTGCAAAATTAAGCTATTCTTTTGTATTATTAAAAGGATGCTTTGAGTTATTTACTTAACAAATAGAGTGCCAAATCTATTTATAGTGCGATAAAGTCCGTAAAAGTACCTACTTTTGCCATAATTCTAAAATTATCGGACAATATGGCAACTCCTTATTTTAAATTCAAACAGTTTACCGTCTGGCATAATAAATGCGCCATGAAGGTGGGTACAGATGGCGTACTATTAGGGGCATTGGCCCCGTTAGATAGTGCTACGGCTGTGCTAGACGTAGGTACTGGGACGGGACTTATAGCCTTAATGCTTGCCCAACGTGCTAGACAGGCTGCTACAAATACACACATTACAGCCCTAGAACTAGATACTGATGCGGCACTTCAAGCTACAGAAAATGTAGTACGTTCTCCATGGCCAAATGATATAACGGTTCTTGAATCTGACTATAAAACATTCGAGAGCACTACAAAGTTTGATTTAATTGTTTCGAACCCTCCATATTTTGTGAATGCTTTAAAATCTCCCTCTGCCAATAGGACACAGGCACGACATACAGATACTTTAAGCTTTGAAGATTTAATTGGAAAGAGTAGGGGGCTGCTTACAGAAGATGGTATATTGGGTGTTATTATTCCTACTGATGCTACTGATCGCTTTCAGGCTATTTGTGCTGATGAGTCGTTGCACTTAATCCGAAAAGTAACCATCATTACAACACCAGGAGCAAAATCGAAGAGAATTGTTCTATTTTTTTCGCCAAAACCTAGAAATCTTAAAGAAGAGATGCTACTCATTGAACTAGAGCGTCATAAGTATAGTGAAGACTACATAAATCTTACAAAAGAGTTCTATTTGAAAATGTAAAATCAACTTTTTATGCAAAAAAGTGCTCACAGAATTTGTATAATCAAAATAAGTGCTTACCTTTGCAACGCTTTAGAAAAGAAACACAAACGCTAAACATATTTATCGGGGTGTAGCGCAGTCCGGTTAGCGCACCTGCTTTGGGAGCAGGGGGTCCCAGGTTCGAATCCTGG
>JASLCG010000047.1 GCA_030151885.1 Bacteroides sp.
TCCTGTAGAGGCAAAAAGAATACGAATTTCTCATAAGAATGTTGATTTTCTTATTGAAAGAAAATTAAAAAGATTAGACAAATGATTAAGCTTGGTATAACAGGTGGTATTGCAAGTGGAAAAAGCATGGTAACCAAAATATTAAGCACAATGGGGATTCCTTCCTATCTGACAGACGATAGGGCAAAGGTGTTGATGAAACAATCGCCTGATATAAAACGCAAGTTAATTGAGTTATTAGGAGAAGAGGTATATATAGGTGGAGAGCTAAATAAAAAAGTATTGGCTAATTTCCTATTTGCAAGTAATGAAAATGCCACTCTAATCAACAATATTGTGCACCCAGTAGTTAAAGAAGACTTTATAGCTTGGGTTAAAATGCATGAAGACTATCCACTAGTCGTAATGGAGTGTGCTATCTTAATAGAAGCAAATTTTATTGATGCTGTTGATGTTTCTGTATTGGTTTATGCTCCGTTAGATGTTAGAATAGAAAGAGCTATAAAAAGAGACGCTTCTACTAGAAATTTGATTGAGCAAAGAATTAAAGCTCAATATCCTGAATCCAAAAAAATTAAACATGTTGATTATTTAATAGAGAATGATGGAGAGTCTTTATTACTACCTCAGGTTTATAAGTTGTTAGAAGATTTAGATATAAACTAAAATAAATGCCTAACTGTTGAAAAACTCTTTATTTTATCGTTGTTACTCTCGTAATGGTGTGTTATTTTTGTAGGCACACATAAATTAAAAAATTGTTATGCTAAAAACTATTTTATCAATATCTGGAAAACCAGGATTATATAAGCTTGTATCACAAGGAAAGAACATGCTTATTGTTGAAACTATTTCTACTGACAAAAAACGTATACCTGCGTATGCTACTGATAGCATTGTATCGCTAGGGGACATTGCAATATATACGAACGATTCTGAAGTACCATTAGCTGAAGTTCTTGACAAAATGAAGACTCGATTTGAAGGTGCTACTGCAGATTTTAATGCGAAAAAAGCCTCTTTAAATAAGCTACAAGACTTTTTGGGTGATATTTTACCTGATTTTGATCGTGATAGAGTTTATGCTAGTGATATTAAAAAACTAGTATCTTGGTACAATCTTCTTATTGAAAATGGTATTACTGATTTTTTAGCAGCAGAAGAAGAAGAAGTTGAAGAAGAAACCTCTGAAGAGAAATAAGCAGTGCTTATTTAAGATATATAAAAGGTGGGTAGAAAGATTATTTCTACTCACCTTTTTTATTAGGTAATTAAACCTTTTGTCTTTTAAGGTATCTAATAGGTATAAACAACAATATATATAGTTATGAAAAAAATAGTTTTAATTTTAGTGTTAGTTTTAACTTCTACTGTTGGTATCTATGCACAAAGACCTCAAAAAGGAGGAAAGAACTCTGTTAATCGTAACAGCAATAGAACCGAACGTCTTGAAAAAAGAGTTAATTACATGACAGATGTAATGGTTAAAACATATGCTCTTGACGAGGCTCAGAGAGTAAAGTTATTGGCTTTGAATAAAGAGCTGATAGTAGCA
Source organism: Bacteroides sp. (assembly GCA_030151885.1). Lineage (GTDB taxonomy): Bacteria > Bacteroidota > Bacteroidia > Bacteroidales > Bacteroidaceae > Bacteroides_E. The sequence continues at coordinate 1,556 of JASLCG010000047.1, forward strand.
AATCAGGCTAGTGTAAGGACTTTCAATAGAAAAAACAATCAAGGTAGAAGAGGAAGGCAGAACTCTAAACAAACAGATAATAGAGTTGTAAAGAACCAACTAGAGTGTAATTGGGCTGCTACTCCAATGTTGCATAAACAATATAGAATAGGTAAGCTTAATGAAGAAGTGCAAAAATATGAGGTAGGATTGAAAAGTATATTGACTAAAAAGCAATATAAAGAGTATGAGAAAAATATGAAAGAGCAGCTAGATAAAATGAATAAATGATTATATTAGTCTCATTATTAACCTAAAACAGATTAACGAATGAGAAATTTTATATCAGTCATTTTACTATTTATCTGCTTTCCTCTATTTGCAGGAGATGTAATAACAAAAGAACAATTGCCTAAAGAAGCGATTAATCTATTAGATACAAAGCTTAAAGAGTATAAAATTACTAAGGTTGAATTATATGTAACAAAGCTTGAATCTAAAGCTTATGTAGTGACACTCGAAAATAAATATGAGGTAGTCTTTGGCTCAAGAGGTAATTGGTATATAATAGACTTTAAAGAAGATAAAGTACCGGATGCGTTAATACCACCTACTATATTGAGCTATATAGCAAAACATTTTAAAGGTGATGTAATTACTCAAATAGAACAATCTAAAAGTGAGTACAATTTAGAGTTACAGAGTGATGTATCTGTCTTGTTTGATAAAAAAGGAGCCTTTTTAAAGATAGGCAATTAAAAAAAGAGCAATATTAATATTGCTCTTTTTTATTATTTACATTTGCTCATAATCCTTGGCCAAACCTCCTTGGCTAGTTTCTTTATATAGAGAAGGTAAATCGTGTCCTGTTTGTTTCATGACTTTTACAACTCTGTCGAACGATACTCTGTGTTTGCCATCAGTAAAGGTAGAGTAGATATTTGAATCTAAAGCTCTAACTGCTGCATAGGCATTACGCTCTATACAAGGTATTTGTACTAATCCACATACAGGATCGCAAGTCATTCCTAAATGATGCTCTAGTCCCATTTCTGCAGCATACTCTATTTGTGCAGGACTTCCACCGAATAGTTGATTGGCAGCTCCAGCAGCCATAGCACAGGCTACACCTACTTCTCCCTGACACCCTACTTCTGCACCAGATATTGAGGCGTTGTGTTTTACAATATTTCCAATAAGTCCAGCTGTAGCAAGAGCTCTTAATATTCTGATGTCACTAAAATCTCTTGTTTGTTGTAAGTAGTAAAGTACGGCAGGCATAACCCCACATGAACCGCAGGTAGGAGCTGTAACAATTTCTCCACCAGATGCATTTTCTTCACTAACAGCCAACGCGTATGAAAATACAAGCCCTCTAGATTTAAGAGAGCGCGTATATCCAGTTGCTTTGATATTGTAAGTTGCTGCTTTTCTTCTAATGTTAAGAGGACCAGGCAACACTCCTTCTTCATTTAGCCCTCTATGAATTGCATCTTGCATTGTTTTCCATACTTCTGCTAGATAGTCCCAAATATCAGAATCTTCGCACTCTTGTACATACTCCCAGTATGATTTTCCTGTTTTCTCACACCAATTAAGAATTTCAGTCATGTTTTTCATGAAATACACATCTTTCGTCTCAACATGCGAATCATCTCCTTCTTCTTCTAATGCACCCCCTCCAACACTGTAAATAGTCCATTGGTCCATCTCTTTCCCATTTTTATCATAGGCAATAAATGTCATGCCATTAGGGTGATATGGCAAGAATATTTCAGGAACCCATTCTAGTTCTACTTCTCCTTTAGGTTGAAGTGTGTCTAGTATGGCAATGTCTGTCATATGTCCTTTTCCTGTTGCAGCCAAACTTCCATACAAAATTACCTTGAAACGGACTGCAGAAGGATGTTTTTCTAAGAATAACTCCGCTGCTTTTCTAGGGCCCATAGTGTGACTACTGGAAGGGCCAGTACCAATACGATAAAGCTCTTTAATAGTTTTCATGACTGATTTTATTTTATAAGGTTAATACCACTTCTTGATTTTGAAATAAATATACACAATAATCCCCAATAATATCATTATTCCCCATGCAATAGCATATCCATACTTTAAGTTAAGCTCTGGCATAGATTCGAAATTCATACCCCATACACCAACTAAAAAGGTTAAAGGGATAAAAATAGTGGATACTACGGTTAACCTTTTCATGATATCATTCATTTTTAAATCATTGGTCGATATATACAAATCAGCAAGTGAAGAGAGAGTTTCTCTACTGAGCTCTATACTTTGTAATACATACTGTAAATGATCATTTACATCGTTAAAGAAGGCTTTGTTTTCGTGCCTTATTAAGAGGGTATTCGCTCTTAAAATTCTACCGTACTGCTCTTTTAGTGGTAGTACAGCTTTTTTTACTTGTATATATTGTTTTCTGCTTTTTTGTATTTCTGCCCCTAGATTTTCATATCCTTTGTTTGTTAGGATGAGTTCTTCAATATCGTCAAGTCTATCATTTACGTCTGTTATAGTCCTAATATGATTGGTTATAATTCCATTAGTAACAACACTTAAAAGATAATCGATGTTTCGTTGACGTATGCGTAGGGTGTCTTGCTCTAGAGCTTCAATTATCTTATCCATAAATGGAAGTTTAAGCTCAGAAAAGGTGATCAGATAATTAGGTCCCAATACACTAGTAATTTGTAAGGGCTGATAATCAGCATCAATATCCTTGACAAAATATTTTAATAGAGTAATAATAAAATCATCATACTCTTCAATTTTTGTAGGGTGGTTAATGTTTAAAATATCCTGAGTTAGTAGGAAGTTTAGGTTAAACTTATCAGCAATCTTTTTGATAATATCTGTATCACTAAGTCCATCTACTTTTATCCAATGTTTTGTGGATGGGTCTAGTTGTATTTTATCATGATTGTCTGTAGAAACAACTTTATGGTCTACTCCAGATGTTGTATAAGAGTAGATACTGATTGTTGTAGGAGCAGACTCATCGCCGTTATAGATGAGCTGCTCCATAAGTAAATTATTATTCATCTTGCTGTGATTATAGAGCTATAAACAAAGATAATATATGTAATTACTTAGACAAGAAATGTGTTTAGAATTCTACAATTCAACGACTGTTTTACCAGCTCCACCAAACTGTACATGTTCATCGTGATAGTCTCTTACTCCAGGGTTCGATGCTAAGAAATCTCTAGTTAAGCTACGTAGAATTCCTGTTCCAGTACCATGAAGAATACTAACTCTATTTACACCTACAAGAATTGCATCGTCTATAAAGTAGGATATAGCTTGTAGTGCCTCGTCTCCACGCATTCCACGCACATCTAACTCTTGTTTAAAATTTAATTTTTTCTCATGCATTGAGTCATGTGTTTGGCCACTTATAACACTATTCTTTGGGGCAGCTTTTACAGGTGTGTTGCTTTTTTCGAGTTTAGCCAACTTAGTAGTTGTTTTTAGCTGTCCAAATAGAACGATTACATTTTTACCATTAATTTCAAGAACTTCACCGACACTGTTTTGACCTTTTATGCGGACATGAGAGCCTACCTCAATAGGAGATTCTTTTTTAACAATAGGTTTATTGTCTCTTTTTTCTTCTTTGCGCTGCTGTTTTCTCTCTTGACGGTTTTTTATTTGCTCCATTTTTCTAGCTATTGCATCTTTCTTGTCAATAGCTTCCATTTCATTAAGATGTCTCTTGAAGTCATCTAAATTTTTACGAGCATCTTTTGTTTTATTCTTTTCAGCTTGAGCCTCTTTAATAGATCGAATTGTATTTTCAATAACAGAATTAGACTGTTGAAGTAGATTTTTTGCTTCCTCTTGCGACTTCTTAATAATTTCTTTCTTCTCTTTGTGCAGAGATTCTATTTCTTGGGCATACTTGGCAATAGTATCCTCCATCTCTTTCTCTTTCTGTCGGATATTTCTGCGTTTCTTTTCCCAATATCTTTTATCACGAACTATGTCTTGTAAGTATTTATCGGCATTAATATACTCTGCTCCAACAATATCTGAAGCATCTTGAATAATCTCTTCAGGAAGGCCTATTTTACGGGCTATCTCTACAGCAAAAGAACTACCAGGATTCCCAATTTCTAATTGAAATAGGGCTTGCATCTGATGTCTGTCATATAACATTGCTCCATTGATGATTCCCTCATGATCTTCTGCATAATGTTTTAAATTCTGATAATGAGTAGTAATAACACCGAAAGCTTTTTGTTCGTTGAATCGTTTTAAAAGAGCTTCTGCAATTGCTCCACCAATTTGAGGTTCAGTACCACCACCAAACTCATCTATCAGTAAAAGGCTGTTATCGTTACAGTTTTTTACCATCATTTTCATATTGGTAAGGTGAGAAGAATAGGTACTTAAATCATCCTCAATTGATTGTTCATCACCTATGTCCATAAATATACTTCCAAATATACCTACTTCACTATTTTCTCTAATAGGAATTAGTAATCCATTTTGAGTCATGTACTGTAATAACCCCACTGTTTTTAAACAAACAGATTTACCTCCAGCATTAGGGCCAGAAATGATGAGTATACGATTTTTGCCATCTAGCTCTATATCGAGAGGAACAACTTTCTTGTTTACTCTGGCTAATGCTCTTTGAAGTAACGGGTGTATCGCTGTATCCCACTTTAAAAGAGGTTTGTTAATGACTGTAGGTCTGATGCATTTATTCTCTAATGCGAAATACGCTTTGGCTCTAATAAAATCTATTTCTGCCAAAAATTCATAAGATTCTAATATATCTTGTAGGTAGGGGCGTATGGCTGTTGAAAACTCAATCAGAATACGAATAATCTCTTTGCGCTCTTCAGCTTCAAGTTCACGTATTCTATTATTAGCTTCAACAACTTCGGCTGGCTCTATAAATACAGTTTTTCCACTAGCCGATTCATCATGTACAATTCCTTTTAATTTGCGTTTAAGGGCAGGTGCTACTGGAATAACTAATCTACCATCGCGAAGGGTAGGGGCAGCATCTTTCTCTACATATCCGTCTTTTTGGGCATTTCGTAGAATTCGGTTAAGTGAGCTAGAGATGCCACTGGTTGTACTAGCTAGCTCTCTGCGGATAGATAAAAGTTTGTTTGAAGCATTATCTTTCACCTTTCCATATTTATCTATAATAGCATCAATGTCTTTTAATAGGCGAGGGTATACTTGTACCTCACCAATTAGGTTATAGAGGTTCGGATATAGGATATCTCCCTCCTCTTGATCTTCGGGAGTCTCATGAAGGAAATTAATAATCTGTATAATGGTATCAAGAGATCTTCTGAAGTCAAAAAGCTCAGGCTCTTCTAAATACATCCCTTCTACTTTAATTTTATTTAGTGATGGGCGTACATCAAAGAAATATTGATCGGGAAAACTTTTCTGTTCAAGAATAATTTGAAGAAATTCATTGGTCTGATCTAACCACTCAGAAACGGATGTAAAGTCTTTAGAAAAGGCCATACTATCCACCCTGTCTTCACCCAATGTGCTTAAACACTTTGATTTAAGTAATACTCTAATCTGCTCAAACCCTATTTTATGTTCAAAATTATTCGGATATATCATGTCTATTAATCTACTATTGAATTACAAAAGTACAACATTTTAAGAAGTTTCTTAGTTCTGTGTTTGGATATTTAAAAAAGATTAGTACCTTTGCAACGCTTTCGAAAGGAAGAACATCACGAGTGAGTGACTGGAGAGGTGGCAGAGTGGTCGATTGCGGCGGTCTTGAAAACCGTTGAGCTGCGAGGCTCCGGGGGTTCGAATCCCTCCCTCTCCGCAACGAAGATTGAAAATCAACTGATTGCAATCTTTAAGGACTAAAACAGGGACTAAGAAATTTATTTTCTTAGTTCCTGTTTTTATATAATTATCCTAGCATGAGAAAATATTTTATTAAAACTTATTAGATGAATATTAATTACTGCTATTTGTAATATTATACTCTAATATAACTTGATTACTTCATTGTATATTTTAAAAATTGAATTTAAACGACTATTTTTAAGAAAAATATATTCGTTATTTTAATGGAAAAAACATTCAGTATAATAGAAGAACTCTGTTCAATGGAATCAAATAATCTCACAGGTATTGGGAGTATCTTTGAATATGAGAAGTGTTTACTTCATATTGAGAATCTTATTGATTCAGCAATTTTGCTCTTTAAAAACAATTATTATGAACAATCTACTTTTTTAATAATTACAATTTTAGAGGAAATATCTAAAGCAGAAGTTTGTGTTTTTAGAGGATTTGGAAAAGATATACCAACTGTTAAGAGGAGTAAAGACGGTTTATATGATCACAAAGCAAAACACCATGCAATAGCACGAGATATAACATTTAAATATTTAAAAGCACTAGAAATATATGGAAAAGAAACAATTAATGAGATTCTTCAAAAACTTAAAAACGGAGCTTATATTGCAATAAGAGAAAATGCCTTATATTTCAGAACTATTAATGGTAAATGTGTAGTTTCAGATGAGGCTATAA
>JASLCG010000070.1 GCA_030151885.1 Bacteroides sp.
TCTGCACCTGTAAATAGCTATTTGTGTGCGGATTAAAAACACTAATACTATAAATATCTAGCAACCAAACACTAAAAGCCACTAAAAGTGTCAGTAAAAAGAATAGTGTAGCAGGATGCACCTTATATATCTTACTCTTCATCGGGTTCTAAGTTATCAATATCTATAATACCTAGTTCAATAGCACGTACAACTAGTCGAGTAGCATTAATACCAATGCGTTCATCTGCTTGGAAAAGACGATTTATCAAGTCACTCTGCCTCTTTTCTAACGATTTTACTCCAAATGGCATTGCCTTTAAACTTGCTATCATGTCTTTTGTATATCCTAAAGCCAAATGCCTTAAAAATCGCTCATCGTATTCGTCAATATCATACCCTATAACTGCTTCTTGACGCTTATAGTCACTTAATATTGCCTTTTTAAACCGCTCAACTATTTGTGATAATATTGGGTAGTTAAACACTAATTTTTTACCATGCATTACTGCCTCAACATCTACTTTAGTCAGTAGTTCTCCTGTCTTCAAGATTATTCCATCTGCACCAGCTTCTAATACATCTACCCACAATTTTTCGTTTAATATTTCTCCTGTAAATATTAATTTCTTCACTTTTGGATATTCTAAGTGCATCTTTCTACAGATTTCTACTCCAATTGTAGTAGAGCCACCTAAACCTAAATCCAATAATACTAAATCAGGCATATCTTGTTCCATCAACTTCCAAAAAGACTCTTCATTTTCTGCCGTTCCAATAACTACTGCCGAAGGTATTTCATGTTTAAAGATCTGTTCTGTGCCTTTTAATTCTAGTTGAACATCTTCAACAATAATAACCTTAAACTTATCTTGTACTGTGTTATCCATAATCTTTATTATATCGTATTTAGTTTCACTTTTATTTCTTTACAATTGAGAATACTAATTTATACCCTTTTTCTAAAGGATATGCCTTTATCTTACAACCTCTACGCCCTATGTATTCATCATGTTCTCTTATAATTTCTTTAGCAATTAAGAAGGTTTGTCCAGATACTCCTTTCTGTTTTTCGGCTTGAATCCATGTCAAATTGGGATAAAAAAGTTGTTCTAACTCTAAGTTAGAAAAATTTACACGATTGTCTGTAAAGCTGCAATGTATAAATTCCACATCATCTTCAAAAGACAGCGATAATTCTCCTTCTTTATCTAAAGATATAGCATCTATCAAAAGTAGTTCTATCAGATATTGAAGTAGTTTTATATCTCCGAGCATGTTTAGTTCATGACCGGTTTCTGCCACATTAAATGATAGCCCTTTTACTTTAGCTCTCTTTATTTTCTTTTCAAAGAGGTCGATAGCATAATCTGATAGCTCATTAATATGTATAGTACTCCTTCTAAAAGTTGTTTTTTCTAACTCTTTTTTCGCCCATAAGCTCAACATTGTAAAAACACCATAATAATAATCAACTAAATCTTTTATTGATTTAATATCTAAGCTTTTAGTCCCCAATGTTGTATCCTCAACAAGTTGCCTTATACGACTAGGGTAGTAAATTGTTTCATGCTTAATTGCCGAAAGACAGTTGTCTAATATCTTATTCTGAATATGAATTTGATTATTCTCCCATTCAATTCTTCCTACATCATTCTGTACAAACTCAATTTCCTTAAATCGTCCAGCTGTTCTAACCATTGCATTATACAACACTGTAGAAAGATACTTTACAACTAGTTGTAAATATAAATCATCTTCCAAACTAGTACTCTGTATTCTTCTTCTTAAAGCTAATACACCAACCGTTAGAGATGACTCTTTTAGGTCAACTACAAGTGGAATATATTGTATGTTTTTTTCTTTAATAACTTTTCCTTTGTTAAACGTTTTTCCAACAATCTTTCTGTCTAGCTTAACCTCCCCTGATGGATAGCTTGTATATATAAACTCGCCTTTATCTGTATTATAAAAAGCTATGGTTAACCAGTCTAAAGAGATTAAGTTATTAAGCTTAGTAAAACTATTCTCCAAAATTTGCTGTGGAATATATGCTAGGTTGTCTTCACCAACATCTTCTAAACGTCGTTGCATATAACCTAATGATGATGAAAATATACGAGCATATATTTCTAATACTTGCTCCAAGCTCCACCTACGCATATAACGACGCTTCAAATAGACAAAATAGTAGATAAAGAGCACTGTCAATATCGCTATTAATAAAAGAATTAAGGCAACTCGTTTATTGGAGGTAGATTGTTGAAGTATTTTACAATAGTAGTCTAACGTATCGTCTTTTGATATTAGCTTATATAGTGTAGCATAGGCTTCGTTATTGTAATTATATTGATTTAGCTTGTGTAAGGCTAAGGATGCAACAGCTGCCTCATTACGTAAGTCGAGCAATATATAATAGTTTAAATTAACTCGGTGCGCAAACCAACGAATCTCTGCTGCAACTCCTTCGCCATTTAAATTCATATAATATATATCTGGAGAAGTAACCAAGGAGTATGCATTATTAACCATTTGCATAGCAGAGTCAATATAGCTTAGTGCCACATCATATTTTCCGACCGTATTTGCATAAAATGCCTGATCTGCCAATTTAGCTAAAGCAACTTGAGTACTATCTTGAGGAATAAACTCATAATCAGCAGTATGAATAGGCAACTCTTTTTCTATGTTATTACAAGAAGAAAAGCCGAACATTGAAACTACCATTACCACTATTAAACCTATTTTCTTAACTCCGTATGGCAATCTTATAGAAAACTTACTTCCTACTCCTTTTTCACTCTTGATATTGAATGCACATACATTAAATACAGGGTTTGTTTTTTTATATTTTTCAATAATGGCTTTACAATTCATTAACCCAAAGCCACTGCCTTTTGACTCTTTTACAAACTGTATATCTTGCCCTATTATAGAAGAATCGTAAATCTTCTCCTTCATTATTAAAGCTATTTCTTGCTCCGATAGCCCCACACCTGTATCTGTTACACTAACTTCTACATAGTCTGGCTCCTCAACAGCTTCAAGCACCACTTTACCTCCACTTGGTGTGTATTTACGAGCATTCTCGAGCAGTGTATTTATCATGAATAGTGTAAGTGCTTTATCTGCCTTAACATTACTTGTAGTGGTATGTACAAGTAATTCCAACCCCTTTTGCTCGAAATACCTACTGCTCTTTCTTACTAAATCAAATAGTTCTAAGAGTGGGAAGTTACTAATTTGCAAACTTAAATATCCTTGTTTAATCTTAATCCATTGAGACAGAACCTTATTGTAATTATCTATTGTTTCAATTAGCTCTTCAATGTATTTCAATTTATACTTTTTCACATCTTCTTGCTGTGCATAAGAGCTAGTTGCCAGTTTTTCTATTTCATTCCTTACCCTATCAATATAGGGTTGTATGCCATATACAACGCGCATACAAGCACGTTTGTCTATATTTTCTTGTCTATTACTTGTATTGTGCTGATTTATGATATATAGCTTCTTATCTAACACCTCTATTTCATCACCCAATGTTATAAAGTAAACTCCATTTTCAATAGCCCAAGTAATCGATGGTATTAATAAATTAATTAATGATGTTTGTTCTGTTGTGAGTTTTTTATCTGAAAATATCTCTAGTTTTCCTGCTTTAAGTATTGCTTCATCAACCAAAAGATTAAAGCAATAAGCATATTTGTATTTTGAAGATACATCTTCAGAATTGCCTCCATGCGAGTAGCTAACAACCTCTTCATCTTGATCTTCCATATCTATTTGGAGTATAAATACAGACACATTAAACTCTTGCGATAAAAAAGGAGTAATTATATCTATAATAGGAGATAAAATATCTTCAACCTTTACGGCTTCAATAGGTAAACTTGCTGTCAACTCTTGCCCAATATTTAAACTTCGTTTTAAGATCTCTAAGTAATCGGAAGTTCTTTTGCGAGCTCGTTTATTTAGGAAATAGAAACCGATAGATACAACTAGTAAAAAGACAAATAGAAGTATTAGAATACGATTAACAAGTTGCTCTTCTTCTTGCAATATAGATAACCTGCTTTCGGACTCTTTATCTTGTCTTACTAAATCTAAAAGATCAAGATATATGTTTCTGTTATAGTCTGAGGCTAGTTTATTATTAAGCCCTGCATATGTTACACTTAGCTGCTCTCTTATTCTTCCTATCCAATCAGGAACTGTTAATACTCCATCTTCTACCCACAGTAATTCTACTGGGAATTCGTCTATTTCACCATATAATTCTAGTACATCAACTTCGTCATGATGCTCTTCATAATATATTTTATGCTGTTCATTTACACAGTCTAGTGCATCGACCAACCACTTTAACGCCTTTTTAAAATTGCCTCTATAATTATCTATTTTGGCTAAGGTTACATAAACACTAGCAGTTTGATACAAATCGTCGTAGTACTTAAATAAGTCTAGTGCTTCTTCACCTAGTTTTAAAGCGAAGTCTCCATTAATCGGTATTTTAAAAGTAGAGAAAGTATGCGATCTTTCCACCATTAGGTAATCATAGACTTTGGGTTCTACCATCAAATTAGCTATCGCCTGAAGTGCATTTGCTTGAAAATATACTAATCCATACTCCAGTGCCATTTTATATATCCAAGCTAATTGATCAAAAGAGTTTAACAACCTCTGTTGTCTGCTTTCTCCTTCTATTAAGCCCGTTGAAGCCTCTATATATTTATAGTATAAGAGCTGTGTTAAGTCTGTTTTATTTACATCGTATAGATAAGAATTTTTCTCATACTCATCCATTAACTTTACTACCTCTCTAGCAGAGTCTAGTTGTTGCAAATAGTAATAATAGATAATAGATACAATATAGAACTCACTAAATGCGTAATTTAACTTCATTTTGTCTCTTATACTATCAAAGACCGTTTGATCTTCTTTAATCTGCTTCATCCGTTTTAATGCACTATTCTTATAATCGTAAAAGAGTTTATTTTGTGCTGTACGCTGAGCTATCTTCATCATTCCAATGTCAGATATAAGTAAATCTAGCTGATTTTGAGTAGTGTGTTGGGCCTCCTTGAAGTAATCTGAACTTTTATTAAAATTCATCTTCATAAAATAATAGAACCCTAAATTATTGCATGATTCGGCTCTTCCTTCCACGTAGTTTTCAGAAAGATTATAAGCCTGTAAAGCATACTCATAAACTTGTTTTAAAGAACGATATTTCTGCTGATAAACCATATCATTCAATGCATTTACCTGCTGAATTTCTTGCGTTGGAGCTACACCAATACAAGATGATAATAAAGCTAACAGACAGATAAATAAAGATATATACCTCATATATTGTATCCTAATTAGGGTTCGTTTTATCAAAGATAATAAGCCCAGGCTTTAAAAAAGAAATTCTATTGAATATTTCTATCATTTAACTAGCAAAAGATTGTATATTAGTTAGAATTAGAACTTATCTATTCTTATAAGTATATTTAAATATTGATTATCAAACTGTTATTCATACAACTATATAATTTCTTAACTTTTACAGAATAAATATGTCTAATAACTTTTTCAAAATAGTCTTAGAAATTATACCTTTGTATGCGAATTAATAAATAGTAATAACTATTCTAAAAAATGAGCCAAACAAATCCCTCTTTGGTATTTTCGGGAACTAACTCGAAATATCTTGCAGAGAAAATCTGCGCAAGCCTCAATTGTCCTCTTGGTAATATGAATATTACTCACTTCGCTGACGGTGAGTTTGCAGTATCTTACGAAGAGTCTATTCGAGGAGCAAACGTATTCTTAGTTCAATCTACTTTCCCAAACTCTGACAACTTAATGGAACTTCTGCTTATGATTGATGCAGCTAAAAGAGCATCAGCAAAAAGCATTATTGCTGTAGTTCCATATTTTGGATGGGCACGACAAGATAGAAAAGACAAACCACGTGTTTCTATTGGTGCGAAACTTGTAGCTGATTTACTTGCTACTGCTGGTATAGACCGTTTAATAACAATGGACTTACACGCAGACCAAATTCAAGGATTCTTCAACATACCAGTTGACCACTTATATGCATCTGCTGTATTTATCCCTTACATTAAATCTCTGAAGTTAGACAATCTTGTAATTGCAACTCCAGATGTTGGTGGATCAAAACGTGCTAACTCTTACTCTAAATTCTTAGGTGTGCCATTGGTACTTTGTAACAAAACTAGAGAAAAAGCTAACGTCGTAGCAACTATGCAAATTATTGGTGATGTAAAAGATAAGAATGTAATTCTTGTTGATGACATCGTTGATACTGCTGGTACAATTACAAAAGCTGCAAATATAATGCTTGAAGCTGGTGCTAAATCAGTAAGAGCTATTGCTAGCCACTGTGTTATGTCTGACCCTGCTAGCGAACGTGTTGGAGCTTCTGCATTAACTGAAATGGTATTTACAGATAGTATTCCTTATACTAAAGGTTGCAACAAAGTAAAACAGTTAAGTATTGCTGGTATGTTCGCCGAAACTATTAAACGTGTAGTTAACAACGAATCAATCAGTAATCAATATATTATCTAATTAATAGATTAGAACAAATAAAAAAGGCATTTAGAAATTTCTAAATGCCTTTTTTATTACTATTCCACTCTGCTCTAAAACTTTATATTTTCCATCACACTTCACTAGCAGTAATAGACTCACCTAGTAACTGCTTTCTCTATCCTAAACTACAGCTATCGAGATAGCTCTACCCTTTTTAAAATCTACTATTACCTATTTTTCTATGAAGTTGAGAATAAAAGAAGGCTTATTTTTAGATAAATAACCATACAATCAAGCTATCTACAGATATAAGTATAACACGCTGTTTATGATAACACACAAAATAAAACACATCCAAATAGAACTCTTTTTAGAAGTTAACTCGTAAGTTTTACTTTTAAAAGAAAGAACTAATAAGTTAAGGTGGTCTTTAGCTTTTGAAACAAAACGGACATTTAAAATTGATATAAATTAATTTTAGAAGAAACAATATAATTTAAGTTTTGTCATTATAATATGCCTAATGGACCTATATGCTTTAAGGCTTATTAAGTCCTTGTAGGCGTATATATACTGTTATAAGACCTATCTTTGTTACTAGTACAAAACAATATAATTATTATACCACAACAAGTTAAACTTAAAGTTATGCGATTAAAACAATTACTTGTTGCTCTAGTCATCTGTTCGACAATGAGCTCACAAGTTTTTGCTCAAAAAGGAGCTAAACAAGAGTCGGAAAAAGAGTATGAAAAAAGAATGGAATGGTTCTCCAAAGCCAAATTAGGCATTTTCATTCACTGGGGAATTTATGCAGCAGGAGGAGTTTCCGAAAGCTGGTCTTTCTACAACAAATACCTTCCGTATGATGAATACATGAAGCAATCTGAAAGCTTTACAGCAGAAAACTACAACCCAAAAGAGTGGGTTAATCTTATTAAAGAGAGTGGTGCTCAATATACTGTAATTACTACTAAACACCACGATGGTGTCGCGCTATGGGATACTAAAGCCGGAGATTTAAGTACAGTAAAAACAACTGCTGCGGGTAAAGACTTACTAACACCTTTTGTAAATGAGGTAAGAAAGCAAGGTCTAAAATTAGGATTCTACTACTCGATATTAGATTGGTCTCATCCTGATTATCCAAATAAAACTCGTACAGAATCGACATACAATATTAAGAAAGATCCAAAAAGATGGCAAAAATTCGTTGACTTCAACTTTGCTCAATTAGCTGAGTTAAATAAAACTTGGAAACCTGATTTATATTGGTTTGATGGAGATTGGGAGCAAACTGCTGAAGATTGGAACTCAAAAGGTGTTATCAATCTACTACGTAAAGACAATCCTAATGTAATTGTAAACTCTCGTATCCAAGGATATGGTGATTATGCTACACCAGAACAAGGGGTTCCTGTAGTTCGTCCTACTGATAAGTATTGGGAACTATGTATGACTATGAATGATTCTTGGGGATATCAACACACTGATAAAAACTATAAAACACCCCATATGTTACTTCGCACTTTTGTAGATTGCCTTAGCATGGGTGGAAATTTACTTCTAGACATCGGTCCTAAAGAAGATGGAACTATTCCAGAAGAGCAAGTAGCTATATTAAAAGAATTTGGTCGTTGGACTAAGAAGCATAAAGAGGCTATTTACGACACTAAGGAAGGTATTCCTAATGAACACTTTCAAGGCTATACGACATTAAATCAAGGTGGAGATATCCTTTATCTTTATTTACCATACAATCCTAACGGACATATTGAAATTAAAGGTTTAATGAATAAAGTGAACCGTGTATGGGTAGTTGGTAACGGAACAATGCTTCCATATAAAGTACATAATAAAAACTATTGGAGTGAAGTTCCTGGAAATCTATATATAGACGTACCAGAGCATGTGTTAGATCCAGAAATTACAGTTATAGCTGTATTATTAGAAGGTCCTATTAAACTCTATAGAGGTGAAGGACAAATTATTTCTAGCAACTAAATACGATAACTAACTAAACATAAGAAAAGTAAAATGAAAAAGAAATTGTCTTTTTTAACTGCATTCCTTTTTATAGCAATTTCTGCTATGGGACAGCACAATCTTTTCAGTAAGTACGAGCGTGTATTAACTTTACCTAAAAGTTATGTGTGTTATAAAACTACTGACAAGATTAAAATTGATGGTAAATTAAAAGAAAACGCTTGGGCAAAAGCTAAACCTACAGATTCTTTTATAGATATTAGTGGAGCTGACTTCCCTAACCCTAAGTACGATACACAAGTAAAAATGTTGTGGGATGACAATTATTTTTATGTCGGAGCTGTTCTTGAGGAAGATGATATCAAAGCTAAACTAACAAAGAGAGATACCATAATATATCACGATAACGATTTTGAGGTATTTATTGATCCTGATGGCGATGGCTTAAATTACTTCGAAATAGAAAATAATGCACGTGGAGTTATTTTTGACCTGATGTTGGAAAAAGCATATCGTTCTGGTGGAAGATTTATGATTCAATGGGATTGCCCTGGTTTAAAGCTAGCTGTTCATCGTGTTGGTACACTGAACAATTCTAAAGATAAAGATAAGTTTTGGAGTGTAGAAATGGCTATTCCTCACGAAGCACTTACGTTAGACTTTAACAATCCTCTAAAGGCTGGAAATACATGGAGAGTAAACTTCTCTAGAGTACAATGGCTTAAAGAAAAAGGACCTGAAGAAAATTGGGTGTGGTCTGCTACTGGAAAAGTTGATATGCACATGCCTGATAGATGGGGATTTGTTTACTTCTCTGATAAAACTGTAGGAGAAGGTACTGAAGAGTTTGTTTATCCATATAATATGGATGCTTACAAACTACTTTGGGCTATGTTTTATGCACAGCTAGACAACTATAGTAGTAATAAAAATTATCTAAGATCAGTAGAAAACTTCTTCTTAACAGATGTTGAGACTGCTAACCTACCTAAAGATTCTAAAATAAATGTAGAGGCAACTACCAATACATTTAGAATGTCTATTTCTATTCCAGAAAAGAATGTCATGTATGTAGTGAATCAGGATGGAAAATTTACTGTAGAGAAAGTTCCTGCTAAAGAGGTTAAGAACTGGCTATGGGCGCACATCAATAAAAACAAATCTGAAAAAGAGTATAAGGAGTGGCTTAAACTATTAAAAGAATCTGGCATAAGTGGTGTTATGTACGAAGGTTATGATGAGAATCTATACCGATGGACGAAAGAAGCTGGCCTTGAAGCACACTACTGGAAGTGGACTATGAATCGCCGCGAGTTACTAGATAGTAAACCTGAATGGTTTGCAGTGAATAGAAAGGGTGAGTCTTCTCATGATAAACCAGCGTATGTAGATTACTACCGATTCCTATGCCCTAATCATGAAGGTGTAGCTGAGTATATTGCAGAATCATATATAAAGGATGCGAACCTTCCTTATGTTGATGGTGTGCATTTAGACTATGTTCGCTTCCCTGATATTGTACTTCCTGTAAGCCTATGGAAGAACTATGGTATTGAGCAGACTAAAGAGCTACCTGAGTATGACTATTGCTACTGTGATGTATGCCGTGAAAAGTTTAAAGCTCAAACAGGAGTAGATCCTCTAGATATTAAATACCCAATGGAAAATCAATCGTGGATAAATTTCCGTTTAGATGGCATTACTCGCGTTGTTGATAAAATTACAAAAGCTATTAAAGCCGATAATAAACGTATATCTGGAGCTGTCTTCCCAGGCCCTTCAATGGCAAAGAAAATGGTTAGACAAGATTGGGGTAACTGGTACCTTGATGCATATTATCCAATGATTTACAACGGTTTTTACTATGAAGGCCCAGAGTGGATTGGCCGTTCTGTTAAAGAAAGTGTTGAGACTATTAATGGAAAAGCTAAAATCTATGCTGGATTAATGTTTCCTGACATTAAAGAAAACTTTGAAAAGGCTTTAGATGAAGCTTTTAATAATGGAGCTTCGGGAGTATCTTTTTTTGATGGTCCTGATACTGAATACCTTCATAGATTGAAAAAATACCTTGATGAAAAAGGTTATATAGTAAAATGATATATACTATACACTAAAACTCTACATAAGGTTGCTTTAATTAAAGCAACCTTATTTTTTTATATAAAATAAGCCTCAACGTGAAGTCACTTCAAGTTGAGGCTAGATCAAGTAATTTATAAAGAAATGCAAAAAATTAATTCAGTATTATATACTCTCACCTATTGAAAACTGGTTAAATAATAAATCAATTTATCACTTTATTCTATTTAGAATAAGTAATAATTAAAGAATATATAATCATATACTTAATTAATGCTATAAGTAAAAGAGTAGTAAATACTCTTTCACCCCTTAACGAACAATTTAAAATTATCACTTTTTATTAAGATGTAGATACTTTGTAGTGTTTATTAAATATAAAGTTTCATTTTTAACGTTTTAATATTACAAACATCTTTTAAATCGTAATAATCAGCATTAAAGTACCAATAAAACAGTATATAATTTCAAAAACAACAAACTAACAACTATGGAAAAATAATAGGCTATCAGTAAAAAAGCACAGAGTAAACTAAATGAAATATAAAGCTATACGCTATGCATTATAGCGTAAAAGAAGTTAGACTTGAATAGATTAAAATCAAGTCGTTAGATTAATTAATATGAAGTGATTGATATATCTTATCGTCAAGCTTAAGCATTAGCCATACAATAAGATTAAAGTTATATATTTCTATTCTTCATAGAAAAGCCTAAAATCTGTATCTTGACCTGTGGAGTAAATAAAGAATTGAAACCAGACCATTATAGTCTAACTTAGGAACATGGTTATATTCAGTTAAAAATTTAGTAGTTGAAATTCTATTTTATAACTGAATAAGTAATTACTACTTATACAAAAACAGTACATTAATAAAGCACCAATAAGTTAATATGCTTAAAACTACTGAATGTTTATTTCATAAGTATTAGCTACATATATATTATTTATGACCATTTCTGATGGTAGTATTGCCTCTTTGCCTTTAATACCAAGAAAGCCTAGCCCGATGCCTGGTAATACAGTTACTCCTAACCCTACACCTAAACCTATAGCTAGGCCTTTTTTGCTCTGCCCTACTATCTTTTTATTGCCACGCAACAATATCACCCTTCCATCTACAGCTGTAGTACTAATAAAATTAATATTAAGATTACCAGGTCTTCCTACGCCTTTAGCCTTTTTACGATCTACACTGTAAAATACAGGTGTTCCACTTTTTATTAAGACTTCACCTTGAGGAGTGCATACATCATAAAGGATTTGTACAACACCATCAAGATCATACTTACTTGATATAACATCCTTAGTAACTAAAGTAACCTGTGTTCCATTGTCTAATCTTTCAGCTTGAGAGTTAAGCGTACTTAAATATATAAAAAACAGTAGTATGATGTAATTTTTGTTCATAATATATTGGGCATTAAAAATGTTATCTCAAAGATATTACTTAAATTAAATCTACCAGACATTTTCTATTCCAGAATGTCAGCTAGAAGTCAATTTTAACACAAAATAAATCCAACTATTAACTTTATAAGTTATATTTGAAAAGAAAATTTATTGTTTATTTAAGTTCTTAAAGCATAGAAAATAAAAAATATTCTTTTTTTATTCTTTTAAAGAACTTATTTACTTACTTTTACACAATATTGCTTTGTGTAAGTATTTAACAGCAATATATAAATTAAAACTCACATACATAAATGCAGTAATATAATGATGAAACGGAGTGCTTTAACCTACCTTTTATTTATTTGTTTTACTTGGGCAGCATATGGCCAGACAAAATATAAAAATCCGCCATTTGATGGTCAAGAGGCGTGGCTAAGAGAGATTTCGCCAGAAGAAATGGCGCTCGGGCCACTTGTTATTAACCAAGACTGGATGCAAAGAGATTCGTTGACCTACCTAAGATTTGTAGATGAACAACAAACAATAATGTTATATGGTACGGACTCAATCCCTGAATGGATTTCAAACTTTAAAAATCTAAAGTTCTTATGTGCAATGCCTAGTGCTCATATAAAAGCTATACCACAACAAATAGGCAACATCCCGCAATTAGAGAATTTAGTTCTATTGGAAAGTAGATTAAGTGAAATACCTAAATCATTTAAAAAACTAAATAATCTGAAGCATCTAAACTTAGTTGGAGATGGAAAATGTGTTTTCCCTAATGATATTGCTAATTTAGACTCAGTAGAATCTATATTCCTAGCTAACTTTTCTAAAATACCAGAAGAGATTTTCGCTATTAAAAGCTTAAAAAGATTGTACTTGTTTAGAAATAACATAACATCAATACCCGAAAGCATCAAAAACTTAGTTAATCTTGAAGAGTTAAACCTTGAAGGAAATCCTATATATGAATTACCTAGTGTAGTTTTTGAACTTCCAAAGCTTGCAAATATAAGTGTGGACAAAGACAATATTAAGGATGAAAGATTTAAGGAAAAACTTAAAGAAGAATTAAAGGGTAATCAAGGCGTACAGAGAGAACGTCTTAGAAAATTACAAGATATAGAGCGTAAGAAAATTTTCGAAAAAATGAGAGACCAAGAAGAGTCTAAGAGAAAATTAAGAAAGCATATAAAAGCTTATTACGAAGATGAAAAGTAGATAATACAAAATGGGCTGTTAATTTAATTAACAGCCCATTTTGTATTATAGTAAGATATATATTAAATCCTGGAATAGATTAATTCTAAAAGCCTTTAAACTAATCTACTTCTTTACTAATCGTACACTTGCAGCCTCTTTACATCAAGCTTTTCACGCTCTTTATAAGAGAAATCCTAGAACTTTATAAATGCTTTAAATTCAGTAATCCACTTTATTTAATCTACAAGTGGCAAGATCATTTCTTTTCTAATAGCCAACTGTTTTAATCCTAACTCTGATATAAAAGTTTGAGTCGATATAGCTGTTTTATCGACATTCCAGAAATACATATCACGAGAATGAGTATTTACAACATGATGGATTAAAGCTTTAGCTACTCCTTTATGCCTAGACTCTGGCTCTACAGCTAGTTGCAAAGCTTCTTTCGTGACAGGATTATATACAATATACCCTATCAATTGATTATTAATAAAAGCACCATAAATAAACACATAGTCAATCAGTTTTTCTACTGCTGCCATTCCATTTTTCCAGGATGGGTAATAGCTCCAAAAGGATTCAAAAAGTTTCCAATCACGATCAACAAGAATCTTAACATCAACAGCTCCATCATACGTAAACCGCTGTATGCTACCACCATAACAAATCATGTTTTTTTGTGGTCTAAAACCCAAGTCTAAAAAGACTTTATAAGCTATCTGATTTGACTCCGTAACCTCCAGCAATAGTTGAGTGATTCCCTCTTTTTTTAATATTGGCAGAATGTAGTTAAACATCTGTTTTGCAAGGTCTCTATCACGCGCATCAGGAAGTACACCTATTCCACTAATATAACCTGTTATCTTACCATCATACTTTCCAAAACCTATTAACAAGAAACCTTTTAAATTACCCGATTCATCAAAAGCACCTGCAGATAAATCCAACTCAATATTATCATTTAGTAATAACATTGTAAATAGTTTTTCATCATATTCTTTCGCAGGAATTTTACCTTCATAAGATAAATTATACACATTTAAAAGTGTTTTCTCATCAAGGTTCTTCAGTGTAGAAATACTATATTTCATCTTATAAAATCATTATAAAATACATTCTTAAATAGAATGTATTATTCTGACATAAAGCAGAATATCTTTTAAACGTTAACCTACATTACACACTCAATTTTCTTTGTTATTTAAAGGTATATTGTAGATATATATACTAAAAGAGATCTTATTTATTAATAAAAGACCCCTCTATTAGAATTTATAAAAATAGCATAAAAATAGAATATTAGCCCTTTTTAGTTACTATTATTGCTATAGACAGAGTTATCTATAGTGATGTATTACAAATACTTTTCCATATACGTTGTTTAATAGACGAAAGAAGATGCAAATAATACTTTTTCAAGCTAAACTAGTAACTTGACAGATATAATATAGAGTTTAAAATCACTCCGAGATAATAATATCCCTACCTTTGCAGTATGAATAAAGAGCTTACATATAAACTAGTTGACTTTACAGAAGAACTGATATCTTTATTACTTCTTGCAGACGAAAGCACTGAAGCTATAAATAAATACCTTCCCTACTGCACTCTACTAGTTGGTTATGACCGTAACAATAAACCCAAGGCTATTATGGCTCTTTACCCCAAAAGTAATACTCAAATTGAAATTAAAAATATTGCAGTACATACTACCCTACAATCTCATGGTATTGGTAGTTATTTATTAAGCTATGCTAAAAGATATGCAGTACTAAATCACTTCAAAACTCTTTTAGTTGGAACGGGTGATGTTAACTATCGACAAATAAATTTTTATACAAAAAACGGCTTTAAGACTCACTCTGTAAGAAAAAACTTCTTTTTAGATAATTACAAGAAACCAATATATGACGATGGTAAACAGTTAGTAGATATGGTTGTATTAGAGTATAAAATAAGATGAGGTTCAAAATAAATTTTGAACCTCACTCTGTTTTATTCTTCACTTATTAAATTATGCTCTGTAGCAAATGTAGTTAATGCTTTCACATCACCCTTAGTTATGATTGGCAATGCTTCAGTAATGAAGTGAATATCCCAATTCCACCATGTTAATTTCAATAATTGCTTTATATCTTCTTCTGAGAATCTTTTACGAATTACTTTCGCTGGATTTCCACCTACAATTGAATATGCTGGAACATCTTTAGTAACAACAGCATCAGCAGCAATAACAGCACCACTTCCTATCTTTACTCCAGGCAATATAACAGCTTTATAGC
>JASLCG010000008.1 GCA_030151885.1 Bacteroides sp.
CATCTCCATGCCATGGAATAATATCGTAATCTACCACATTACTCGGTTTATTATTCACAGCTTGATCTAAGTGCAACCAACCATAACCGTGCACAGATTTAATAGTACACTCGTACTTATAGTTTCTTTCTAGAGAAAAATACGTTTTCTCCTCGTCTTTATCCTTGCCAGTTTTTAAAAAGTCAACACGATAAAATCCATGTACTCCATTATAAACACCTTCTAATACCAGTACAACAGGCAGCTCGTCGCTTTCCAATTTATCTTGAACCACAGGTGCTACAAATATTTGATTACTTACCACACCTCTTTCGGCAGAATAAGCTTTCGAACTCTCTACTTTTACCACATCATAATCGCCCAGTAAAGCATCATCCGAGAGGTAACCGTATTTATTAAAATTACAGATATAGACATTATCAAGCTTAAAATCCTTTAAAGACTCTTCCATTGTAACATTAATCATAGCAACAGCGCGTTCTAAATTAATGCTAACATTTTTCTTAGTCTTATCATATTGAGTTTCTCCCCACATTGGTATTCCTTCTGCCTCAATATCTATGGGTGCTCTAAACAGATAGCTTTGTGTAATCTGCTCGTACGTATCGCCCTCTTCTGGCATATAGTAATTTGAATCTTCTACATTAAGATTACTATTGGCTATAAATATAAACTGATCTACAGCTCTAACTTGTTTATAGTTTAAATGGACATCAAATTCAGTATCACTTTTACGATCTACCTCTGCAAAGTCCACAAATTTTCCTTCTGCCATAAGCAGAACTAACGGATCATTTTTTATCGCACTAACAGATACTGCTCTAGTGAACTGAGTAAATGATAGAGGAAGTTTTACAGATAAAGAGACCTTTGCCTCCTTACTAACACCAATATCACTACCGCTATTATCCGTATCAGTAGTACAGCCTATAGCAAAAAGCACTATAAGCAATGTATATATTTTAGTTACAATATGTTTCATATCTATTTAAGTTTATGTTGAACCTGTGCCATAGCCCACTCAAGAACATTCATTGCAAAGTATGCATTATAAGTTCGCCCCTTACCTGTAGGAAGTCCATTATAATAGTTACTATTCACAAAATATGGAGATGCATTAGATCCTGTTGCCAAATTCTTATCAGAAAAGAACAGGCCATTACCTATCCACATATACGGATATTCAGTACTTCGAACAATTAATGCTTTACTCTCTTCTGATGTATCTTCTGATTCATCTTCTATTTTACTTAAGTTATGAGATGCAATTACCTCTAAACCTTTAGAGTTTCCTGTAAGCAAATAGTTTACATCTTTAAAGTTGGCAAAAAAGTTTAGATCTCTAACCCAAGCTTTACCCTCTCTAGAAGCAAAAAACAGAGGAACTTTATTATAATTAGATAAAGTATAATGCTTTCGTATTAACTCTTTCTCATACTTACTATGTACATGCACGGGCAGTGCCATTTGTTTAATTTTTTCACTTTGGAATACCTCATATTTTGGATTATCCAATAACAGCGACAGCATTGGATCAGTATACTTAAATGAATTACCTGGCAATGCATCCGATCTACTAGGGGTCTGTATTAAAGCTAGTTTTTTCTCCTTCACCAACTTCATTAACATTTTTCCATAAATATTAAGCGGATTAGCTATTTCATTAGGTATCGACGAATCTAGATATAATACAATATCAAAATCCTCTAGTGCTGTAGGCATACCCAAATCGTTCAAACAATCTACACGCTTAATATTACGAGTTCTCACTCGTCCATAATTCCCTTGCGAATCAATCTCTGAGTACGAATAAGATTCAACTCTTATTTTAGAGTTATTCTTCATTCCAAAGTTATGTTCAGAGAGAAGCATTCTCATAAATTCTGTATCGTAAAGACCTTTAATAAAAATACTCGATATAAATGCAGGAATAATTGTATAAGACTCTCCTACTACCAATATTTTAGGTACATATTCATAGTCTGGTCTAACTAATGACACGTCAACAGTTACAGGCAGACTTTCATCAACAATATAGTCGGCATGTTTTTTACGCAACTTAATATTAACATCTAACCTATAAATCTCTCTTTTTACATCTTCAGGATTATCCGACCTCTGCGTTTTACCAACAGCTGGTACTCTAACAACTACATAATCGATATTTTTTACTTTTTCGTTTTCTTCAAACTCCAGCACTTTTAAGTTGCCGTATTTAATAGGAGTATAATCTTGTTTAAACTTAATGGCAGATCTTACATCTTTAGTACTTACCTGTATTTCATCTCCTAGTTCAAATTTAAACTGCATCTTCTTACCAGTCTCTTTACAAGTAAAATCAAAATTCACAGGTATTCTCAACTCCAAGTAAGACTTTTTACCATCAAGATCGTAATTTAACACATAGTAACCGTAAGGAACTACATATATATCCGGATTTTGTCGTAAAATGGTAACATCTTTAATACGCTGATGTATCTCGATAGGAATAATCATTTTGCCAGCAAAAATATAGAATGGACGTACAGCTGCCTCCAAGTTTGCTGCTTTATCCTGCTTGGCTGTTACAGATACTACTAACTTGCCAGAAGCATTTGTAACTAAACGTATAGTATGTAAATCGTCCGAAATTTCATTTCTATTTGCACTCGATATATCATCTCTATCCCAACCAATTAAAATATCATCAAGATCTAGATTTGTTTTATAAGTCAGTTCTTTTTCACCACGTTCTGTAAAGAAGAGCTCTCTTCCACTAATTTCAAAGAAATCACTACCAGACAATTTATAGTCAAAGTTGCTGTATTTCCAGTCTTTAACAGATATTTCTGCTATACAGGTTTTACTAGCTTTAATAGCTTCATCTGGAGTCTTTGAGCCTTCGCTCTCAACATCTTTCAGTAATATTTGGTAGTGCTTATTTCTAATAATAGCTTTTATATCGTCACCATTATCTAGGTCCAATCTGTAATATTGAACCTCGTTTGGCGCTGTATTATCTTTTTTGACTAGTCCCAATACCAGTGCAGTAACACCCTCTAAATGAGATTTATGTCCTCCTTGATTCTCGGCAACATAGATTGAGTTTGTTATTGTATTTGTTTTATTATTATAATCAAATAATATGGCTTGATTGAAGCTTTTCTCTTCATCATAACCTTCCAATAAAGAGGGTTCCGATGGTTCAAAGTCGCTCCATTTAAACCCTTTATCCTCTATAAAATAAGGAGCAATACTCCCTTGTTTCAAACTGTTGTACAGATATACTTCAGTTAAAACATAATCTTTTGCACTTCCTTCCTGCATATCTTGAAGAAAGTTTTTACCCATCTCTTCTTTAGAAAGGAACACATCTATTTTAGCCACAGCTCTCATCAAAGCTATAGGCGCTATTGTTGTGCTAGCGTTAACCTCCATAAAGGCAGTTTGTCCATACATAGGTATTCCTACCGACTCATCACTTAGTATGTAGTTATTACCTCTAACATCTGCCGATGTATCAATTTTAAATTTATCTAACACCGCACGTTTATCCAGACCAATATAGCGATTTAGACTGTTTACTTTCTGCGATGGATTGGCCAATAGTACCAGCTGATACTTTTCATTCTCTTTAGAGATGCGCATCGCTACACTTAAATTATAGCTACCAGTTTCTTGGTCAAATTTTGGGGCCGTATTCTCTGCCAAATAAACAAATTCATTGTCTTCATTAAAGACCAAAGCTACAATCTGATCTATTCTAAGCTCTTTATCAACAACTCCACTTACTTTTGTAGCCTGTTTTATAGCTCTATCAGACTTTACTTGGATATCAATATACGCACTATCTGTACGGCCTGCTTCTGATGCAATATCAGTGGTACAACCTACTGCAAATAGTATGCAAATCATCGCTAAGACTACTCCAGAGAGCACTCCACGACGACCAAGTAAATTATTATTTTTCATCATATCTAAATAAGTTATAATTTCTAATTTCACATCTTTAACCTACCCTTTAAAAGAACTACCATGCTATGCATAAAGTAGTTAAATGGGTCGTTAAGTAATTAAAGACTCTATAAAAACAGCCACAGCTTTTTCATCAAGTCTAGAATTTAGTTTAGGGAATTGCTCTATTATTGTATCAGTTAGATTATGGTTGTTTTCTGCTTCTAGTGGACCGTCTAAAACTTGTCTAGATAGTATCCAGTTATTGCTATTCAGAATCGTACTTCACGACTCTAACAACGCAGCTTTACAAAATTATTTCTGATATTGATATTAGGAAAGGTTAGATCTCGCTATACACACTTTACTTTAAATACCGATGCAACTATTTATCAAACTACGCTACATCTATATCCGTATATATAACTTTCTTAAAGGCATTTATTATTGCTAACCAGCATCACATTTTCTATCTATCTGAAGAGAGTTACCCCCCAATGTATAAAGGTGCACTTATGAAAACTACTATTCATATTTTCTTGTAAAAATAGTCTGATATAGTTTAGGCATCCTTTTTCTTAAAAGACAAACTATAGAGCCATTTACTCGCTATTCCATCTGTCTTTTCAACACTTCACTCATATTCTCACTTCAAGTAGCTCTACAGAAAGCAGCAACTACTTTGCTCGAATTACAAAAGTGTATAAATAACACTAGGGGCAACCTCGAGGTTACTCCTAGTGTATAATTTATTTATTATCTAATTAGTTAATAGATACATTTGAGTTATCTTTTTTCCAAGCTTTAACTGTAGCAGTTACTGTTATGTTTGAAGTACTTTCTACAACTGGCTCTTCTGTACCTTGGTTTAAGTCTGGTGTAAATACATTTTCAAAATCACTATCACCAGCATTCCAAGTTAAGTTTTTATCTAGCTCTATTAAGTAGATATGACCACCTTCGTATTTTTCAACTCCTTCAAAGTTATTTAAAGTAAAGAACTCAACGCCCTCTTCCAATACAAAGTCATAACCTTCTAGTTTAGAACCTATAGAAAGACCTTCACTATCATTTACAATAATCTCTGTAAATTCTGGAGCTTCCATTGTACCTTTATTAATAGCTTTACGAGACTCTTCACCTTCTTTCTTTACTTCATAAATAAAGAATTTACTCTCACTATCTTTAGGACTATAAACTACATACTCATTTGCACTATTTTCTAAACAAGTATATTTTTCAATTTTAAATCCTATTGTCATATTTGGAATATCACCTTCAAATAGGTGGTTAGCAACTACTTTGTCACCAAGTTCTACATCATCTGCTATGTCAAACCAAAGACCTTCACCTTTAGCATGTAGAGCCATTGCTGGATCACCATAAACATCTGTATATCTCATTGGAGCAACTGCCGACATCTTCATAGATTTTACCAAATCTTTATTAAAAAGAGGTGAACCTGCAAATTCAACACGAGCAGCAATAGAGCTTACTTCCATATCTACAGTGTAATTGTTAACACCATTCTCTGACCTTACCTCACCTAGTCCATTAGAACCTTGGTAAATCATATTTGCAAGTTTAGCTTTTTCTGCACTAGGCTGAATATCTAAAGCTTTCACTGCTAAACTAGCATCAGATTCAACACCATTAATTTTAACAAGAACTTTCTCTGTACCGTCAAGCATAATGTTTTCGAATTTAGCTGTTAAGCTTTTACCACCTTCTACTTTCTCTGCTTTTACAGTCTCTACCGCTTTCTTACCTCTCAATACATATGCATAAGCATGATCTAAAGAGAAATCTTCTGGAGTTGCAGCATCTTCTAAGATACCACGGGTTACAGACACTGGTAATTTAATATCTACTGATAGGTTACTTTCTTCCTGAGTTGGAAGTAAAGAGTTTTCACTATTACTACAAGCCGTTAGGCCAAACATAGCAACGCCTGCTATTACTAAATTTTTAATCTTAAAATTCATAATGTTTAAATAAGTTATAAAATAAATTTCTATGCAACTATCTGAACAACTAGACCTGTAGAGTATTTAATTTTAGGAACTCTATGGCTTAGTTTTAATTTATCAATGGATTTACCTGATTATATAATTTCAGGCAATAATTTTATATTATATCTATCGCTCTTTCGAACTGGTACAAACATAGACAACAAAGATAAGATAACAATTTTAACACCATTTAATTAATATTTATTAACACAAAATCACTATTTTATATATATGCCAACTAATAATAGATAGCAGTCCATGAATAACTATCCTCTATCATAGCAACAATTCACAACACACTAATATACTGAATTATAAATATATAATATAATAAAAAGCACATATAAACGGGGTTTTATAAACTCTATGCATCAATATTTTAATGCCTTAATAGTTACATTTTCATACATACAAACCAAGATAATAGTGTTTATATTTGTTAACAACATAATAATCATGTCAAGATTATTATATAATATAAAATGGCATTTTAATTGCATTCTAATAACAATTAAATTCTTAGTAATTGATTTGTGTAATTATACAATACAACACATAAAGACAACTTTATTACAAAAACAAGTCATTAAATGCATTAATTGAGATTTATAAGATTTAAAATATAGTTGCAATAACAACAGTGTAAAAAAGGTAGATTAGAGTAACATTTATACAACATTAGAAGTGCATTATAATTAAACTACTATCGACGTCATATAAATTTGTTAAATAGCAAACTAAGGTGGATAAATATTTATTTATCAGCAGGATATAGGACCTCTTCATATAGCATATTAGAAAGAGTGAGATGCACTACCATTTAGGCATAAAAAAAGCTTGAAGCAGACACCTGCTTCAAGCTTTCTAAGATTAATACACCACAAATCAGAACAAGTAAGGCTATACCTTTCTTTTACTGCTCTTTAAATTTATTTTCAAATTCGCTCCAACCTTTCGCTTTTTTATAAACATCAATAGTTCCTGATGGCACATAAACTACTGACACATTATCTGGGAAGCCATACCATGCCGTATCAGAATTTACCACTCTAGGTGGCACTGTTGGTTCTACCACTACTTCACGAACACCTCCTGTATAGCCAAATGCAGAGAAGTGAATAGACTCGATATTCTTATGAATAGTCAGTTTTTTGACCTTATCGTTGCCTACAAAAACACCTTGACCAATGTGTCTTATAGAGAGTGGTATTTCAAAATGCTCAAGCTCTTTTGAAGAGGCAAAACAGTAGTGATATATATAATTTTTATCTTCTGCAGAGTACGGTGTTATTTTAGTACCAAACGTTGTTACACGTTTTAAATTTGGCATTATATAAAAAGCACGTTCACCGATATACCTTAAAGAGTTAGGTAATTTAATATCTACCATGCCAGATTCACGAAAAGCCTCAATTTCAATCTCTTCTAATCCCTCAGGAAAATTAATAACACTCAGATTAGTAGTCGCCATAAAAACTTGTGCTCCAATACTTTTTAATGTAACAGGTAGTTTAACCTCTTTAAGCGTCTTGATAAGTGTAAATGTACCGTCATTAAGATGAGTAAGATTTGTTGCAGAAAGATCTACTGTAACTAGTTTTGCTCTATAGAAAGACTCCTTAGCAATCTCTTTTAAGGAAGAAGGAAAATTAATAACCTCTACAGCACAATCTAAGAAAGCCTCTTCTCCGATACGCTCTATCCCTTCTGGCAAAACTACCTCTTTAATATTGGCACCACAAAATGCTTTTTTACCAATCTCTTTAACGCTGTTTGGAAGTACTAATTTATCCATTTCTCCACCTTGGTACTTAATAAGCACTCCTTTTTCAACTTGCACCCCAATAACATCTACAGTAAATTCTGCTGTATGTTTATCTACAGTTACTGTTAAGACCAAGTCTTTTGCCACTTTAGAAGAGTCAAAACCTGTTATATCTTTAGAAGTTACAATAAGAGGTTTTTGGCTTTCGTCTTTGTATATGCCATAGACTTGTAGGCCTTCAAGATTTAAAGCTTCGTTTAGGACGTATGTTGTTTTATAAGGCTTTTGTTTTACAACGATGCCCTCTAATTCTGCCTTATTGTTATCAGGCAGTTTTTCATTTTTACTATTTGAAGAACAACTCACTAGAAGTGAGCTAATAAGAGCTACAGACACCAATGTCATAACTCTAGAAACTATGCGCAATGCATTCATACAGTTGTATGGTATTAATTTAACAATAAAAATATCTCTGCTTTTAAAAAAAAGCTTGCAATAATAAATAAAAAAATCAAATAATAAATTACATGAAATATTTTTTAATAAAATATTTAACACCTATAAACTAAAAAGGGTGTAACTGTTTGATATGCATCAAATAAGGCTGTTTTTTTCAAAAAATAAGTCGGTTAAGAGTAACTTCCCTAACCGACTTAATTCTTTATATGATTTAAACTTAAGAGTTAAAACTCTACTCCGAGCTTCAAAGCTATACCAGATACATTAAGTTCTTCATCGTGCATTCCTGTACCTAAATCTACCTCAATACGCTGCATGCTATATCCTAGCGAAAGGTACATACCCAACTTTCTACCCATAGCAAAGCTAACACCTACGCTTGGATTAAAGAATATAAAATCTCCCGAAAGAAAAGAGTGTCCTAATTTCATATCAAAATAGGGTGTAATGTTGCTATTCAAAAGATTTACACGTGCATTAGCATAAAGAGGAATAGTTGTCTTATCTCCTTCATAGTCTCCATATTTAAAGAAATTGGTTGCTACCCCCATACCTAAGAAAAAGTGTGGATTAAATTGATAACCATGTGTGGTAGATATGGCAAAGTGCTGCCCCGAGTGATTTCCTGCTTTAAAAGTATAACCAAAATCAAAATATCCCCTATAACCTTTTATAAAAGCTCGTGGGCTAAATGGACCATTTTGATGCTCTCTATGATAGGCACTACCCTTCAATTTCTTTTGTGCATCGTATTTTGCAACCTTAGAGATCTTATCAATTTCGGTGTTGCTATATTGGTACACACTACCATCTTGCGTCATTATTTTAACATAATTGCCGTCTATGTTGTACTCTACAACAACCCCTCTAATGATGTTGCCATTTTTAAGGTAAAGATAATCTATATCTCCCTTACGCTGTCCATATACTAAGCCCGATACAACTAGGGCCAGTAGCAATAAAAATTTTCTCATGTGTTTGTACTGTAATTAACTATTCATTTTCAATAAGGGCTTTATGCTCTTTTATTTTATTTTATTCTATTCTATTCTTTATTCACCACAATAAGGCTATAATAAATCATATTGAGCTTTAAGTTTATCTAGTGCTTCGGTCAATACAGACTGCGGACAACCTATATTCAATCGCATAAATCCACTTCCTGCTTCGCCAAAACTAATACCAGGATTAAGAATTAGCCCTGCTTTTTTCACGAAAAGCTCTTGCAATTCATCATCTGTTAGTCCTAACTCTCTACAATCTAGAAAGATTAAGAAAGATGCTTCGGGATCAATCATTTTTATGCGTGGCATATATTTATGTAAGTACTCTTTTACATACATAATGTTTCCTTGAATATAGCTACACACTTGTGGCAACCAGTCGGCACACTCTTCATAAGCAGCAACTAGAGCATCGTATGCAAACAGATTTCCCGTTACTACGTCAAGAGCCTCAACAAACGTCTTATACTTTTTTAGAATAGATTCTTCTTGAATAATGGCGTACGAACTAGCTAAACCTGCCATATTGAAGGCTTTACTAGGCGACATAAAAGTTATACTGTTCTTTTTAGCCTGTTCGGATACGGTAGCAAAAGCAATGTGCTTGTGTGGCGGCAAAGTTAAATCGGCATGAATCTCGTCCGATACAACTAGCACACCATTTCTTTCGCAAATATCTGCCATTTTAATCAGCTCTTCACGGCTCCAAACGCGTCCACCTGGATTATGTGGATTACATAAAATAAACAATTTACACCCTTTTACATCTTGTTCAAACTGTATAAAGTCCACTTCGTAACGCTGGTTGTTGTATGCAAGTTTATGATATTTTACCACCCTTTCGTTCATGTTTGGTACATTAAAGAAAGGAGGATAAACGGGCGACATCATTAAAATTTCGTCATTAGGAGCAGTAAAACAACGTATTGCAAATGTTAATCCTCGTACAATGCCCGGTGTATAAATAAGCTGATTGGGAGTTACATTCCATTGGTATCTTTTTTCGGCCCATGTACAAATGGATTTGCTCCACTTTTCAGATGGAAACGTATAACCCAACACACCACCTTCTACTCTTTTGGTTATGGAATCTAATATCGGTTGTGGGGTTTTAAAATCCATATCGGCCACCCAAAGCGGAATATACGATGCATCGGCACCCAATTCTTGTTTAGGACCATCGAATTTAACCGAGTCGGTTCCCCATCTATTCACTATTTCATCAAAATTATATTTCATAGTATCGTTCTTTAATGTCAATGTAAAAATAGACATTTTTTATTACTTTCTACACTATATCAATACCGATGTTGCTCCTTTTTAGATACGTATATTAACACTCCTATATAATAAGGTGTAAAATTAAAATCCATACAGATGTATATGTTTAATAAAATGATTTAAAACCAATACAGTTTCTATACTATTTATGTATGTTTGTAATAATAAAACTACTGATACGAAGATTATGAATAGAAAAGTTGTAGCAGGATCTGCACTCCTTATGGCACTAGTAATGCTATGTAGTGCCTTTACCACAAGTAAAAAAAACAGCAGCAAACTTCTTATTGGCAAGTGGGCTTTTGAAAAAGCGTATGTTACAACAGAGCCTACCGACCTTGTACTAGAGGCAGAGATAACACAATACATCGCAAAAAACTATACAACACACTATTTTGAATTCAATAAAGACGGTAGTTTTGTACTGCACACCCCCGAAGAGAGTAGCCTAGGCAAATATCTAATTATTGATAATAGAATAGCATTTAACGACTCTGTGATGAAGTACGGAGTAGAGCAATTCTTAAATAGTAGTATGTACTTCCAAGCAGATAAAGAAAAACTAATGCTATCGGTGCCACAAGACAAAGCATCTATCCAAGAAGTAGAGTTAAATTACGGTGCTACACTCGATAATATTTTTGTCAACATTATCTATAAAAGAACGAAGTAATTAAACTTTTTAACTACATATATAAATCTACTTTATAGCTTTAAACTATAAAGTAGATTTTTTTTAACTCTTTTTTAGACCAACATAGATACACATTAATATACTATATATCAACCTACTACATCAAATAAAATAGTTCTTTCTATATAAAAAGATAAAATTAATTCAATTTATTACTTTCCATTGGAAACATTTTACAACTTACGTTGTTTATATATCAAACAAACCGATAAAAGAATGCAACTGATAAAGAAAAACTGGACCACGATTGTGGGTATGATACTTGGAGCTATAGGCGGATACCTATACTGGAAATACGTTGGGTGTACTACTGGTACCTGCCCTATCACTGCATCGCCAACCAACAGCACACTATATGGCGTTCTGTTAGGCGGCTTGCTAGGCAGTATGTTTAAACGTACCAAAAAGACTCCAACCGATTCTAACGAAGATAAGTAATCCTATGAAAGATAGAATATTTAAAAATTGGAACTTTATCCGAATTTTCAGATTAGTATTGGGGGCATGGGTAACCTACTTTTCATTAGGAACATCGGAATATATACTACTTATAGTGGGTATATGGCTACTGATACAGGCCATATTAGACCTCTCTTGTTGCGGAATAGCTGGATGCAGCTCAGCAAAAAAGAGTACTCAAAAACAGGTGTACCTAGGAGAGATTAAAAAATACAACCCTAACAATAACCAATAACAGCTTAAAAGCTAGGTTGTAAACGTTTTACCTATACAAGTGGTAAAGTATATTAAAATAACACGAAGAAATAATTAAAAATAAACAATATGAAAACTATTAATTTAACTAAAAACGATTTTTTGACAAAAGTTGCTAACTTTGAAGCAAATCCTACTAAATGGGAATATTTAGGCGACAAACCTGCCCTTATAGACTTTTATGCAGGCTGGTGCGGACCTTGTAAAGCACTTTCTCCTGTACTAGACGAATTGGCAGCAGAATATGGAGAGGAAATCTACATCTACAAAATAGATACAGAAGCAGAACAAGACCTTGCTGCTGCATTCGGTATAAGAAGCATTCCTACTCTACTATTTGTTCCTAAAGAGGGTCAGCCACAAATGGCACAAGGTGCTCTACCTAAAGCTCAACTAAAAGAGGCTATAGATAAAGTGCTTTTAAACAAATAATTAAAGCGTTAAGTATTTTATAGATGGAAAAGAATAATCAAGTAAATAACTTATGTAAGATTAGAGATATATATCGTTCAATATACGAGTTTGAAAATAATTTTCAAGAGAAGTATAACCTGTGCTTAAATGAAGGAATGATGCTGTGTTCACTAAACGAAAAAGAACGAACATCGTCCGAACTCGCTACTATACTAGGTTTAACAACATCGAATACATCGAAAGTAATCAAGCTAGTAGAGAGTAAAGAGCTAGTTATGCGTAAAATTGGAAAGGAAGATAAAAGACAAATGTATTTTTCACTTACAGATTTAGGAAGAGAGAAGTTGAGTGCCATTAAATGCAACGAAATGCAGTTGCCAGATTTGCTAAAGAGCATTATTTAAAGGTACAGATACAATATCCATGGTTAAAACCATGCTATAAAATAATAATTCAAGATAAATCGATCTCATAAGAATACAAGAAGGGGGTTATATCTGCAACGGCAGGTGTAACCCCCTAATTTTAAAGCCATAATAGCAATAAACCAACGCCTTCTAAGCCTTCTTATAAGATTTAAATAGGCTTTAAATTAACATTATCTGACTACAGATGTTATAATAGTGCGTAAAGCCAATTAAATGGTTAATTAGATAGATACATAAAATTATGAATACATTTTGGAATGACAGATATAACGAAGATTCGTTTGTTTACGGACAAGAACCCAACCAATTCTTCAAAGCAACACTAGATAAACTACCCAAAGGAGAACTCCTTTTACCAGCAGAGGGCGAAGGTAGAAATGCCATTTATGCTGCCCAAAAAGGGTGGAGAGTAGAAGCTTTCGACCTGAGTTCTGTAGCTATGCAAAAGGCAGTAAATTATGCCCAGGAAGTGGGTGTAACCATAAACTACCAACTAAGTAGCTATGCAGATATCAGCTATAAAGAGGAGCAATTCGATGCGATTGCACTAATCTATGCACACGTTCCTGCCGATAAAAAGGTGGAGTTTTATCGGAAGCTAATACCTACATTAAAAAAAGGAGGGGTAATTATTTTTGAAGGGTTTAGCAGAAAGCATACTAAGAACCAAGCCGTAAATACACAAGCTGGAGGCCCTAAAAACCCCGAAATGCTATTTACAAAGGCCGAGATGCTGCAACTATTCCCAAACTTTGAAACCCTACTTCTTAACGAAGAGAGTATTACCCTACATGAAGGCGAAGGACACCGTGGAGAGGCACATATTGTAAGATACATAGCACGTAAAAAGTAGTTGTAAACATACACATTCTTCCTTGCCGACATACCTCTAGCTTATCGGCGACACACCTCTGTCTTCTCGGCAACATAACAGAGGCATGTCGGCAAGATACATTAAGCTCCTTGAGGGGGTGCTGTATCGGCAATATAGTTGCAAATAAATGCAGCTCTATAGCAGAGCTTATGCAGTTAAACTATTTTAGCAAGACTAATTGCGTGTGTGGTCTTTATATCGATATACAGAAGCAATAAAGATAAAACCAAACTGCTTGAATACAGACTATTTATAATATCTTTGTAGCCAAATGCAACGATAAATAGCGCTTAATATGAAATGTAAATTCTTAAAAACAGCATTGCTACTGCTGTTTATTATTAATACTGGTGTAGCATCGGCACAAGGGTTTAAAATAGACACAAGTACTTACAAATACAAAGATACTTACTACCCCAACCCCAAAGACAAGAGTAATTCTTATAAATTTAGCTTTGCAATAGACTATTTTAAGAATGCTGCAAGTCCGTCTATTTATGCAGTTATTAATAGCGAGCTATTACACTATTTTTCGTTGCCCAATACGCATAGTAAAAATTTTGAAGCAGCTGTTAAGAGCATTATTAATGCAGAAATTAAAGATTATAAAAAGTATTACAACGATGCCAAAGAGACAGCTACTGACTACAAGCTGCAATATACGCTAGACATGAAGTTGCTTTACCAAGGAAACTTTAATGGAGTACTGGGCTTTGTTACTTACTTTAATACTTATACGGGTGGCGTACACCCTATGGATAGCTTTACTACGCTTAATTTTAGTGAGCGAACAGGTAAGCAAATTCACTTGGAAGATATTATGAAACCTGGTTTTGAGAAGAAACTTCCTGCTCTAATCCTTACTAAACTAGATAGAGAGGTGCTTTTTAATAAAAACAAAGTAGATATTCCTACCGAATTTACATTCAAAAAAACAGGTATAGAGTTTATTTACAATAGATACGAAGTGGCCTCTTATGCCGATGGGCCTCAGTATGCTTTTTTGTCGTACAAAGAATTAGAACATCTATTGAAAGATGAATATCTAAAATAGCTTGTGCTTTAATAGATATAATATACTAAGAAAGGGCCCTATCTACGAGTTAAGATAGAGCCCTTTCTTATTTCTGCAAGAGTAGTTACTCCTTAAAAATCTTAGGGTACCAAGCCGAAATATTTTTAACAATCTCTTTTCTGTTTTTAAAGATCAGTTCTAAAGTCTTTAATTGAACCCGATCTACCAACATGGTATTTGCCGTGAAGTTACCATAAATATTACCATTTTTATCTACTAAGATAGGTGCTGCCGATGTATATGGATTAAAAGGAGAGTAATGCCCTTCGGTTCCTCCGTAATATCCATTTTCATTCCAAATGGAGTTTTCATTTTTAGGGTTACCATAAGGTCCATTTACGTTCCATATTGAGCTTTTGTCTTCTGGGCTACAATTTAAGCAACCTAAGAATTCTCGATGTCTGTCTCCACCATAAATAAGTAGTGACTGAGCCTTTACACCAAGGCTAATACTCATAAAAATAAGTAAGTTAATAAGTAGTTTCATCATACTAGATGTTTAATATAAGTTATAATTTCAAATAAATAAGTTAGGGTAAATTTAGTAAATTATTACATTATA
>JASLCG010000104.1 GCA_030151885.1 Bacteroides sp.
AAAACTTTTACCGCAGCTTTATCCTTTTAAGCTACAAGGGTCTATTTCAATTGTACAATGCAAAGGAAGCAAAGCTATGCGCAGCTTATTTGCGTAACTAGAAAATTAGTATCATTATTTCAGAATATATTGAATATATGTCTATTATAGATCCAAACTTATCTCTTTAATATAAACCTTACCAGATTGGTATAAAGCTATAAAAAACAGACTTTACACAACAGATGTATTGCCTATCGAAAGGAATGATAATCCACTTTTACATCAGCAATACGACAACTCTATGGTAACTCTACTTACTAAGTATCTTGCTCTGAAAAAAACATTTATTTTCAGGGCCATTCAATCGAGCTTTTATATGAAAAATAGAAGCATAAAATAAGTACCCTTTCAATTACTGATTTAAAGCTTAAATACTACTAATCTAATTTTTAAACTAGTAACGAGTATTAATAACACCTACGCAATTTCTATGCGTATAGAGTAAATAACTCAGCACTTTTGCCTATATTTATATCGTTCAAAACAAAAAACTACAAAGAATATGATATCAATAGCTATTGAAAACGAGAGCTGCATACGTTGTTCTAAATGCGTAAAAGTATGTCCTGTATATATTTTCACGCAAGAAGAAAAGGGTGACACCATCGGTTTACGTAATGTTAAAAACTGCATTGAATGTGGTCATTGTGTTGATGCATGCCCTACCTCGTCGGTACTCCACAATAAATTCCCTGCCGATAAAGTCCACAATTTAAAACGTGACATTTTACCTCAACCAGAACAGTTGCTAGAACTTCTTAGAGCACGCCGTTCCAATAGAGCATTTACTAATAAAGAGGTGCCACAAGAGCTACTAGACCAAATTGTAGAGGCGGCATACCTAGCTCCAACTGCTGGGAATGGACAAGAGTTAAGTTTTACACTTGTAACTGACCCTGATATGCTACAGAAAATTGTTGACTTCACGATTGAAACCTATGAAGCGGCCATCAAAAAGCTATCTAACCCCTTCTTAAAACCACTTATCAACTTAACTGCTCCTAGTGCAAAAGCAGCATTACCTAAGTTAAAAGGGGTGGTTAAAACACACCATAGAGGGGTAGATATTATTCTTCGAAATGCTAAAGCTATTCTATTTATACATACACCAGCATCGAGCACTTTTGGAAGACAAGATGCAAACCTAGCCTACCAAAATGGATCACTCATGGCAGAGAGTTTAGGCGTGTCTCAGTTTTATACGGGTTTCATCTGTTCGGCTGCCGATTTAGATAAGAGTGGTAAACTGGCTAAAATGCTTCAAATAGATGGAAAAATCCATGCAGGTATGGCACTTGGTATGCCTGCATTTAAATTTCCTAAATATTCGGACAGAATTCCATTAAGACTCAATAAAATTTAGAGATAGTGTATGCCTGTTAATAGAAATGCTCTAATCCGTTATAAAACCATTGATACTTGTCTGCGTAATAAATACCGAAAATGGACACTAAATGACTTGATTGATGCCTGTTCCGATGCCCTGTACGAGTATGAAGGTATTAAAAAAGGCATCAGCAGACGTACTGTTCAAATGGATATTCAGATGATGCGAAGCGAAAAACTGGGCTATAACGCTCCAATTGTAGTGTACGATACAAAGTATTACAAATACGAAGAGGAGGGTTATAGCATAACTAACACACCTCTTTCAGAGCAAGATTTAAAAACAATGTCGGAAGCTGTCGAGGTGCTTCGCCAATTTAAAGGGTTCTCCTACTTCAATGACATGGGCGATATTGTGAGCAGATTAGAGGATCATGTTACATCTGCCAAACAGAAAAGTACACCCGTTATTGACTTTGAAAAAAATGATGGACTCAAAGGCCTTAATTATCTAGATACGCTATACCATGCTATCATTAACAAAAAAGTGCTAGAGATAGACTATCGCTCTTTTAAAGCAAAGTCTGCCAACACTTTTCTTTTTCATCCTTACTTATTGAAGGAGTATAGAAATCGCTGGTTCGTATTTGGACGTCAAAAAGGTATTCTTATAAATCTAGCATTAGACCGCATACTTGCCATTGAGATAGCTCATCAGGAGACATACATAGAGAATGACCTCTTTAATCCAGATACCTTCTTTCAAGATGTAGTGGGCGTAAGTAAAAACAGAGGCATGAAATCGAGTATTGTAGAGTTTTGGGTTGATTCTGATAACACTCCGTATGTAGAGACAAAGCCATTCCATAGAAGTCAAAAGCTGATTGAACGTCATCCAAATGGTTCTGCTACTTTCCAAATCGAGGTGGTAATTACGCAAGAACTTTGCCGTGAATTCCTAGGTTATGCGGATGCTTTGAAAGTTATTTCTCCAAAAAGTTTAGTCAGCTTAATGGCTAAAAAATTAAGTAAAGCCTCTGAACGATATCAAGATTAAGCCAGTATCTACTAGCCTAGTAACTTTATTTCTGCTATCTTACAGATGAAGCTAATGGCTATACGAATTATAAGCTATTCTCTTATAGCGCAAACATTTTGCGTACGGTAGAGTTTAAAATAAAAAACATTCAAATGAAAGACAAAGATTTAAAATTGGCTGTATTAATAGATGCAGATAATATACCCTATTCTAACGTAAGAGGTATGTTAGATGAGATAGCCAAGTTTGGAATTCCAACTATAAAAAGAATCTATGGCGACTGGACTAAACCAACTGTTTCTGGTTGGAAACCCGCTCTGCTTGAGAATGCAATAACCCCTATACAGCAATACAGCTACACCACAGGGAAAAATGCTACCGACTCTGCTATGATTATAGATGCTATGGATATTCTACATAGTGAAAAAGTAGATGGGTTTTGTATCGTGTCGAGCGATAGCGATTTTACACGTCTAGCCACCCGATTAAGAGAGTCGGGCATGATGGTAATTGGAATTGGAGAGAAGAAGACCCCAAACCCTTTTATCGTATCGTGCGACAAGTTTATCTACCTTGAAATTCTGGGTACTGCTGATGAAGTTGAAGCTGCTGAAAAGAAAGCTAACGAAAATGATGCACCAAAGCCGATAGAGAAAGAGAAAGTGGACAAACGATTAATCCGTCTATTTAGAGTTACCATAGATGATATTGCCGACGACAATGATTGGGCTTTCTTGGCCGATGTGGGCAGGTTAATTATGAAAAAGAAACCCGATTTTGACCCTCGTAACTATGGCTACACTAAGTTAACGCCACTCATTAAATCATTAAGCAACTATTTCGCGATAGAAGAGCGAGAGGTGTCTAACACCCATATTAAACATATCTTTGTAAAGAATAAAAACAACAAATAGATACAACAAGGGCTATAAGCAGTAAATGCTCATAGCCCTTGTTCATTAGCAGTATCCTTATAATCAATTAATTAATATAAATCTAGTAACCTTTATTTGCATAGATGCCTTTTTAGCTAAATGATACTCATTATACGCAAACGAATAGCAAGATTACCACTTTGCTGAAGTTTACAAAGTAGGCTCCTATTAAAAAGCCAAACCAAAAGAGAAACTATAGTTTAACCCGTTGCCCGAATAGCCATTCCACCAAATAAATGCATAACCTGCATTAAAATCTATAAACCAGTTGTGCCTATACACACGTTTAAATCCCCAATGCGGATATAGAAGTAAAAGACTGTTCGTTTCTAAATTCTTTTTAATAAGGCCTGGGGTATAATAGTGTCCACTTATACCTAAATATCCACCAGAGTTTTTACGTGTATTTTTTCCTTTCTTAAAGCGTTTTAGTAAATTGTAGTAATACCTAGCATCTACCCCAACTTTAACACGTAGTGCATACGACCAAATATTTTCTTTGAAAAGATTCTCATCGTTCAATGTTAGACTAGACCAACTATAACCCAACTCATTAACAAAACCTGCCCGATAAACAAGCGTTAATCGTTTAGCAATAGGCTGTTCATAAAAATACTCTACTCCTAATAAAGAGATATTAATGCCTTGATTTTCTTTTGTCGATATTTGAGCCTCTGCCACTAAACATCCTATTATTATCGCAAAAAATAAAATAGTGAAACGTTTTAAAATGTTCATCAGTAGTATTATGAGTTAATAGATATTTTTTCTAAAATTAGTCAACCTCTCAAAGTCCTTTTTAGAAGAACTCATATCACAGTCGTTTTATTCAAACCCTCGCCTTTGTTGTATAAATATTTATACAATATTCATCAAAACAGCCACTATGTATATTCATTACTTCTATATGCATATTTAGCTATTTTTATGAAAACATATACACTTAATTATTTGCAAGACAACTCTTAACCTCTATATTTGTGATATAATATTCAGTATAGATATACTTTTAGAATAAATATGGAATATAAATAGTCAAATTTCCTTTACATCTAAAGTATATATATACAACTAAATATAAAATTGATAAATCATTTAAATATAAAGACAATGAAAGCAAATATTTTATCACTAAGCATCGCAATGGTTATTGTAGCTGTAATTACTATGGATTTTAACATGCCTTCATTATTAAACAACACCCTTTCTTATTCATTAATGGGTCTTTCAACTCTAATGTTTGCAGGTTTATACATCCACAATTTGCAAACAGCCAAAGAGTAATACTTAAAACTACAAAATAAGTAGATTTATTTTATTTAACTGCATCATATTATTACATAAAATATAAAATGGGCTTGGAATACTCCAAGCCCATTTCTATAATACTTGTTAGTTGTTAGCTTTAAAACCACTTGCTTTATTTTATACTAAGTGGTTCATCCAAGTCAAATATGCTAATTGCACCTCTTCCCGTAGGATTAACAAGGCCATTCATCCCTTTACCAGAAGCATCTTTGATATACCTTACACCATCTTCTTCGTACTGATCAGTACCATTTAGCTTATAATATGCAGCTAAACCATCAGAATTAGGATCTACATCAAGCATGCTTTGTCTAATTTGATTCTCAGTACGAGCTATATTCCAAAGTCTCACCTCAGACATTTTACCATACAATGGACGTTCTCCCCACATGAAACCAGCAACTTTACCGATGAAGAACCCTCCACCATCACCAGTTAAATCAAAAGAAGGAGTATCCCAAGTAGATTCTGCTGCTTTTTCTCCATCAATATATATAACAGCTTTGCCTGATGGTTGATCATACGTAAACGCAACGTGATACCATTTTTTAGCAACAAATTTATGATCTGCATGGAACTGTTTGTTACCAGCAATCTGAATCATATTGTTAGCACCACCTGGCAATGCTTGGTCACCAATACGAAGAATAAGAATACCCTCACAGCCCATAACCGTGTTATTACTTCCAAAACTATCGATGTAAATTAGCGATTCGTAAGTCAGTGATTTAAATGGCTTAGCAGGTAATAACGGAATTTTAATAGCGTTGCTAGAGAACTTCCCTACTTTCATTATTCGGATTGGCTTACTCACTACCAAATATAAAATATCCTCACCTTTTATTACGGGCAATGAAGAGGACTTTATACGGATAGGAACAAGATAATCTTTTCCTTCTTGTACTTTATCCAAGTTATTCAACTCTAGTCCACATTTATCCGAATATATTTGTCCTTCTGGAATTACAACTGTGTTGTCTACTAAATTTAAATCAGACTCTTCAAATGCCATATAATTAGTGCCAAATTTCTGATTGTATGCTTCAACAGCACTTTTTCCAGCTATGGTATAGACCACTTGTACTTCTGATGAGTTTTTCTTCGATAACCTACTACTAAGTTCATAGTTCATAGTAGATTGATCTGCTACTTCAAGCTTTAACTCTTTGCTTTCAAAATAGACCTTTGTCTCTAATAGCTTATTTTCACTATCGTTACACCCTATAAATAAGGTTGCAATGACGGAAAATGCTACATATTTCAATAGATTTCTCTTCATATCTTTAGTCTTTTTCAATTCAAATTAT
Source organism: Bacteroides sp. (assembly GCA_030151885.1). GTDB lineage: Bacteria > Bacteroidota > Bacteroidia > Bacteroidales > Bacteroidaceae > Bacteroides_E. Next base: position 5,958 of record JASLCG010000104.1, read on the forward strand.
CAGTTTTCTTCTTTATCTTTCTGATTTTGCTCAGCTTTCCATTTATTGAAAACCTCTTGATTAATTTGTATGGCTTGTCTCATCCACCTATAATCTGGCTGATTAGCATAATCATTATCGAAACGATACGCTCCTACACCACCCTTATACCCTTCTTTAGGCATAGCAGCAGCTTGAGTTAGTAAGTTTCCTCCAGTTGTAGCAGAAGATTCAAAATTTTCTGTAATAATTATCTTTTCAGTTCTATTTCCAGGAGCATAAAAGCCAGGATTCGATTGCCCATAAGTCTGTCTTATCCAATAGTCTACGTATTTATCTAGTTCATTTGGTAAGCTAGTAATCTCTCCATCAATACAGAACAATTTATGCCCTTTACCCTCAGGATCACTCATTGGACCGATGTATTTACCCATTTCTTTTACTAAAAACACAAAAGTTGAAGAGTTAATTGTGCCATCAGCATCATTAAATCCGGCACCAGGTTCCCAGTCAATATCAAAGCCATCCCATTCACTTACAACTAAAGAATCACAAAGCGCTTTAGCAAAAGTAGCAAGAGCAGATTCTAATTCCTCTTTGTTGTTTAAATTATGCGATTTAAAACCCCAGAAGTCCCATCTAGCATGTTTTCTAGCTGTAGATAATTTACTATCTGACCACCCTTCTTCTTCGGCTTGTTTTTCTACCTCTTTATATACATGGCTAGGAGTTCTTCCTTTACCAAGGTGTGAAAGCAGACTTACTTCAAGAAGTTTAATTCCTTTCACTTTTTGAACATACTCTTTATCCTTTTTCTGAGCATCAGTAATTTCATATCTTCCTGGTGCACCGCTCCACATAGATATAATATCAATACTGTCTGGCACTGACGACAAATACCCTTTTCTCATAACTCCCGATGGAGCCCAGTTACTAAACCATCCAAAGGACACAGGTCTGCCGTAGTTTTCTGCTGTTTTTTTCCACTCCCTCAAGTTTGCATAATACTCTTTACTCTCTTTGCTGTTAGAAGTGTTTAATCCACCCACGTGGTCTATCTCTTTTTTCTCAATATCATCCCACTTACTGCAAGATGCCAATAGAAATAGTCCGATAGGCAATAGATATAATAGTTTCTTTATATTTTTCATAATAGATAATTCTTTCGTTATCACTTTTATTTTTTATCCCACCAAAGTTTTGTCGATGGAGAATCTGGTCCGCCTAACATTTTCACAGCCTCTTCCATATTTTGGATTTCATCATCCGAAAGACCTGTTGTATTTGGATACCTCATTCTTCTCACTCCATCTTTTGAGTTGATTGCTCCTCCACTTCTATTCACCATTATTTCATGAAGCTTTGGATATCCAGTTCTTCTCCACTCTGACCACGCTTCTTGACCATTAGGATACAAGGCTATCCATTTTTGAATCATAATTTTCTCTAATTTTTTTTCAGTGCTTCCTTCCCACTTTGCAGTTGTTGAACTTGGGGCTTCAGCTTTAGCAGTAAATTTAGGAGCTTTTACCTCATAATTAACTGGTTTCTTTTCGGAGTTAAGATACTCATCTACTTTTGCTTGAGATATACCATTCTCATCGAAAGATACTTCGACTCCTTTTTTATACAACTCTTCAGGCTCTCCTTGCATATTCCATCCAACTAGAGCACCCTCAGCTCTTAAAAAGTACACCTCCGAAGCTCTCATCCAATAAGTTGGTGTTGTCTTTTCTACTTTAGGCATAGAGAATGATTTGTAGAAGTCATTTTGAGAATAGACATGTCCAGTAGGTACTGCTTGGTACTTTTTGTGGTTAAAAGCCTCAACAGCGTACTCACTTTCAGACTCTGTATAATACGCTTCTAAACGAGGATCTTCGTAGCCTACTAAGTAAGAAAACATAGAAGAACCCATTCTTGTCTCACCATATTGATTGGCTAAAGTTTCAATGTTATTCAAGAATACTAATCCAGCACCTTTTTCCATTTTAGCTTCATCCTCTTTACTCTCCATAACACCGATAGGGTGATTCATTGCTTGTTCAGCATACAGTTTTGCAGTTTGACTATCAGCAAAACGAATACGCATTGCCATACGAAGCATTAAAGAGTTCGCATATTTAACCCATTTTACTACATCCCCACGATATACTGCATCGTAATTTGGCAGTAACTTCAAGTTCTGCTCTGCTTTTGGTGTTAGTACCTCTATAGCATCAGAAAGGTCTTTAAAGAAGTAGTTATAAACATCTTCTTGGCTATCGTAAGGAACTACTATTATTGGTTCTCCAGCTTTTTTATAAGGTATCGGACCAAACATATCAGTCGTTTTTTGCCAAGCAGATATTTTTAAGATTTGAGCTAATGCAAAAGCCTCAGGCATATTTGCCTTTTCAGACTCTAGTTTAACATCTTTCCATAACGGATAGATATCCGAATACGATCTTCTGTATGAGTTTGACAACCAACCATCCATTAAAAAATAGGTTGTATTATTTGCTCCCCCATTCCAGTTGTTATTTTGATTAAAATAGCCACTCCAAACATCGGCAGATAAATTGTATGCCGTTTGGTATTCATTAACAATATCTGTTCCATCTGCCTGAGTACCTACAGGGAACACACATTTCTGCATAGCTGTAATAGGTCCACCTACTGCAATACCATCCATTACCCCCATTTCCGGAGTCATTTCAAACTCATTTGTGTTTATTCTTTCAAAATCACAAGATGCTGTTAAGAAGGTAAGCGATAAACCTAAAATATATATTTTGTTTTTCATAATATTAGAATTTAACTTTAATACCAAAACCTAAGCTTCTTAAACTTGGTTGCATAAAATAGTCGTTACCTTGTCCGTAAGTACCTGTCGATGCAGTTAACTCAGGATCGTGAGGAGCTTTACAGTAAATCATCCAAAGGTTATTTGCAATAAACGACACAGAAAGGTCTTGAATTACATTTTTAAACCAAGAAGATGGGAAGCTATAACTTAGAGCTAGTTCTTGTAACCTTATATTAGTTGCACTATAAGTATAGTAACCAGCCAAATCACTCTCTCCTGTAGCAATTAAGCTATAGTATTTTTGTGCATCGTATCTGCCTTGATTTGGAAGCATCACACCACCATTATCTCTAGCAATTGCAGATTCTTTAGATACACCAAATTTATCCATAATAGCTTGTGTTGAAGAGGTTACAACTCCACCAAAACGGCCATTAATTAAGAAGCTTAATCCAAAACCTTTGTATGTAAACGTATTATTCCATCCCAACATAAAATCAGGTGTTGTTTTTCCTAAGTAAACAGGATCTGTATTTTCAACCGTAATCTCTCCACTTTCAGGAATACTTACATAGCCTTGGTTGTCTTTTTTAAGGAATTTTCTTGCGTAGATATCGTTAATACTTCCACCTACTTTTAAGATAACACGACCATTCTCCTTTACTACTTCAGGAATATCAAATGGTTCAGGATTCAATGGGTGACGATAGTCGTTAACCATCTCTTTGATTTTGTTCTTGTTCTTAGAGAAAGATAAAGTAGAGCTAATACCAAAATCTCCAAAAGTATTATCATAGCCTAACGACATCTCTATACCTGTATTTTGAACATCTCCAGCTTGTAAATACACACTCTTATATCCAGAACTTTCTGGTAGTTCGCCAATAAATGTTTGGTTGTAAGTATTCGATTTATACCAAGTAGCTTCGAAGCTGATGCTCTTTAAGAAACGCATAGCAAGACCAAACTCATAAGACTTAGTACGCTCTGCCTTAAAGTCTCCAAAAGGATAGATTCCTGTTGGTTTCAATACACCGCCAATAATAGGAGTTGTAATAGTACCTGGAGTCATACCCGATCTAGAAATAGGAGCACCTACCTCTGTAAACGAACCACGCACCTTCATAAAAGAGATAGCTTCTGGTAGTTTCACCATTTCGGATATAATTGCAGATAGACCTACAGATGGGTAGAAGAATGATTCTTCGTTAGAGTTTACTAATCTAGAGTTCCAGTCGTTACGTCCTGTTAAAGTTAAATATAACATACTTCTCCATCCTAACTCCATACTTGCAAATAGAGCAACATTTCTTACTCGAGAATCGCCTCCAAGTTCTTTAATTTTACTATCTGCTGGATCTACATTATTAATAGAAAACAGGTTAGGAACTAAAACTAAATTACCGCCATATCCACGAGTTATTGATTTAAAATCAGAGTAACTTGTACCAAGGTTAGCTACTAAATTAAAGTCTCCAAATCTTTTATTTACATTAATCATAAAGTCCAAGTAAGTTTGGTTGTCTTTATAATCAGAGTATTCGTAGTTTCCTTTTGATTTAGCAAACTTTTCGTCCGAAGTAGCATAGACCTTACGTTCGTCAGTAATAAAAGAGCGATCCATTCTAAAACGTCCTGCCACATTTAACCAGTCTAATATGTCGTATGTTAGACCTGCATTAAACATAAAACGATCTTTATTGCTAGGTGCTAAGTTTCTATAAGCAGTCCAGTATGGGTTTTGATTAGCAAACACACCATCTTTTAAAGGCCAATATTGTGCTGGTAAATCTCTAGAAGCATCGTATCTTTCAAAAGTCTGGATATCTTTAAAGTTCTCGCCTCTAGGGAAAAGATATGCAGCAAGTATCGGATTCCAATATTGCCCTTGAGAAACCATATTCATATGTTTCTGCTTGATATAACTAGAGCCTAAATCTAATCTTACTTTTCCGTCAAATAACAGTGAAGTATTCCTAACAGTTAAGTTTAAGCGATCATACGTGTTATTAGGAACAATCCCTTTTGAATTGGTAGATGCTACAGATGCAAATGTTCTATTGTACTTATTACCTGTAGAGAGTGTCAACGAGTTGATAAAATTATGTCCCGTATTAAAAAAGTCTTTTTTAGGATCATATTTTGTACGCTTAGCTAACTTATCTCCCCAACTTGCAAAATCTCCAGGCTTATTGCCATATGAATTTTGAAACTCTGGCATCACAAAAGGATTAGAGAACTCGGTCGATGAAGAAAAAGAAATTTGCATTTTACCCTCTTCACCCTGCTTCGTTGTAATTAAGATAGCTCCATTTGCCGCATTACTACCATAAAGTGCTGCTGCCGATGGACCTGAAAGTACAGAAATACTTTCAATATCGTCTGGGTTAAAGTCTGCAATACCTTCAGTTCCTACTCTACCTTCACCCATAATACCACTATCATCTCCACCAGTATTATTGAAAATAGGAATACCATCAATAACATAAAGAACATTATTATCTCCTTCAATAGACTTTGCACCACGCATTACAACACGTGTTGATCCACCAGGACCGCTACTACTTTTATTAATTGTAACACCTGCTACTTTACCATTTAAAGAGTTAACAAAGTTAGGGCTCTTCACAGTAGTTAAGGCATCGTCTTTTACAACCTGGACATTATAACTTAATGCTTTTTCTTCACGTTTAATACCTAAGGCTGTAACAACTACTTCATCAAGAGTCTTGGTGTCTTCTCCTAAAACTACTGATAAAGCTTTGTCTGAACTTATCGTTACTTTTTTAGATTCATAACCAATGTATCTAAACTCTAAAACGGATCCTTTTGGTACATTAATCGAAAATTCTCCATCAACATTTGTAACCGTTCCTTCTGAAGATCCAATCACTTTTACGTTCACTCCAATTAGAGGCTCATCAGTATTGTCTTTCACAACACCCTTTGCAGCTATTAGTTGCTTTTGTTGATTCTTTTCGGTCTTAGATAGTAGAATTTGATTATCTACTATTTTGTAAGAGATATTTGTACCCTTAAACATCTCTTTTAGTACCTCATTAATATTACCACTTACATTTTTGATAGTAACAATTCGATTTGTATCAATCTCATTGCTTTTAAATAAGAAAACGTAGCTCGAACTCTTTTCAATTCGATTAAATACATCTTCAATCTTTACATTCTTCATTTCATTCGTTGGCGTCTGAGCAAATACGCTTGAAGCCTGAATGTTGGAAATAGAGAAGAACAATAGTACCAACCCGATTTTTGACATCCTTGACATTTTACGGAGGATGAAGAATCTATTGGTATTATTCTTCAAATAATGACTGTTTTTCATATTTTTGTCTTTTAACTAATGTTTATTAGTATATAAACTAGGTTTATTAAGGAGTAGTATATTTTGAAGTTATACTCCTTTGTTTTTGAGGATAGATATGTGATAGTATCTATCCTCTTCTTTTGTACTTTTTGTGCTTTTCATTATGTTCTACATAGGCTATGGTTTTAAGTCTGTTATTTATATACCTGTATTTCTATATGTTTAATTGTTTTAGGTTTACTGTGGTCTACTTTTGCATACCTCCACGACATATTTACCGATAGTGATAAGTAATCTAATATTTGCTCTAGTGTTTCGACATCAAAAGTAGCACGGATTGTAATATCATCCGATACATCTCCAATCACGTCTAATACAACATTAAATCTTCTTTCTAACTTTCTTATTAACTCACTGAAAGGAGTATCTCTAAATATTAGTTCTCCCGATCTCCATCCTACTTTTTCCTCAATATCAGCCTGCTTAATATCTAATTCCCTACTTTCAGGGTTGTAGCTTATGGCTTGACCAGGATTTAATATTGCTTGTGTTTTGTAGTTTACATCAACGAGGTCTAACTTTCCCTCAATCAAGGTTGTCTCTACATAGTTATCTGTTTTATAAGCATTTACATTAAATTGAGTTCCATATACATAAGTGCTTATACCATATTCTGTGTGAACATAGAAGGGGTTTTTCTTATCAGCAGTAACCGTAAAAAAACCTTCTCCGTCTATATAGACTTCTCTTTTTGCCTTCTCAAACTTTATAGGGTAACTTAATTTACTTCCTGAATTCAAACATACCACAGATTTATCAGGCAGCTCATAATTTAGAATCGCACCATGTGGCACAATAACTTCTACTAGTCTATTATCTTTCTCGCCACCTGTGAAGAACTGTATATAACATAAAATGAAAGTAGTTATTAATAGTGGTATAGCTAACATTGCTGCATAGCGCTGAATAGCTACAAGAATGCTTCTTTCTCTCTTGATTTTTACACGCTTTTTAACATTAGCGTATTCAGAGTCCAAGTCAATAGACTCTATAAAATCAATGTCATCACAAATTTGTTGAGCCTTTTTCAACTCTTCTATCTGTTTTGCAAAAACAATATCTTGTAATGATATTTCAGATATTATTTTTTCATCTTGCGGGGTGCAAGATTCTGAGCATATTTTAATTATCAGTTCCTTTTTCAATTCAGGACTGAATTCTTGTGTGTTTTTCATTGTATTAAATAAGTGCTATTTCTAGCGTTTCTATATGTAATACAACTGAGGTTTTAGAAAGTGCCAGCTAAATCAATATTTTTTTAGAAAAACATTGCGATACGTTAAATACTTGTTTTTTTATATATATTTGTAGCGATTGATTGTAATACTATGAAAACACTGAAAAAAGACACTTCCTTTAAAGAAGAGTTTAAATCCTTATTTAATACTTATTATGGGCCTTTTTGCATCTATGCAAATAGGTTTGTACATGATGAAGATGTTAGTAAAGACATTGTTTCTGATGTATTTGCGACTTTTTGGCAAGAACAAAATAAACTCGTGATCAAGAAAGAAACAGCTTTGGCCTACATTAAGACATGCGTTAAACATAAAGCTTTCAATTACCTTAAACACCAAAATTACGAATGGGCACATATAAACTTTGTGCTTGATCAGCCTACACATTACGCAGATGCTCCTGATAAGTTATACAATTTAGAAGAATTGTATGACCTTCTAAATGCAACACTTCAAAAGTTACCTTACGAATACCGAGAAGTGTTTATACAGAGTATTATTAAAAAGCGACCTCATGAAGAGATTGCTGAAAAGCTCAAAATAAGCCTTCGCTCTGTTAATAGATATAAGCAACATGTACTAAGCCAGTTAAAACTTGATCTTAAAGATTATCTTCCTGTAGCTATATTGCTGCTTGGATCAATAGATAAAAACCTATAAATAGACTATTTATACTGACTAAAAAGTATAAGTTTTTTTAACCTATCTCTTAGCTTTAAAAGTGCTATCTATAATTAACTTTTAAATAAAAGTTATAAAACAGAGCAGTAAACAGATATTCTTAAACCATAGGATTTACTTTTCATCTCCTTTTTTTTCAAGAACTTGCATTAATATCTATCTTTGCTACTGAAAATACGATTTACAAGAGGAGATAACACATTATGATAATTAACGAAAGAGATAATCGCATTGAAAGAGCTATTGCAGTAGCTCAACAAATGATAACGGCTGCACGTACTGCTCCAAAAGCTAAGGGATGGGATTTGATCGAAACTTGCATTGTAACAGGAGACGACATAAACAAACTATCAGAAGCTATGCTAAACATGGAGTATCGTGGTGGCAATTATAACTTTGAGAGAGATTCTGCTAATATTCTTAGTGCACAATGCATTGTTTTAATTGGGTCTAAAGCTAATAATTTAGCCTTAAACTGTGGGCACTGTGGTTATATTAAGTGTGGAGATAAACCCACCGACACCCCTTGTGCTTTTAATGCTATTGATGTAGGTATAGCTGTAGGTTCTGCTTGCGCTACTGCTGCCGATTTACGTGTAGATACGCGTGTGCTTTTTTCGGCTGGATTGGCCGCTCAGAAGCTAAACTACTTGCCCAATAGTGAACTTATTATGGCTATTCCTGTTAGTATAGCATCTAAGAACCCTTTCTTTGATCGTGTTCCTAAAAAATAATGATATTACCAATAGATTCTATATTTTAAGTAATTATTGAATGAATCAAAATCAGAATAAAGTACTTCCTGCAGAGTGGTATCCACAGAGTGGTGTCCAACTAACTTGGCCTCATAAAGAGACCGATTGGGCTTATATGCTTAACGAAGTAGAAGCTTGTTACCTCAACATAGCTAGAGAAATTGCTAAACGTGAAATACTTCTAATCGTAACACCCGAGGTGGAGCGAGTAAGTAAGTTACTGGCTCATCATGCTATAAATATGGATAACGTACGTTTCTTTGATTGCCCTACTAACGATACTTGGGCTAGAGATCATGGAGCAATAACAGTTATTGAGAAGAATAAGCCTGTAATATTCGACTTTAAATTTAATGGTTGGGGGCTAAAGTTTGCTTCTGATTTGGATAACCAAATCAACAGGAAATTAGCTAATCAGCAGATTTTACAAGGAGAGTATGTTAATAAACTAGGCTTTGTTCTAGAAGGTGGTAGCATTGAAAGTGACGGACAAGGTACAGTTTTAACTACTACTGAATGTCTATTGTCTCCAAATAGGAATGAAGAATTAAGTAAAGCCGAATTTGAATTCTATTTTAAATGGAACCTTAATGTTGACAGAATTCTTTGGTTAGACCATGGCTATCTTGAAGGAGATGATACAGATAGCCATATAGATACTTTGGCTAGACTTTGTACACCCGATACTATTGCATATGTACAGTGTCGCGATATTAACGATGTGCACTACACAGCACTCAAAAAGATGGAAGAGCAGCTTAAAACATTTAAGACAAAAGAGGGACAGCCTTACAAGCTTTGCCCGCTGCCAATGCCTCAAAAAATTGAGTTTAATGGTGAACGGTTACCTGCTACTTATGCCAACTTCCTAATTATGAATGAGGCTGTATTAGTACCTACATACAATCAGCCTAATAACGATAAAGTAGCACTGGCTGTATTACAAGAGGTATTTCCAGATCGAGAGGTTATTGGCATAGATTGTAATGCTCTAATTAAACAACACGGTTCATTACACTGTATTACAATGCAGTACCCTGAAGGCGTTTTACGCTAACTGATAAACAATTATTGAAGATTGACAAATATGAATAAAGATAGAAAAATCAAAGTAGGTTTGGTTCAACAATCAAACTCTGCCAATCTAAAAGAGAATTTACAAAAACTAGCTAAAAACATAGCTGAAGTAGCAAAGAATGGTGCACAACTTATAGTGCTTCAAGAGCTACACAACTCACTATACTTCTGCCAAACTGAAGATGTAAACACATTCGATTTAGCAGAAACAATTCCTGGTCCATCGACTGGTTTTTATAGCGAAATAGCTAAACAACATGGTATAGTTCTAGTTACTTCTCTCTTTGAAAAAAGAGCTCCAGGGCTTTACCACAACACAGGGGTGGTTTTTGATACAGATGGAACAATAGCAGGTAAATACCGTAAAATGCACATTCCTGATGATCCTGCATACTACGAGAAATTCTATTTTACACCAGGAGATATCGGTTTCAAGCCAATTGAAACTTCTCTTGGCAAACTAGGACTATTAATCTGTTGGGATCAGTGGTATCCAGAAGCAGCACGTCTTATGGCACTTGCAGGTGCAGAAATATTAATCTACCCTACTGCTATTGGTTGGGAAAGCTCGGACACAGCCGATGAAAAACAACGCCAACTAGATGCATGGGTTATTTCTCAACGTGGTCATGCGGTAGCAAATGGTCTTCCTGTTGTTTCTGTAAACCGAGTTGGTCATGAAGCAGACCCTTCTGGACAAACTAATGGTGCCCAATTCTGGGGTAATAGTTTTGTTGTTGGTCCGCAAGGAGAGTTCTTAGCTCAAGCTAGCAACGATAAGGAAGAGAATATCGTTGTTGAGATAGACCTTACACGTTCTGAAAACGTACGTCGCTGGTGGCCTTTCCTTCGAGATAGACGCATTGATATGTATGGTGATATCTTGAAAAGATACATAGACTAATCAAAAGTTAGATATTTATAAAGCAGCTTACTTTCATAAAAGTAAGCTGCTTTTTTTATGTGTATTACTTATGCTTACCAAAATCTAAAATAGTTATAAAAAAAAGAGCCACCTAAGTAGTAGATATTAATATTTAATACTTAAATTACTCGCCTTATTTAATTAATAATTAATATGAAATATTCAATATCTACTGCTAGAGAAGAAGCTCATCGGTCTAAGATAAATTACATCAGCTATACTCTTGTATTCAGTTTTATAGCTTGTTGCATAATATATAATATTGGATAAATAATCAATTAGCTACCATACATCCCCATCAAACAACTGATTATAAAAGGATTACCTTCTTACTTTTATAACTTTGTAGAAAGTTTGAGTTGACTTACTTAAACTTATAACCTGTTTTAAGTAAAAACTATAAACCTCTTTATTCTTTCAGCAAGAGCATAAGTAAAGGCCTTACTTAAGAATCTACTTAAACCATAATATTCTATGAATAAGATGAACCACTCTTAATAATAACTCCTATTATTAAAACTACTTTATCCCTCGCTATATAGAATTCCAATCTATCTTTATTTAATATGCTATGTTTGCTTAATTTTTTATAAATTAGGACAATTGTATGAACAGTTAAACTAATTAAATCTATAGTCTATGAGAAAAACTACACTATTCTTGTGCCTTATACTAGGAGTTATTGGCAATATACAAGCTAAGAAAAAACAACAAAGCGACCGTGAATATTGGGCCGAAATAGCCTACAAAATATCTGCTCCAGTACTTGAAAACATGAGTAAGGGCGAATTGCAAAAAAACATGCAGGTAGAACTTAGCCCTCGTTGGGACAACAGAAATATGAAAGTTACCTATATGGAAACTTTCGGACGTTTAATGGCTGGTATTTCTCCTTGGTTAGCTTTAGAGGCTGATGACACTAGAGAGGGTAAAATGCGTGGACAATTACTAGAGTGGGCTTTAGCTTCTTATAAGCATGCAGTAGATCCAGAAAGCCCTGACTACTTGCAATGGACCGGACACTCACAACCACTAGTTGATGCTGCTTACATTGCAGAGAGCTTTTTGAGAGCTCCAAAAGCATTATGGGATCCTCTTGATGAAGTAACTAAGCAGAGATACATTAAAGAGTTTAAAAAGCTACGCCGTGTACAGCCTCCATACAACAATTGGATATTATTCCGTGGTATGGTCGAGGCATTTCTTGTTTCAATTAATGAAGACTACGATGGTTTTGCTATTCGTTTGGCTATCAACAAAATGAATGAATGGTACATAGGAGATGGTTTTTATAACGATGGTCCTCTATTTGGATTTGATTATTACAACTCTTTTGTAATACACCCTATGTATGTTGAAATAATAGAAACATTAAATGGTAAGGGTATTTATACTTCAGTAAACTTAGATTTAGCCCTACGCCGTATGCAGCGTTTTAATGACCATTTAGAACGACTTATTGCTAGAGATGGTACTTTCCCTCCTTTTGGACGATCAGTTACATATAGAATGGCAGCATTCCAACCTCTGGCCTTGGCAGCTTGGAAATATGGTTTACCTAAACAAATGACCAATGGTCAGATTCGTGCAGCACTAACTGCTGTAATGAAAAATATGTTCTCCATGCCTGGGAACTTTAATGAAAAAGGTTTCCTTAGCTTAGGGTTTGTAGGACATCAACCTGATTTGGCCGACTACTATACAAACAATGGCAGTATGTATATGACATCACTTGTGTTTATGCCTTTGGGCTTACCAGAGACTCATGAGTTTTGGACATCTGCTCCAGAAGCATGGACACAAGTAAAAGCTTGGGGTGGCAATCCTTTCCCTAAAGATTATGCAGAGAGTATTGTTAAGTAAGATAAAGAAGTTGTTCTACTCATTGTAGAAATAACTATTAGCATAAAAAAAGGTGAGTAACATATTCTTAATTGTTACTCACCTTTTTTACACTAGATAAATATAATATGGGTATAACTATATGCATAGCTGACCCGATATTTGTGACAATGCATTTGCTCTTAATTCCTTTGCTAGAATTAATTTACAATCCATTTTATCATTACATATATTCCAAAGATTAGCTGGTCTAAATCCAAAATCATGGAAAACTTTTAAGTCTCCGTAAACGAACATAGACTTATACCCCATGTCTGCAGCTAACTGGCTACTATTGTTTAAAAGCGCTTTACACACCCCAAACTCTAGACCGTCGTGTCTAATAGAGATAGGATCTAAAAAAAGCGTTTCATACTTATTCCCATTATTTGCTATAACCTCTGCTTTAGAGAACATAACATGCCCCAATAACTTTCCCTCTCTTTCTGCAACAAGCTCTAAGCTTGGAATGTAACTCTCTTGTTTACGAAGCTGTACTGCATAATCTACCTTATTTATATTCTGATATTTTGCAGTATCGACACTTTGTTTGATTAAGTACTGAATTTCTTTAAATTCAGAAACTTTAGCTTGACGAACTAAAAATTCATTAAATATCATAGGCTCATTTTTTAATAATATCTTTAAAGATATAAATATCAGCTTATTAATATACTTTTCTAAAAAGTTTTTTTCATTAAACACGTCAAAACAGATACATTTTACACTTATGGGTAAGTTTATGTAAGTTTTACACTTAACAACTAGTTATCAATAAGTTAAGTTTTTTACCTAAAAATATATTTCTTTACACTTTTTATTATTGTAAAAAGAAATAGTATATTGTTAGCATTAGTAATAAAATGTTGTATGCCAATTATACAACAACACTATTTTAAATCTATTTAAGTAGAAACATCAAGTTAAGTATGGTACTAGCTAAAGATACCAATGTTGTATTCTTATCGAAGCTTTTCAGATCAGAATACCCTCAAGAGTGTACAGCACTGACTGATATATTTGATCGTCAAAATATAGCATATAAGTTTTTACCTAATACAAAAAGTATTTGGTGTAAAGATTATATGCCTATTCAAATTAGCAAAGATAAATTTGTACAATTTAAATACTCTCCTACTTATATAGAAAGTGAAAAGTTCTTGACAAACACCTCACAAGTTTACAGTACACTAGGTATAGAACCTGTATTGACTGATATAGTATTAGATGGTGGTAATTTAGTCTATACAGCAGATAAAGTTATCATTACAGACCGAGTCTTTGACGAGAACAGCTCTTTTGGCTCTAAAGTCAAAATTATTAACGAAGTTGAAAATCTCTTAGAAGCTGAAGTTATCATTATTCCCCAAATAAAATCGTCAGAAAAAGGACTTGCAGAAGAACATATCCGTTTTTATGATGATAACACATTAATTGGGAATGATCGTGAAGTAGAATACCCCTACTGGAGTAATAAAATGAACACTATACTAAAAGACTATCAATTGAACTATATTGATTTTCCTTTTTACCGAATTACAGATAATACTTATTTTCATAATATAATAGGAAATTACATTAACTTCTTAGAAGTAGACAATCTTATCATACTTCCCCAATTTGAGGATAAAGAAAATAAAGATTTAGAGGCCCTAAACGAGATACAAAAACTATATCCTAACAGAGCTATTGAAACAATACAACTCAATAAAATAGCACTTGAAGGAGGATTAGTCAATGGCGTAACATGGGCTATACAGGTATAAATTAATCTTCATTTAGTATAAAATCTCATACCTAAAAATCTGTCAGATAGATAGTTTAGTATTTATGAGTTATCACCAAAGGTTTCTTTTGCATGGGTTCCTTTGGTGATATTTTTTTATATACGCCCCATTCAATTATTACACTACATTATCTTTTTTGTAGCATAATTTTATTGTGTGTTACAAAACATATACAAAACGAAATACATTCGTTAAATAACCTTGTTTAAATCGTTAATAAAACTTGATTTTGGCAGCAGTAAATATAAAAGGGAGTACTTTTATTATATAGTATAAATGTAGTATACATTAATAAAATGAAATCGAATAGTTTAAATAACAAATATATGCTTCGCCTTCTAGTTCTTGTATTAATCCTCGCTGTTTCGGGTTACTTAGTTATTTCTGCCGTTAATAATGGCAATCTACTACAACTCTCTTTTGGGTTAATATTGGCCTATGGCTATATTGTATATTTATTACTAAGATTATAACTCAGAAATATTTAATGAAATTTTAATAACGCAATCAAATTCAATAAGCAGTATCAAGACTTATTGTAGATTAACAGCTCCACTTTAATAACCGCAATAGTGAAGCTGTTTTTTTATGTCTTTTTTTAACTTCTATAAGGGCAATAAAAAGCTATTTTATTGGTATTATTTTAGTTGAATATTGTATCTTGAATAATTGATACATAGAACCTTCTAAACAATATTCTTATGAAAATACCTAATCTAAGACTCAACAACGGAAGTAAGATCCCATCCATAGGCTTTGGAACCTATTTACTAAGAGGAGATGATGCATTAAAAGCCATTATCACTGCAGCAAAAAATGGATATAGACTATTCGACTCTGCCATGAACTACGATAACGAGGCTGTATTAGGAGAGGCAATAAGAGCTTCTGGAATTCCACGTAAAGATTTTTTCTTAACCTCTAAACTTCCTGGCCGATTTCATACCTACTCTCTAGCCTTAGATGCTATAGAAGAGTCTTTATTAAGAACTAGAGTAGATTATTTTGATGGTTATTTAATCCATTGGCCTAACCCTAAAGAAGATAAATATGTGGAAGCATGGCAAGCTCTAATTGAAGCAAAAAAGAGAGGGAAGATTAAAACTATTGGAGTATGTAATTTTTTACCAGAACACATAGAGCGTCTTATTCAAGAGACAGGTGTAGCTCCAGCAATTAACCAAATAGAACTTCATCCATTCTTTACTCAGAAAGAAACGCTGGCTTACCACAAGTCCAAGGCTATTATTACTCAAGCATGGAGTCCTTTTGCTAGAGCTAAAGGGTTATCAGATAATGAAGTCCTTAAAAACTTAGCTCTCAAGTATAATAAAAGTATAGCACAGGTTGTATTACGTTGGCACATTCAAAATGGTGTACTTCCTATACCTAAGTCTAAGACACCAAGTCGACAAATAGAAAATTTAGCAATTTTTGACTTTGCCTTATCAGCAGAAGATGTCCTCTTAATAGACACTTTAAATAATCCAGAAGGCCGTATTCAAAATCAAGATCCAGCTATTTACGAAGAGTTTTAAATCCGATTAACTATTCTGCTCATCAGTAGAAAGTAAAGATGTACTAAAACTTTATTTATAGAAAATTGAACAAGTTCCGACCTTCATAATTTTTATGAACTAGACACTCCTACTTTTACAATACATCTAAAATAGTAGTCGAGCTTTTCATAAAAGGAAAAAGAGCACTTATAGAATAATTCTATAAGTGCTCTTTTTATAGCTTTATATATCACATTCTGAGGATACTAATTATCTATTCTTTTAAAATCACCAGATAAAGAGAACTCAAGCTCAAGACCATTTGAGATTTCTACACTATAGCCTTTGCCCTTTTTCTCAATGTTCTTAATAAAAGTTTTAGAAAACTCTTTAGAAACATATGTTCTTATTTTCTGAGGGACTATAGCTGCTGGAATCTCTTTTCCTTTACCTTTTACTTCTGTCCAGTCTCCTTTTTTAGTAAACTCTACTACCATTCCATTATCCAGAACTACATTGTATGCCTTAACAATACCCAAGATGGTTTCGGCCTCTACTTGAAGTATTTTAGTGCCTTTAAAATAGGTAGCAATAAACTCTTGCGACTGAACTGGTAAGTTATTCTCAGAGATTGTTTTTTTCTGTGCTGATGAAGCTTGAAGACCAGCGAATAACATTAACACACTAAGTAAAATCTTAAAATTCTTCATAATTTCATTTATTAAATTCTTTCTAAATATACTAGTTAGATTAAGAGTTCAATACATTCAATGTGAAATAATGCCTATCATTTTTAAAACGATAAGACAATTCTAAATTGGAATATTGATTAACTATACTCTTAACGATTGATAAACCTAGCCCTGTGGACTTAGTATCGTTAGATTTTTTGTAGAAACGCTTATAAATGTGCGAACAATCTAACTCTCCTTTATCAGCAGTATTACTAATTTCTATTTTTTGATCCGCAATGACTAATGTTACATTTCCACCAGACTCTGTATATCTTAAAGCATTCCTCAATAAGTTAGCTATAAGAATACTAATAAGGTCTTTATTTACCTCTAAAGTTAAACTAGCTTTATCAATAACAGTTAAATTCAGATGCTTATACACAAATAACTCTTGATACTCTTCTACAAGTTCTTTAACCACTTCATTAAGACTTATTATTGATCGATTTTGAAATTGATGATTTTCAATTTTTGATAACATCAATAGTGATCGATTTAAACGAATCATACGAATTACAGAACGTTGTATATCGGACAATTGTTTAAGCTGCTCTTCCGATAAGTTCTCTTGCTCTATCATCCAATCCATTTTATTCTGTAGAATAGCAAGAGGTGTTTGAAGCTCGTGCGATGCATTTTCCAAAAACTCTCTCTGCTGCATAAATACCTCTTGATTTCTATCTATCATTTCCGATATATATCCTGTAAGCTCATTGAATTCTTTTATTTTACTCCTTTTAAAGACAAGCTTATTACTTTCACCAAACCTATAGTTATTCAGCTGTTTAAGTGTCAAATCAAAAGGCTGAAAAGCATATCTAAGTACAACCTTATTAATAATAAATATTCCTAGTATCAAAATAGTGTACAATACTACAACACCTTTAATTAAGTTGTAAAAAAGCTTGTCTTGCTCTACAGAAGATGAGATGACTTCCAGTAGATATGGATTTCCATCTACATCCTTAAAACAACATTTTAAAACATGGAACGAATCATAGTCATTGTCAGTAGAAGATAGCAACACCCTACTCTCAAATATTGTATGTTTAAAAAAACACCCCTCTGAAATAGGAATAAAGCGAAACTTATGTACTCCAAAATGACGACTATTTAAAATAGCCTTATTCTTCATAGCCATACTGATTATTTCGTTTTTCTGATCAGATAAACTCTCATCAATTGTATTATAAACACCCCTTAGCATATAGGCGTAAAAAGGTATTGCCCAAAGACTAATAAGGACAAAAATAGTAATACAAATAGCTTTAAAAGTGTAGTTTCGAAAGGATATGGCCATTAATTATTGCTTTAAAGCAACTAATCTATAACCAATTCCATATACAGCCTGAATATCTACTCCAGCTTTATGATTTTTTAATTTTCTACGAAGATTTTTTATTTGTGAATATATAAAATCAAAACTATCTATCTGATCAATACTATCTCCCCATATAAATTCGGCTAATGCCGTCTTTTGCAGCACTTTATTTGGCCTAATTAAAAGATAATATAATAGATCGAACTCCTTCCTGTTAAGTATAATTTCCTCTCCTGCTACTTTTACTACCCTATCTTCAGGGTTTAATTGTACATTTTTAAACTCAATCCATTTACTGCCTTCTTGGTTACTCCTTCTGATAGTAGATTTAATACGGGCAAACAGCTCGGCCATATGAAAAGGTTTTGCCAAATAGTCGTCCGCACCTGTATCTAACCCTTCTACCTTATCCTCTACAGAGTCTTTAGCAGATAATATGATAACTGGCGACTTTTTTCTTGCCAATTTCATTTCACGCAGAATATCCATACCCGAGCCACTTCCTGGTAGCATTATATCAAGTAGGACACAATCGTAGTCGTAGCCTAAGGCCTTGTCTAAACCATCGTGATAATTATCTGCAAACTCTATTGTAAATTTCTCTTGTTCTAAAAACTCTTGAATCACCCTACGCAACTCAAGTTCATCTTCTACAATTAGAATTTTCATACTGCTATAATAAAATAAGTAATGATATAATTACAAACTGTAATAATTTAGGAATAGTTCATTTTAAAACTCTATTACATAAAACATTTATTATGTATTAACACAATCTACGATTCATTAAATATTATCAACCATTTTCATACAGCAAATACTGAAATTATAGATTTTTCAAAACGAATTGCTTTCTGAATTTTATTAAATAAAAGTACTACTTTTTATATTTATGAGGATTAATGACTACTTTTACTCCAAATATAAATTAAGACTATTATGAAAAAGCTTTATGTATTATTTACCTTAGCACTGCCATTGCTTTTAATCTCTTGCAGTACTAAAAATAAAAAACAAGAAGAGAGTAAACCTACTCAAGAAGCAGTTGGAGCTGACAAAGATCAACACGGGTGTATTACAAGTGCTGGTTATATATGGTCTGATGTTCTACAAGAGTGTGTAAGACCTTGGGAAGTAGGCATATTATTTGAAAAGATAGAGAATGCTGAAGATACAGCTGTTGTAATATTTAGTACTGACTCTTTACAAGTAGAACTTATAATACCAGGAGAAGATACAAGAGTTCTTGAAAGACGAAGTGCTCAAGATGGGTATGTATGGAATCAAGAAGATGACGATACCTTTAACCTCTCTACAAAAGAGGGCAGAATGTACCTAAGTAAAAGACAAAGTGTTATTTATGCCGAAGCATTAAAGGCAGAGTAAACTAATCTATATTATTCCCAAAAAGGGCATTTATTACGTAATAAATGCCCTTTTTATATGTAGAATACCAGAATCTACATACATAGATTAACGACTCTTTTTTTTCTAGTCATCAGCTCGTTTTAATATCAGCAAGATATTGACTAAATTTGCACGTTGTAAGATAAGACCTACAAAATGTAAGGTTTATTAATTGATAGAGTTTACTTATTATGTATCAAAAACTAAGATACTCCAGAGTGTAGAACTGAAACAACAATCTAGTTCTACTATCCACAATGAAACAGACAAAATATGAAGAATGATTACCTAACACGAAAAAAACCGTGGCATGCGTTAACAATATTTGCCCTTCCTATTATTTTGGGCAACCTTTTCCAACAAACATATACCATGGCAGACTCTGCAATAGTAGGCCGTTTTGTAGGCGAACAAGCACTTGCAGCTGTGGGTGCTTCTTTTTCGCTAACTAATGTATTTATATTTATTGCTGTAGGTAGTGGTGTAGGTGCAGGAGTTGTAATAGGCAGGTATTTTGGTGGACAAGAGTTTGTGCGGATGAAGCGTACTGTATATACAGCACTATTCTCTTTTATTGGATTAAGTATTCTTATGGCACTATTTGGCTTACTCTTTAGCCAACGTATTATGGAGCTATTAAATACACCTACAGATGTTATGGATATGGCCGTTGTATATTTAAACATCTACTTTATAGGGCTTCCATTCCTCTTTATGTACAACATTCTTTCTGCCATGTTTAATGCGATTGGCAAATCTAGGATTCCACTAGTTTTTTTAATTTGCTCATCAATACTTAATATTGGCCTTGACTTACTATTCATTATTAAATTTAATATGGGGGTAAGTGGTGCAGCTTGGGCTACATTAATAGCGCAAGGCTTATCGGCTATTTTCTCTTTTATTATCTTTATGCGAGTAGTCAATAAGTTAGAGCAAGGAAAAGTTAGGATGTACGATACTGGTGAGCTTCGTAATATTACACGCATTGCCCTACCCTCAATACTTCAACAGTCTACGGTTTCAATTGGTATGATGTTGGTACAATCTATTGTAAATAGCTTTGGATCGCAAGCATTAGCAGGCTTCTCGGCAGCTATGCGTATTGAATCAATATGTGTAGTTCCTATGCTGGGAATTGGAACTGCATTAGCTTCATTTACTGCACAAAACATTGGTGCTGGAAAACTAGAGCGTGTAAGTATGGGATATAAAGTTGCCAATCAAATGGTATTAATCAGTGCTATAGTTATTCTGCTGGTCCTAGAACTATTCAATTACTCTATTATTGCCTTCTTCTTAGGAGATACAGGTACAACTGTAGCCTACGATACAGGTAGAGGCTACCTTATTTTTGTAGGTCTGTTTTTTGCACTTCTAGGTTGGAAAATGGCTATTGACGCTATTCTTCAAGGATCAGGAGATATGAAAATGTTTACAATAGCCAACTTAGTAAACTTATCACTACGAGTTATTATACCTCTATTCTTTGCACAACAATACGGTATACAAGTGGTATGGTATGCAATTCCATTAGGTTGGTTCGCCAACTGGGCCATTTCATACAGTCAATACCGAACAGGAAAATGGCAGCGTATTTATGTAACAAAATAATACATAACACTTTACACAAATAAAACAAGCCCTCCTCTAACTATTGAAGTGTAGCTCAAAAGCTTTATGTCCGACTTTTGGGGTGCACTTCAGATTAATTAAAGAAGGGCTAATCATTATAGTAATATCGTAACTCTTTAATGTTGAACCTTGCTCTTATCCTAATACCTTCTACCTCAAGGTAGAGCTCACTCCTGATGCTGTATTCTTTTTAATTTAGCATCTAGAGAAAAACTAGTCTAAAAAAACACCCTATTGCCAAAAGAGCACTTATTAATCAAAGCCTACTGATAATTTTGAAGAACTATAAGAAGCAATTCACTTACATATTTTCAACTTTTATTTGAGAGGTTTATCGTAACCGATATAGCAAACCATCGGGAGTAACTAGATAGTAATCAGTCTTCATACCATTAAAACTACAACATCTCCAAATAGCCAAACCAAACTTCACACTAGCGACTTGAGCACGCTACATATCACCTCTAGAATCACCTATATACAATATTTCATATTTATATTTACCACTTCTTTTTAATAAATTTTCGTTTATAGCAGCTGGATAAGGTTTAGGACGTAGGGCATCATCGACACTAATCATAGTCTTAAATAGATAAGTTATACCAAAAAGAACTAAATCTACTGGAAACTCTTCTTTTTGTTTTAGCAGTAACGATACTTAACGCATATTTTTGAGCTATTAGATAGTTTAAAAGCTCCGTAATACCAGGAAAAAGGGTCGTATATCCTTAGCATACTTCTTCTGATAAGTAACATTCCAAATATCATTAGCCTCTTTTACTGGCG
>JASLCG010000002.1 GCA_030151885.1 Bacteroides sp.
ACCTTTACTTTTGCTTAGCCCACCAAATTGGTGTAAACACATTATCAGGTCCACCCAACAGTGCTACAGCACCTTTATAACCAGCAGGGTTGCTATTCTCAAGCGCCGATGGGAATTTTAACCTTTGTGGGAAGAACATAATAGTTTGTTTCTCGTATGTTGTAGGTGTAAGAGAAGGCATTGTAGCAATAGGTTGCTCTATAGCAGGTGCCTCCATAAATGGAAGTGCTAAACGACGAAAATCGTTCCACGCCTCAAGTGGTAAGTATGGCATGTTGGCAATGTATTTTTGTGTAATAATCTTCGACAATTGGTCATTTAAAGATTTACCATACAGTGTGTTTTCAGCCTTTGGATATTTATAGGTATATGTAGTCTCTTTTTTAGTATATCCATCTATCATTTTCATCTCTTTATCTACAGCATCAGTTGTATGTTCCCATTTAACCGATGTTCCTACGTTATTATAAGCTTCAGACTGTATGTATTGATCAGCAAACTGATTTAAACCAAAGTGATTAAAACTACTTTTTATACCTTCTTCATACGCTTGCTTTGCACTCATCGGAACAGTCCATCCTCTTAAAGCAGCCTCTGCAATTAAGAAGTAAGACTCCCAAGCTCCAAAAAAGATACGTTTATTTGTACTGTTTCTGTAGTTTACTTTTAAACCAGGACGTGCCCATGGCCAGTAGTACATATTATTAATAGAACCTTTATCTCCCCAAGATCCAAAAGTCGCAGCATTCCATGTGTATTTACTGTCTAAAAGCTCTAAAGTATCTGTTTTAGCAGTTTGATCATCATTATCTCCTTTATCAACAAGAAGTGCACGTTTTAAAGCTGTATAGTTTTTATTGTAGCTAGGGTACATACAGTAATTTTCGTCTTGAAAATCACCAGGTATTTGGTATAATACGTATGCTCTAGGGTCTATTGACTGATGCAGCCCATCAAACCAGAATCCTTTAGCAGGGTCGCTTGTAAGCATAGTCATGTGGTCTTTATATTGAATCCCCATGTAGTCGGCTGGTTTAATATGTTTTGTTAACTCTTCCGAATTAGGGCGATTAGCTAGTACTGCTTCAGAAGGAACACCACCTAGGCCTACAACCAAGTTGTTTACAGAAGATGAGATAGACATGTAATTCCATTCTCTACTAAATACTCCTGCTAATGGATCCCAACCATCTCTTTCTTGTATCGCTAAGTTGTCCTTCAAGTCTTTGATATATTCACTTTTTACAGCCTCTTCAAACTCTGTTTTAGCTTTTTCAGGATCAGCCTCGCTCAAGCGCATAGCCAAACGCATACGCATTGAATTTGCATACTTTTGCCATTTAGCAAAGTCGTATTGAAAAGCCCTGTCGGTAGCTTTTTCTGCCTCTGTAGCAACAGCTTCAATATTTAGACTTTCAGATGCCTCTTTAAGCTCTTTAAGCATAAAATAATAGACGTCTTTAGCAGAGTTAAACTCAGGGTTTACACCATTAAAAGCATTAATAGGCATAGCACCAAAGTTGTCTGTAAACTCGCTCATAAGGTAGGCACGCCATATTCTAGCCACCTGTTTAAAGTTCGGAATTAATGCTTGTTCATGGCTATTGAGTGTTCCTTGCAATTTAATATCAGCAATATTAATTGCTTGAGTAATGGCACTCATCCAACCAGTAAAGTGGTTGTAATAGTTAGAGTTCCAATCGTCGCTATAGCTTCCTACAGGCATACCTCCACCCATGTTTGGGTCGTGCATTCGTGCAGCACTTGTCCAGTTTAATACAAAGGCACGCTCGGCTACTTCTGGGTTTTGTTGTGCATCTGTAATAGATTTATTGATTGCATACTCTACTCGTACTTGGTCAACACTAGCCGCATTAGGATCTACATTAATTTTTTCAAAATCCGAGCAGCTTGCCAAAAGTACAGTTGCTAATGATAGCTTATATATATTTTTATTAAGATATTTCATGATGTAATAAATTAAGAAGTTTTAGAATCCTAATGTAACATTGAAAAGATAAGTACGTGAAGTAGGAGAACCTCCAAACTCAAATCCTGTAGCATTTGTACTTGTTGCATAGATAGACTCTGGGTCTATGCCATTCATTTTACTCTTAATCATCCAAACGTTATTACAAGATAATCCTAGTTTTAACTGAGTAAATGGAGTCTTCTTTAAAATTGATCTGTCAAATGCATAGGCTAAAGATAGATTACGTAAACGTACGTTTGTAGCACTGTAAATATTAACCTCTCCTACACCTAAGTTTCCACTAGCTGCAATAGCTCTCCAATATTGTTGTGTCGTAATCTCTGTTGTATTTGGTTGGAAAACGCCATCGTTATCTTTATATACCCCATCTACAACCATATTAGGACGCTCTCCATTAACTACTGTTTTGTTAGATGTACCAGCAGATTGCATAGATTGATGCGTACCAGAGAAGATATCACCACCAATACGTGCATCGATTAAAAAGCTTAATGCCCATCCTTTATAGGTGAAAGTATTTGTTAAACCTAGTAATGCTTTTGGTTGCTGATCTCCAATTTTTTCTTTTTCAGTAGTAGATGTTGGTAAACCATTTTCTATAATAAGTTTTCCGTAGTAAGGAGAGTCCTTATCAGTAACTCTATTCAGTTTAGTACCCCAAATTTCACCATAGTTACCACCTGCAGTAGCATATACTTGTAGGTTGTCGTAACCACCTAGTGGATATAGTCTAATCTCCTCGTCGGCTGTTTTATATAGCTCTTTAATTTTATTCTTGTTTCTAGAGAAGTTTAGCATAATGTCCCAGTTAAAGCCAGAAGCTGTTTGTATAGGACGTGCATTAACCATCAACTCAACACCCGTATTTTGAATATTACCAGCATTAATTTTTCTAGCTTGGAAGCCAGAAAGACCATCCATAGGTATATTCAATAATTGGCGAGTAGCATTTGTTTTGTACCAAGAGAAGTCAAAACCTAATCTGTTCTGTAAGAATCGTAGTTCTGCACCAACTTCCCATGATTTAATTAGCTCTGAACGTACGTTAGAATCATAAAGAATATTACCCTGAGAGGCTGTAGTACTACCATCAGGAGCCTGACCTATATTATAGGTATTGTACAATTGGTATGGCTCAAGGTCGTTACCTACCTCTGCAAACGAAGCTCTTACCTTAGCATAGCTAAACCAGCTAGGTAGTGGTTTATCTATCTTCTCCAACATATCAGAAATAACCCAAGATGTAGATACAGATGGGTAGAAGAAAGAACGATTGTCTTTATTCATAGTAGAAGACCAATCGTTACGGAATGTTAGGTCTAAGAATGCCCAACCATCGTAGTTTACTTGTGCAGTACCGTAGATGGAATTGATTTTTTTCTCAGAGCTACCTTGGTTTACATCAGGTTTGTTTTTAGCATTGTGGATTGAGAATAAATCTGGAACTACAAGTTCTACACCTGTGCTCATAGATTTATGACGACGGTGCATTAAGTTACCACCTAATGAAGCATTACCACCCCATTTGCCAATGATATGATCTTTTTGTGCAGTTACTAAGAAACTGTAGTTGTTTTCGTAGAAACGTTCTTGCGAAATAGAGAATCTATTTTGCAGTGGGCTACCCCAATAAGTTTTATTGTCGTAGTCTGTAAAATACATATCAGAACCAACTCTAACTTCTGCGTTAAGCCAATCTGTAAACTCATATTTCAAAGCTCCATTAACAAGGAAACGGTCACGAGTATCAGAGTTAAGGCGTTTATCTTTCATCCAATATGGGTTAATCTGTTGGCTAGCCCCATACCAAATCATGGTATTATCGTCACGTACTCCTGCTTTAAAATCTCTAATGTCCATAGATCTAGGTAGTAAATACATAGCCATAAACGCATTAGAGTCGTTTTTACCACTGATTGGTCTGTTATTTGCTTTTGCTTTAATGTACTGTACTTTGGTATCTATGCTCCAACGTTCGTTTTTACCAAACTTACTTGTTGCTCTAGTTGTAAAACTAGTACGTGCAAGTCTAGAACCAGGTATCTTACTCATATCGTCCATTCTCGATAATGAAGTATAGATTGAGGTTGCTTTGTACTGTTGCGAGAACGAGAAAGTCTCTGTAAGGTTTACACCTGTATCAAAATAGTTTCCTAAGTTATCGTACGAACGCATAGTAGCCTCTGTGCCATCCCATTTTGTGTACTTTTGTCCAGCTATTTTAGGACCCCAGCTACTGCCAGACTCTATGTCTAAGATACCATTACTACCTTGACCAAAAGAATTTTGCATCTTTGGTTTCATAAAAATGGTTTCTGCCGATACAGAACTAGAAATCGTAATACCTAAACCTTCGGTCTTACGGCCCGATTTTGTAGTAATTAAGATTACCCCGTTACCTGCACGTGCACCATATAGTGCTGCCGCCGATGCCCCTTTAAGAACAGACATTGAAGCAATATCGTCTGGGCTGATGTCGGAGATACCATTACCCATGTCGGCAGATGGGTTCCAAAAGTCGTTGTTTGCTGCTCCTGTGAAGTTGTCCATTGGCACTCCATCAACAACAATAAGTGGTTGGTTAAGACCAGTTACCGAGTTGTTACCACGTAGCGTTATTTTTGAAGATCCTCCTGCACCATTACCAGAACGAGAAATTTGCAGACCAGATACTTTACCCGATAGGGCATTGGCTACGTTGCTTTCTCGTGCTTGAAGAATGTCGTCTCCTTTAACCTCTTGCATGGCATATCCGAGCGCTTTTTTCTCACGTTTTATTCCAAGTGCAGTTACAACAACCTCGTTTAAAAGTTGTGTTTCTTCTTCTAAAGTTACATCGAAAGAGGCTTGTCCTGTATATTCAATGCTGACTGTTTTGAAGCCCATAAACGAGAATTCTAGTACATCTCCTTTTTTTACATTTTCTAAGGAAAATTCTCCATCTATATTGGTAATTGTACCATTTGTAGAACCTTTTACATGGATTGTAGCACCTACAATAGGACCTAGTGCATCTCTTACGACACCTTTTACAGGCGTACTCTGAATAGATAATAGAGTTTCATTTGCTGCGTATGTTTTTGGCACATACATAAATCCTCCCACACACACAAGTGTAATGACAGAGAGGGCTCTAATTAGTCGGTTTTTCATAAGTAAATATAATATTATGTAATACAAATGTTTATTAGATATGTAAAAATTAAATTATTATATCTAATATTTAAATAATGTATTTAATTAATAAGCTACTCTTATTAATAGCCTATTTTAACATCGGCTTGAATATAACGAATATTGTAACATAAACAATTGCTTATTAAATCTTTAATATATCTAGAAGGTGTTGTGGTTATTATTTTTACCCATTATTGTAATGGCTCTGTAATTAATAAATAATTTAATAATGTATAGAAACGTTATTTAAAATTATTTATTTTAACATTTACATGAGTGGGTAGATGCTGTAATAGGGGTAAATATTTCTACTTATTATAATACAGCGAGTTTTGTTATCTTGAAGTATTCAAGTATTATTTTGTGAAGCAAATTTTACTGTAAAGTTGTGTTTATTGTAGTGTTGTTTAAAATATAAGCAGGAAATTGCATAAGGGTATAAAAAAAGCCGCCGATACATGTAGTATCAGGCGACTTCTGCTTATCAATCAAAAGAATGATCTATATTTTATTGAACCTTTTCAAATTTAAAAAGGTTCCATGCCTCCATAACTTTTAGGTTGTCTAGGTTTTCTACTTCAGGTAGATTCTTATGTTTTGTTTGTATCTGTTTTAAAATGTCTTTTAGCTTTGTATTAATATCTATTTCATGATTTACAAGTTCTACAGCAAAACTAAATAAATTTTCAGAATCTTCTAATAAATCGTTACAGATTACGAAATCAAACTCTTTGAAGTAGTCTGTACCTTCACCATGTGTCTTATGGTACACACAAAGAGGGGGTACTGGGTCGTGATATAAAAAATTTCCTTTAGATAAAACTTGAATCTTTCCTGCCTTCTGATGTATTAAAGTGTAGTGTTTTTGCTCCTCGAAACCTAAATACCAGGCTTCGTCTTTATCGATAAGTTCTGCAAAGTGCTCTTTTAGAATATCGTCAAGCAGGGCATTGTCGCTACTGGTTTCTAATGTAACACTCTTTAATTTCCAAACTTCTGAAAATGTATTATTCTCTAGAATTGTGGTTGCATTATTGTCGGACGAGCAAGACATAATACTTACTACTGCCAACAACATGATTAATAATTTTCTCATAGTTAATAGTGGTTTAAATAATATAATGGCAAATATATGGAAATATTTGGCTTATTCCTAAATATAAAGCGAAATATATAACTCTGCTTAGATTGAATTAAAAATAACCACTACGTTCTAAGAAGTTTGTTGGGTTGAATCTATTTTTTAAAGATAAAATAGACGGCCAATATCAAGAAGACAAATCCAATAATGTGGTTGGTGCGTAGAGTCTCTGTTTTAAATACAGTAATGGTAAATAGTGTAAAAACGCTTAGTGAAATAACCTCTTGTATCACTTTTAGCTGCCATAGGTTAAATGGTCCACCATTTTCGAGGTATCCAATCCTATTTGCTGGTACTTGAAAACAGTATTCGAAAAAAGCAATTCCCCAGCTTATTAGAATAACAAAGAAAAGACTCAAATGAGCCAAAGAGCCCATCTCTTTAAATTTGAGGTGTCCGTACCACGCAAATGTCATAAATACGTTCGAGCATATTAGTAATGCTATTGTTAGAAAAGCTTTCATAGCCGTTTTTTGTTTTTTAGATGTGAATTTGATTGCAAAATTAAAGAAAGTATCTGGCTTATGTGCATAAAGGGTCAGTAAAAAAAATGGATAGCTGTTTTTGTAAATAATGCTCTATAAATCCTCTTTATAAGGCTT
This sequence comes from Bacteroides sp., assembly GCA_030151885.1. GTDB lineage: Bacteria > Bacteroidota > Bacteroidia > Bacteroidales > Bacteroidaceae > Bacteroides_E. Next base: position 6,914 of record JASLCG010000002.1, read on the forward strand.
GTGAGGGGGTGTTTGTTCATTGCCGACCTACCTCGTATTAGTCGGCAACATACCTCATGCTTATCGGCAATAAGATAGAGGTTTGTCGGCGATGTAGAAGGTGTTTAAGGTAGTGGGCTGTTTAATGGGTGGGGGTAGGGATAGCAACTTCTCACTTTTCGGACTGCAAATGGTATGAAGTAGGCTGAGATGCCTTATATTAGTTATGCAGATAAAAAAGGTGTAAATCTTATCTATTTCTACAAAATAGCTCTCTGTTGTAACTTTAAAAGCACCTTTCTAACCTCTATCTGGTGGTTAGAAAAGTGCTTTATCATAGCTAGTTAGTTGTATCTGCTATCTATTTCAATTGTGCCAATGCTGCTTTTACGCGTTTCATGGCCTCTATAATATTTTCGTCAGATGTGGCATAAGAGAATCGGATGTTGTTTGGCGAGCTAAATGCGTCTCCACCTACCGATGCTACGTGTCCCTCTTCAAGTAGGTACAATGCCAGGTCGTTAGAGTCTTTAATTACTTTTCCGTTGAACGATTTTCCATAATAATAGGTGCAATCAGGGAAGAGGTAGAATGCCCCTTGGGGTTTGTTTATTTTGAAACCCTCTATTTCTGACGCCAGTTCAACAATTAAATCTCGGCGACGTTCAAATACCTTTCTCATCTCCTCTACACAACTATTATCGCCACAGTATGCCGCTTCGGCAGCCTTTTGAGCTATTGATGATGGGCAAGAGGTGTATTGTCCTTGCAGTTTGTTGGCAGCTTTGGCTATCCAAAGTGGTGCAGCCATCCAGCCCAATCGCCAGCCTGTCATAGCATACGCTTTCGATACTCCATTTACAATAATGGTACGCTCTTGCATTCCAGGAAACTGTGCAATGCTTACGTGTTTACCCAAGTAATTGATGTGTTCGTAAATCTCGTCCGATAGAATTAATATACGTGGGTGTTTAGCTAGTACCTTAGCAATTTGCTCCATCTCTTGCTTACTGTAAATACTACCCGTAGGGTTGGATGGCGAACAGAGCATAATAACCCTAGTTTTAGGTGTAATAGCTTGTTCTAGTTGCTGTGGGGTTATTTTAAAATCGGTATCGATGGTAGTAGTTAATACCACAGGTGTGGCACGTGTTAATTTAACCATCTCTATGTAGCTCACCCAACATGGTGCAGGAATCAGCACCTCGTCTTCTGGATTTACCACAGTTAGCAATGCATTACACACGGCCTGTTTTGCCCCATTGGAGCATATAATTTGGTTGGGAGTATATGTTAATTGATTTTCGTTTTTCAGCTTTCGGCAGATGGCTTCTCTTAGCGACATATAGCCTGATACAGGGGTGTAGAAAGAGAAGTTGTCTTCAATGGCTTTTTTTGCAGCCTCTTTAATGTGTTTTGGGGTGAAAAAATCGGGCTCGCCCACGCTCATATTTATGACATCGACGCCTTGCGCTTTTAGTTCGCTACTCTTTTGCGACATTGCTAGCGTTTGCGATACGGCTAGACTTTCAATTAAAGCAGAAACTTGTTCCATATTGTTTGGTCGTATTGAATGTTAATGTTAACGATTCAAGTTACTAAAAAAAGGTAGAATACAAGAAATATATGCACATCTTTTCTGATTTAAATGCGTTGGTTAAACAGATTTGGTTACTTTTACGTTCGATTTTAAACAAAATACTTATCCTAATAATATGAAAATCAAACAAATCGGTTTATTATGCCTTTCTCTGCTGATGTGTAGCTTTGTATCTGCCCAATCGGTCGATATGCGTTATCGCTTGGTGGGCAGTATAGGCTCTTCGGGATATTATAAATATAATTTAAGTAATATAACCACGTATCAAGTGGGTGGAGAGGTCGATTTTAAGTTGGCAGCTCCAGGTGATGCTGAAATTTATATCACATCTGGCATACGACTAAAGAGGCAAGGTGGTAGAGATTTTACAC
>JASLCG010000003.1 GCA_030151885.1 Bacteroides sp.
GTGTTCGAGAATACCTAAATCGTAGCATTACGACAGTAGAATGGGATAAGAAACGAACAGCACGTACAGATGCAGAAGGCAATAAGACCTATAAGCCCAAACGAGATGATAATGGAGTCATCATTTGCAGGAGCGAAAAAGACATTGAAACCATGCTTTTTGCCGATGGCATCCGCAAACTTCGTCAGAAAGAGTACGATAATATCGACTTATATAGTGATACCGAAAGCGCACAAGCAGAACAGAAAGAACGCTTACAGCAGGATTTCATTGAATATTTTAATACGGTCGCTAAGAAACGCCATGCACAAAGTTCCGAATCAATCCGTATAAATTGGAAGCGCACCTACGAATTAATAAAGCTTTTTGCCGGAGATATATTACCTTTTTCAAAGATAGATAACCGTTTGGCGGAAGATTTCAAATTATACCTTTTATCCGCCCCTTGTGGCGGAGGTAAAAGCGGAACAATCTCTCGCAATACTGCCGTAACTTACTTCTCCATTTTCAAAGCCGCATTAAAGCAAGCATTCATCGATGGTTACTTAACGACAGATTTATCCGCTAAAATCAAAGGTATTCAGGAACAGGAGTCGAGGCGTGAGTATTTGACTGTTGAAGAACTAAATACCCTTGCTAGTACACCTTGCGAACGAGATGTACTCAAACGAGCAGCTCTTTTCTCTGCTCTCACCGGCTTGCGACATTGCGATATTCAGAAACTTCAATGGAAAGAAATCTGCATGGACGGTAATCAGGCTCAATTGCACTTCACACAGCAGAAAACAAAAGGTGTAGAATATATGCCCATTTCGCGACAAGCTTTGGGACTTTGCGGAGAACCACGTGAACCAGAACAGTTTGTTTTTGAAGATTTGCCGGATCCGTCATGGATTTCCCGCCCACTCAAACAATGGATTCAAGCGGCTGGTATTCAGAAGAGAATCACATTTCATTGCTTTCGGCACACATACGCGACCCTCCAACTCTCCAGCGGGACGGACATATATACCGTCAGCAAAATGTTGGGACATACCAATGTAAAAACCACCCAGATTTATGCGAAGGTAGTGGACGAAAAGAAAAATAAAGCAGCACAAGCCATTCAGTTGAACACCATAAAAGACACAGAAGCATGAGAAATAATATTCTGGAATACATTATATTATATGTGATTGTTGCTTGTGCTGCATTGGTTATCGCAACATCGGCACGAATATTCGCTGTCTCAATGGGGGTTGACGAGTTTACAGCGTTTATGGTTTTTATAATTGCGTTGGCGATTCTGGTTGTCATTTATTTAAGTATTCATTCGATATTACAAAGCTTGATGATTCCTTGGATTGGAAAAGGATTGGCTAAGATTCCTTACTTCCGAAATAAGATAGAAGAAAGGCAAGTTACTCCTGTTGTTGAGGAGGAACAAGTAATGGAGATTGATATCGAAGAGCCAGAACCGGATGTGTCTTTAGAGGATATTCGGAACAAACAGCAACAAAATATCGCCAAAGAGCAGGAAGAGAAACTGAATATCGCTCTTGATTACACCAGAAAATCGTTTGCTCTTTATCTTTCTGATGGAGACCTTGATGTTCTTTGCCGGAATATCCACGCATATATGAACAAGTTGGAAGAGAAAGAATTGAAACCGGTTAAAGTCAAAGAACTGACAGCCCTTGATCTCCGCCATTTCGGGTGGAATGTCTGGAACTATTTCAAACCGAGAAATCAGATGGATATTGCCAACCTGCTAAAAATCGTATTCCCGGATATTTTCAAGGATGTAACAGCGGAAAGTATAAAAAGTCACTTGAAGGATGATGAGTTAAAGGGGGTTATTAAGATAGTGGAGTCCTTTGAGTAGTTACTCTTAACAGGGGGATTTTAAAACAATAGTATTTAAAACATGTTTAGTGTGCTATTTGTGGTAGAATAATTATAAATCTATATATTTTATGTCAGATAAAGGAAGCGTATTTCAGAAAGGTGGCGGTGGAACAAATTTTGAACAATCTATTCAAACAGCGTTTTTGACTACACTTATTATTCGGGGCAATGTTCCTTGTGTACCTTCAAGCGAATTGGTTGAGGTTGCATTTCAGGTTACAAATAGAGGCTATCAAACAGATGACTTATTGGCTATTGCAAAATCAGTAAAAGGAGAACATAGATTGCTTATTCAAGCAAAACATGACATTTCATTTACTGTTGGCAACGATATTTTTAAAGAAGTCATAAATTCTTTTTGGAAGGATTTTAATAACGCTTCAATTTTCGATAAAACGAAAGACAAATTAGTAATCGCCAAAAATGGTTTGACAAAAGATGAGAGAAACCATCTTAAATCACTTTTTAACTGGGCGTTAAATCACGCAACAGCAACAGATTTTATTTCAGAAGTAAATAGAATTAAAGCTAAGAAAGAACGATTAGATGTTTTTCGTAAGGTATTGCAAGAAGCAAATAGTAATACTGCATTAAGCGATGAAGAACTTTGGGAGTTCTTGAAATGTGTTGATGTTTTGGAATATGATTTTCTTAACGAAGGAAGTATTGACCAAGCCTATTTTCTAAATTTGATTAAACTCAGTAAAAGCAAAAGTTCAACAGTTACTGACAAAGAAATTTGGGATAGTATTTTCTCTTATGTTGCAATTCTTAATAAAGATGGAGGAAGTGCAACACTTGATAGTATTAAAGATAAAGATTTCTTTTTGAATTTTGACACGGCACAACTAAGTCCATACTTCAAAGCAGTTGAAAAGTTGCAATCAGATAGTATAGAAATTTTGCGACCAATAAAAACTTCAATTGGTAAAGGAGAGGATGAATTTCAATTACCACGAACCGAAGCAAGAGAACAAATATTAGACTCTATAAGCAATTCTCAATTGACGATTATAACAGGGAAACCCGGTGTTGGAAAATCGGCAAAAATAAAAGAAGTTCTTCAAAAAGATTTCCTTAATGCAAGTGTCTTTATTTTCAGAGCAGACCAGTTTAACAAACCTACAATTGCAAATGTTTTTTCAAGTCAAGGTGTAAACGAAACAATACAAGACATTTTTTCTTGTATCTCTCTCATTCCTGAAAAAATTATTTTCATTGATAGTTTGGAGAAATTATTGGAAGCAGACCCTGAATGTGCTTTCAAGCAATTATTGGCTTTACTTAAAGAACATCCTGGAATTAGAATCATTGCAGCATCACGAAAATATGCCATTGATTTAATTGCGTTAAAATTTGGAATTGACAAAAATGATACAAAAATAATTGATATTCCAACGCTTGATGAAACAGAGTTGAAGCTTGTGTCTGAAAAATTTCCTCAATTGAATAGTGTTTTAAAAAATGATAAAGTAAAAAAACTACTTCAAAGTCCCAAATACCTTGACTTTTCAATTTTAGCTATTAGTAAAACAAACGATAATTATGCAAATGTTTCGCTAATAGAATTTAAAGATAAGCTTTGGAATTCGTTAGTAGTAGATTCTACGAATACAAAAAATGGACTTCCAATAAAACGGGAAGCTGCTTTTATGGAAATAGCAGTAAAGAGAGCCAGAGAAATGAAACTTTTTACGAAAGCTGATAAATCTGATGCGGAAGCAATAGTTTGTTTGGAGAATGACGAAATAGTTTTTCAGGAAAATCAAAACAGAAAATATTCTCCCGCTCATGATATTTTAGAAGATTGGGCTTTAGTAAAATATATTTCCTCAATGTTTGAAGAATATCCAAAACCAAAAGATTTGTTCAGCAATTTGGGAAATGAACCAGCCATCAGACGTGCGTTTCGTCTTTGGGTGGAGGACTATTTAATTGACAAAAGCAGTAAAATCAATGAATTGATTAAGGCTGCTATTTTAGACCAAACAATTGATAAATATTGGGCAGATGAATTGTTGGTTGCAATTTTTAAATCAGAAAATAGTAATACATTTTTTTCTACTTTTGAAACGGAACTTCTTGACAATAATGCCGTTTTTTTTAATAGATGTTTGCACATAATAAGAACCTGTTGTAACGAAAGTGACCAAAGAGTCAACAATATCAATTTATTATTACCTATTGGCTCAGGCTGGACAGAAGCATTGTACTTTATTCAAAAGCATATTAACCAATTAGATGTAATCAGACTTTCAATAATCAATTTTCTTACAGATTGGCATTGCCGATTGTTATTTCAATATAAAACTATTGAAAAAGAAGAATTGGAAGCAGCAAAAATTATTGTCCTTCATTATATAAAAGAAATTGAAAACGGACAGGAATTTTGGGAAGAAAAAAATGCCAACAATAAATCAAAATATTTGATTGAAATCTTGTTGGATTTAGTAGAAATTTCAAAAGAAGAGATAAAACAACTTGTCTCAAAAGCATTTGCCAATAAAGAAGATAGGAACTCTTGGAGATTAAATTCATTCTATGAAAGTGTGATTGATAAATGTCTTTTAGGAATAGGGCACCAACGTTTAATAAAAGAATTGCCGGAACTAATTGTTGAAATGGCTTGGAAAAATTGGAAATATATTCCTCCAAAAGAAACAGATTTTCCTGATGAAATTGGATTTTGGGCAAGTCGTTCTTTGCGAGATGAGGAATGTTGGGGTATAAAGGATAGGCATTCTTTTTTCCCTTCAGGAATTTACAAAATACCAGTTTATAACTTACTTATTCTCCACCCGATTATTGGATTGAAATTCATCGTTGACTTTATAAATTATTCGGTCGAGTTTTATGTAAATGCTGATTGTGATTATAAACATCAAATTTCACAGATTGAGATTGAATTAAATGACGGGACTATAATAAAACAATGGGCTGCATGGGAGTTATGGGCAGCATACAGAGGTTCAAGTGTTACTTGCTACGCTTTAGAGTCATTGTTAATGAGTCTTGAAAAATTTCTTTTAGAAACTGCAAATAGAAAAACAGATGTCAGTAAAAAAAATCTCAAATTCATATTTGATTATGCTCTTAGAAACAGTAATAATATCGCTCCATTAGCTGTTTTAACAAGTGTAGCAATTGCTTATCCTGAGGAAGTTGAAGAAATGATGTTGCCTCTTTTAGGTGTTCGAGAGTTTCATGAGTGGGATTTAAATAGAGCACTTCAAGAATCCACGACTCTTTCCCCTATGGACAATCATATCGCATTTGCACAGGAAGAGCGTTGGAAATCAAATCAATTACCACATAGGAAAAAATATCAACGTGGATTGAGTGATTTTATCATTGATTATCAGTTTAATATTGGAAAGCTAAATTCACAAATTCATATTCTTTTTGATAAACTTCATACAAAGCTTAAAGATGATGATGTGGTTTGGAAAAAACGACTAAATGAAATAGATATTCGAAAATGGGAAGCCAAGCCGTATGACGAAAAACTTGGTGGATTTGTTGTTCAGCCGAAATATGAAACGGATGTTGCTGATTTTATGGCATCAAATCATGACTATTTTGAAGCACAAAACATAGCACTCACATATTCAATGTTAATTTTAAAAGCATACGAAAAAAAGGAAATAATAGGATATGATAAATGGGAGGAATGCTATAATTATTATTTTAATGTTGAAGAATTAGACTTTTTATACAGCAGACCTGTAACGCTTGCTATTATTGGGTTAAATGACTTTATAAGTAACATTTCCGATGAACAAAAGAATTGGTGCATTGAAACTATTTTAAAATCAATCATTTCTATTCTGCAAGATACATTCAATAGAAACTTTGGATTAAACAAAGAATTCAATCTAATGGAAAAAGAAATAGCCTTATCTTCATTCCACTTACTAATGCAAAATGCAAAGAGTGAAGAAGATAAAAATGAACTGATTGCCTTGATGATTTATATGTTGTTTGCATTATTTCATGACCATGAAATTGATAAAATTACTGAATACGTCAGAGAAACATTTTTCCAATATTATCCTAATGAGGCAAAAAGAGTTTGGCTTGGATTAATCAAATATTCAATTTATAGGAAAGAAAATTCAAAATACTTTAGATACCAAGATGAAAGCAGTTCAAAAGCTGCATTGGAGAAGGAAGAAGAATTTATCCAACAAACTTCATCCAACAAAAAATTGAAATTAGACCTTTCCGAAATAAGTTTGGACAATTGTGAAAGTTATTTATTGGCAAGAACTTTGGTAATTACGCCTTACAATGCAGAGGATAAGGATTTTTCGGATTTTGTAACCCACCTATTGCCTATTGTTCTTGCTGATTTAAGCAAAGAAGAAGATTCCTCATATAATAGAAGTAGAAAATCACGACAGTTTTCTCATGAATCAATTTCTGATATTGAACAATATCTTGCAAATCTATTTTTGAACACAAATTTAGATTTTTCAAAATCCGTTTTAACTATGTTGGTTGATTCATTGTCAAGTTCTTCGCAAAACAAAAAGTTTGGCAAAAATGACTTGCTTGAATTTGTAAAGACCACTTTGGATTATTTTGTATTAAAATTATGTGATAACGAAAGTTTAAAGATTGACCAAACGCAATATAAACAACAACAGACAAACTTTTGGAATCTTTGGGAAGTTCTTTTTTATTTAATTCCTGACAATAGCAATCATCCTCTAATCCAAAAACTTTTGTTAGACATAAGATATCTACTTTGGGACTTCAAAGGTAATCCCAATAAAAATGATTTGAGTGTTCTAAATGGCAAAAGAGAATTTTATAAAAAAATAGTTCTTGAAAAAGGAAGAAGCAATACTTTATCAGTAATAAATGTATTTTCAACAATTGGGGGGAAAGAGTTCTTGCCTGAAGGAATATGTTGGCTAACGGAGATATTCAAATCTGATATTACCACTACTTCCTCTTTGCTATATCCTTCAGCAGAAAGAATGATAAAACGACTTTTTTACAACCACATTTCCAAAATAAAAAACGACAAAAATCTAATTGAAGACTATGTTTGGATATTAAATCGAATGGTTGACTTAGGTTCACCGGAAGCATATTTATTCAGAGAGAATGTAATAACCTATAAAACATATCTTAGCTGAAAGGACTAAAGGTATTTCACTAAAAGTAGGAAATTTGAAACTAGCTCAGTAGAATAATAACCACAAAATATCAGCACTTCAAGTGTTTTCAAAGTGTTTCTTTAGTGTTTCCCAAACACCGTAGAAACACTTTTTTCATTTGCACCATATTCATTAATAACAATAAAATATGGAAGCAAACGAAATTTCTTTTGAAAACCTGCCCAAGGCAGTAGCACATTTGGTCAGCGAGCTAGCTGAAATCAAATCTTTAGTCGAAAAGGGACAAATACCTATTGTTCCTCAGAAGCGAATCCCTATTGATATTGAAGAAGCTTGCCGGATTATCGGCAAAGCGAAACCTACCGTGTATGCTCTTGTTCGCAAGCGGCTGATTCCTTGCTACAAGAACGGCAAGAAACTTTATTTCTTTGAGGAGGAACTTCTGGAATGGATCTCCAAAGGCAAGAAGAAGACCTTGCAGGAGATAGAATCCGAAGCTGAGGCGGAATATAATAAGCGTAAAAACATACGAAAATGAACCTGTTCGATTTATTAGCCAATTTCTGGCGAGTGGACGAGCAGGAGAGTTTCAGCGGCAACGATACCCGATTGTATTTCTTCTTGGTTCATTTGGCTAACCGTTCCTATTGGTCGGAATGGATAGAGTGTTCCAACAAACGATTGACAGCTAATGCGAATATATCTTTGGATGTTCTGAAATCTTCACGCGACCGACTAAAGGCAGCCGGTCTGTTAGATTATTCTTCTGGGGGCGGACATAGGGTTAAAACTAAGTACCAGATTTTAGCACCTAAGTCCGACCTTAAACTCCCACCTTATAATATAAAGACTAAAGACAAAAACTCTAATATAAATTCTTATGGAAAAAAGAAAGGATTTGTCCATACGGGAAGTGATTTCGACTAATCAGCAATTCTTTCAGGCACTAAGGAAGGATGCACAAGAGATTGTTCCCAATGAAAAAGAAAAGATGCGACGACGGCGTTTGCCCTTACCATTGACTTATGTTGATTTTCAAAGTTTATTTTGCGAATTTGGGACGATTTGTCTGCACAGCCGCAATCAGGCTAAGGAATTTATCATTGACAAAAATAACGAGCCAATGATAGAACAACTCTATTGTTACATAACCAACGATTCTACTTTCGCTGGCGATTTGGATAAAGGTATCATGCTGCAAGGTAAATACGGTTGCGGTAAAACGATCCTTCTTGAAACCTACTCATTACTTCACAATCATGTTGTGAGAAAATTTTCTCTGAATCAGCCTTTGTTTAAGTTTATCAAGTCTGTGGAATTGCAGGAGCAAATTGTAAAGCAGTCGGCAAGTGTATTTGCCCAGCGACCGTTAATCATTGATGAATTTGGAAGAGAATCAAAAACAGTTCAGGATTATGGAAATGTCAGCCGACCAATTTCCGAATTGTTAAGTTTGAGAAGTGATGTCGGAGTCGTTACTCATGGCACCACAAACTTCACTTTTGCTACACTTTCGTCCGATGAGTTCTATGGTGGAATGATTGGCGACCGACTCAAAGTGATGTTTAACTTTATCACTTTGAATGGTGAAAGCCGTCGATTTTAAGCTTTCATTCCAATGGCTCTCTGTTCGCGAACAATATAGCAAGAGGGAACTGGACAAGTCCTGTTCTATCCTCTTGCCCTACGGAGTTACTTGCTGTTAATCAGCAAGATATAAAAGACGAGTTTTATAAATACTCGTATAAACAGAATCGCTAATATTCTATTTATTAGGCGATTAATTAAATGAATTCTTATAAAAAAGTTATAAAATGACATTGAATAAGCAAAAGTCAGCATTGACTTCCATCGGGATCGATAAATCGACTAATCGCTTAATTGATAAATTGAGCAAGCGATACAATCTGAAAAAAGGAGAGATTGTGAAGCTCGCTTTCGAGTATATGGATAAGGTATGTATCAATCCGTCCGAACCACCGGAATCAGTCAAAACGGAATTGGCAAAAATCAACAAGCGGCAAGATGACCTGATACGTTTTATTCGCCACTTTGAAGAGAAAGAATTGAATCCGATGATTCGGGCGAGTCATTCGATAGCCGTAAAGTTTGATTTGGTTGTCAAAACGCTTTCAGAGAAACTGGACTTGGAAACGGAAAACTCAAAGAATATTCTAATTCAAGTGCTTCAAAAATTAGATGAACATTTCGGTCGACAAGCGGAAGTAATAAACAATCAAGCTCGGATTATAGATGGCAATACTAAATCTATAGAATCATTGTCGCAATCCATGGGAAGACTATCACAGATTCAGGAACGGTATAATAAGAAGCTCTTGGAACTTATCTCCCTTTACTCAGAACTGGCAACTTGCGGAGTGATGGACGGCAAACGGAAAGAGAATTTAAAGGCTGAAATTATTGCCCTAATAAACGAAAAATAAGATATGAACATAGATTTCCCGCCTCCGTCCAAAGGAAAATATAACAATGCAGGCAGTAGTCGACAGCTTGCCAATTACCTCGAACACGAAGATTTAGAACGTATGGAAAAAGGAATTTATACCGAAGGCTTCTTCAATCAGACAGAAGATAATCTGTATAAAGCAGATGTAATTCAAGATATTGCCAGCAATATTGGTCAGTTGTTGAAGACCGATGCCAAATTCTATGCGATACACGTCAGTCCCTCAGAAAAAGAGCTTAAAATGATGGGGCAGACGGAGCAAGAGCAAGCCGAAGCAATGAAGCGATATATTCGAGAAGTTTTTATTCCCGAATACGCCAAGAATTTCAACAAAGGATTGTCCGAAGAAGATATAAAGTTCTATGGCAAAATTCATTTTGACCGCGATAGGTCATATAACGAACTGAATATGCACTGCCATTTGATTGTCAGCCGGAAAGACCAATCAAATAAAAAGAAGTTATCGCCACTTACTAATCACAAAAACACAAAAAATGGAGCAATCAAAGGAGGCTTTGATAGAACGAACTTATTTCAACAAGTAGAAATAGGATTTGATAAGCAATTCGGCTATCAACGGGATTTACAAGAAACATTTGTGTATTGTAATACGATGAAGAACGGTAGTATAAAAGACAAATTGCAGATGCAAGAGAAAGAAATTTCCATTGCAGAGGAAAAGAAAATGAATATTGAAGCCGGAAAACAAATATCCGAGTCTGACGTCAGTACGTCAATACAACAGCAAACCAGTACGTCAGTAAATCATTCAATCAATCTTGATGGTGCAGCTTCTCTGTTTTCCATTCTTCCCTCTGCTGCGGATATTGGCAATGCCAATCCCGAAGAGGAACAACCACTAAGAAAACCCAAGAAAAAGAAGAAAGGTCGAAGGATAGGGTAATGAATTCCTTTTTCATTTGGCAAACAAAGGTATATTCCAAGAATAAAACGTCAACACCAAGCCGCAAGCGGTTTTAGAAGATTTCTTCCTTTTCGTTCCAAAAAGAGTAAATCACCTAAAAGTGTTGTCTTATTTATTCTTTCCATAGAAGAGGTGTTTACAAAATGTAAAAGGGGAAAATATATAAGTGTTTGATTTGCAGCTGTAGAAATGCTGAGAATTGGGAAGGCTAAAGATTAGGTGTTATCTGGATTTACATCATAATATCTCATATTTTTCACTATATTTGCAAAAATAAATTTGTAAGAAATCCTCAAATGAACCGGATAAAAGAAATCCTTTATGAAAAAGGGATAAAGCAGACTTGGTTGGCAGAACAACTTGGCAAGAGCTTTAATATGGTGAATGCTTATGTACAAAATCGGCATCAACCTCCAATGGAAGTGTTGTATAAAATTGCGGAAATACTGCAAGTGAGTGTTAGGGAATTACTAGTGGAAAATAAAAAGGCAAATAAGGAATAAGAATACCAATGAAACAATACATAGAACAACTCAAAAAATATTGGGAATCAAACGACTTATCATTCATTGCTACATTGACTAAAATAAATGATAATCATGGCTACTTCAATAATTTCATAAATCCAAAAAATAAAAAAAGATTATTTTATCCAACTTTCGATGGTATAGAAATTATGGATAGACGTATTTCGTTTTTTTATGGAAATGTTCAAGATATGAAAAGCGACGACTATTATAAAGTACAATTAGAATATACTAATAACCCCAAAGGGAAAAATAATCCTTATGCTCTTAAAATCAAAAATGTTACTTCTTTAAGTCAAGAAAAAATAAAGGAATTTCTAAAAGACGTATTAAATAAAGAAATATATTATGGTTATTACACAAAAAAGAGTGATACTTTCGCCTTGTTTGAAAATGTGATGCATTCTGATACCGGTTCAATTTTGTTGAAAAATAGAGAAATACTAAATGTCTATGTCGATCCCAAGATTCTATTAGAAGAAAAATCATATTATTCGTTTTCAATAAAAGAGAATTCAGGGAAGTTGCCAAGTGTCATTCCCAACACGATTAAACCACTAAGAATAAATCCATACAAAGATTTTATTAGATTGAGATTTGAAAGACTAAATAATCCTGAGGCAAATAAGATGATAGCGAATCTTATGCGTGAAATTGGCAAAGGAATGTACTCCTCAAAGCAACGCATGATTTTTGAATTATTGCAAAATGCAGATGATGCTCCTGGAAAAGAAAAAGTAGAATTCCATATTGATATAAGTGGAGATTACTTCTTTGTCATGCACGATGGCGCTCCTTTCAATAAAGATGATGTAGAAGCAATTACAAGTGCTGCTGAAAGCACTAAAAGAGGAGACAGCAAAAAAACAGGTTATAAAGGTATTGGTTTTAAATCTGTTTTTACTGATAGCACCGAGGTCTGGTTGAAATCTGGAGGTTATCAATTTGCTTTTCTTCGCAATAGTTCACACTTTGATAATTTTGATAATTTTTATTTTAGTGGAGAACGCTATACGAAGTATCCTGAGTTATTGGAAGAAGATAAGCTAAAATATAGAAATCAGCGATTACGCTTTAATGGTTCAACAGATATTCCTTGGCAAGTAATTCCTATTTGGCAAGAAGATTTGCCAAACGAATTTAACGATAGTAATTTTAATAATTTTAATAATCCGGTTCAATTTGCATTAAAACTTGGAGAAAGAAACATTGAAGATTATAAAGTAGCAATTGACAACATCACCAAACGTCCACAGTTCCTGTTGTTTTTAAGGAACACTTCAAAATTCAGATCTCCCAAAAATGGAGTTACAGTTCTTAGAGAGGATTCTGGAACTATTATAAAAATAATCAAATCCAAGAGAGATGAACAAAGTCAAATTCATTACTACACTAAACAAACCTTTGAAAATATAGATGTTTCAGACGAAGCTTTTGCCCAATTAAACATAGGCTTAAGAAAGCAATCAAAAATTAATGATTATAATGAGGTAACGTATTACTTTACAGATTTAGAAGGTCGAGAAATTGAAACAATACCGCCTAAATTAGCTTCAGCTAATGAGACTGAAATTTCATTTGGTATTTTATTGATAGATGATAATATTTCACCTGAACAAGAATATTTAGAAGGACTCCCTAAATACTCCAGTTTATTTACATATTTGCCAATGGAGGATACTCGGTTTCAACTCCCCTTCTTGGTTAACGCAGATTTCGTTCCTTCATCAGACAGGCAACGTATTCAGGGTGACAACCTTTGGAATAAATACATAATGATTAAGGTAGCAGAGAAGCATGTAGAGATTTTAGCATTCTATGCTTTGGAATTTATCAAAGACATTACCTTAAACAGTTCATACCTATCATTATTACTAAAGAACCTATTGCCGGAAGATGAAACAGCGCAACATATAATAGATAGTTACAATAACAAATATCTGGAACATCTGAAAAGTCAAGAAATTGTTGTAAATGACAATAATCAAACACAGTTGTTAGCGGATACAATTTTAGATGACTCCGGGTTGATAGAGCTATTCGGTCACGACATGTTCTATAAAATAATAGAGACGGACAAGAGACTACCGCATTCAAATCTTGAAATCAGCTACATAAAAGATTACGATTACTTAGGTGTCGAGGTAATTGATTTAGAGCAATTGGCGAAACAAATCACTCCTGAAATCTGCGAGAATTTGGGAGTGATAATTGCACAAAAATCGCTGTATCATACGTCGGAGTTACTAAAGTGGTTAAATAAGCTGGTTAAATACATTCCAGATGATTTTGGAAAAATTCCTTTCATAGTGCACAGCAATGCTTTATTCTCTTTGGAGCGATTAGTTGATGAAGCAGATGCTTGGTTAATAAATGAGAATACTTCACAATATCAAGAACTTTTTAAAGAATTAGGCTACCATACTATTAACTTAAACCTTGATAAATATTCAAACATTAAGGAATATCTGCATACGTTCAGAGGCTATTTAAACGACAAAACCTTAGCCTACGAACGAATTGCTTCAAGTTCGAAGCTTTCAAACTTACCTATTGCAACAAAGCTCTCATTGATTGATTTTCTGCAAAATAGTACATTTATGGCAGGTATCGGTCAAACGAGATATTTTAGTGAATTAGAACTGTTTATTGATGAGTGCGGCAAGGCTCGAGCATTGCGACAATTACTTGGTCGCCAAGAATCTTTGGAGGTGAATAGCATTCTTAAATTCAGAATTACAGAAACCGAATATGCTAATCTTCCGGATTCCTTAAAAAAGGAATTAATAGCTAAAAATAAAATATTTACGTCTTTTATTTTTGACGAGGAGTTGTTTAATGAGTGGTCCCTGCAGTTCGACTCTGAGAATATCAGCGATTATGTTACTGATTTGAAAACTATGTATACTTGGGTAGAAAATACCGATGAAATTTCAAGTGCCGATTGGGCCTCAATCACTTGGGTATATATAGACGATGAAACAAGGTTTATGCCCACAGATAAAGTCTACTGGTCAAGTGCTTTTGACACACTTTCGACTGACAATTACGAGACAATCAAGTCTTTATTGCACGGTTCAACTGTAAAGACACTTCCTCTTCAGGCTTGTGGCGATATAATACACTCCTTTAAATTAAAAACAGAAAATAGTTCTGATATAGACTGGACAAAAGTCAAGGAACTTGATGTGATTGTAGCCAATACATTGCTAGATTGGATGGAAAATGATGGAAACTTTAGCGACTTCTTTAAAAAATATACGTTTAAAGTCAATGAAAATGGACTTTACTTTATTCAAGAAATTGAAGATATACATCTTTATGATGGTTCAGACACAAAAATAGGAGAATATATTCAATCCATAGAAAAACTTTCTTCTTTATTTATCGAGTTTGATGAAAATTTATGTAGTGAAGACCGTAACAAAATTGGATTGCTTCAAGGAGATAAATTGTTAAAGGCAATAATTGATTCAGGAGCTTATGATCAATCACTTGCAGTTCATCTTCCTGTAAATACATCATCCGTGCTACTTCAAAAGTTTATTAGTAATTTGGATGAGCTTAAGTTAAAAACAACTATTGAGTACAACAGCAGTTCACCTGAACATTTAATTATTAATCACCTTTTAAGAAGCGTTGAAGATATTAATGCAATACCCACTGAACTTCAAAATGCAATAGAATCTCTGAGAAGCAAAATTACGATTAATGATAATCCTCTTGCAAATTACAGCATAAGCGATCGCGTTTCTTTCGGAACAAAAGAAGATAGAAAGTTATTAAGATTGTCAGATATTTTAACAGAGTTTCGGGGGGACTCTGACGAGTTGGAAAATGTTAAAGAATCATTTACAGGTATAACTCAAAAGGAAAAATTGAGAAAACTCATTTTCAAAACAATACCTTTAAAAACTGAAACTATTCACTCTAAAATAGAAGCAGAAAACACATCTCATTATTCTATCTATCAGGTTGTTTTCATGTTACTTGACAAGGCTTATGGTGGAAAAAGGAATTGGAAGAAAATGCATTTTGATGATTACTACAAAACACAAGGGGATGAAATCCAACTTCAAAAATCATATCAATTATTTCTGGATATAATATTTGAATTAGATTTTTCTGAATTATCAGATTTTGATGATTTGCTTATAGAGAATTGTGTAGACAAGAATTTTGCTGTTGAAGCTGAATTTATGCCAGATTGGTTAGAAAATTGGATAAATAAAAATCAAGTGAAAAGACTGGCATTTATTTCAAAACTTGGCTATAATGGAATAACCAGCCCAATTGTTGAATTAAGAAAGGCTGCCGTAGCAGAAAAGTTTGATAATGTTACTGTGATTGGTCACTATGCTAAAGCCAAGCAGAATACTCAAGTTATTTGGAATACTATAAAATGGCTTTCAAATTATAGTTCTGAAATTATTACTCGTAATATCGAACTAATAACACAGATAAATGATTTCATAACACTTTCTGCAAATAGTTCGACATCAATAATTATCCCAATTATAGAATCTATAAGTAATGATGGAAATAGGGTATATAATTTGAAAAGTGTAACTATTAAATCACATCTGTATTTTCTTCAGAAGAATGAAGAATTTGAAGCTTCAATTTTCGCAGCACTCAAAAGAGAGAATGAGAACTTAATATTTATTGATAATGCTTGCGGCAAAATGTCTGCGCATTTCAATGTTGAAATTATCAAACTCTCTGAAAATATTAACATCGATTTACTTCAAGTAAATTCAAAACTCTGGGATGAGCCATTCTATAAAAAATGGGAATATTACAGTAAATATCCGATATATATATATGAAGGAGAAGAAATTCCCTATTTAAGAACTTATAGAGATATCATCATCAATGAATTCACAAGAGGCTTAAATGTCGATATTAATAGTAAATTTTATTTATCAAGGCGATTAAAGACTGACATATTAAATAATTTACCTCCAAGTTTCCCCGCTAATATAGTAACCCAATTAAAAGAATGGCACTATAAAACACTTCAAAATGAGTCTCTCCTTGATGAAGACTCTTTCGACTATAAAGAAGATATAGACCGATTATTACAAGATAGATTAGGTATTTCAGAGGAAGCTCAAAAACAAGAAAGTGGAAATGCTAAAACGCATGCAGTTTATTTTTTAGATGAAAATGGATATGATGTTTCAAATGTGAATAATGCAGGGGCAGCACTCACCAACATTGTTGACCCTAGCGGAAACTTAGTAAAATGTGTTGTTCGCAGTGCAAAGGGAGGATTATTATATTTAGATAAAGAGCATTGGGATATGCTTGAAGACAACCTGACGTACTTAATAGTAATATACCCAGGGAACAGTCCAAGGTTATTTAAGGACAGAGTTGAACTATTAGAGGAGGAGTTGGCTGAAAATATCTTGTTTAGAGTTCCAAACAACAAGTTTGCTTCTGAAATTGACGGGGTATTTAATGCTTTAGAGTCAGAGTCTCACTTAATACTAGTAACAAGCGAGAAAATGAAAGAGAGCTTGTTTTCTAAACTAAAGAAAAAAGGAGATGTTAACAAGGAAGAAAGTGTCGCAATAGGCGGTGATGATTTTACATTTTGAGATATCATGGTAACCAAGGAAGATCAAATACAATTTTATATTGAAGAGCTTAAGGAATTAGAGTTTTCCGTTAAAAGAACCTTTAATGCTACAGGGCTTTCATTATTTCAAAATGGAGATATTTATGTAGGTCAATATCGGGGGATTGATGAAAAAAGAGGAAATATATTTGTTGATATTCCTACTGGCAAGCAACACCATGCTCCACGCCTTGATCAAAAACTGACTTGCTTCACTTTAGAACCCGGCTTCGAACGCCCCTCAAGTTGGAATAATCTAACTTATTTGGATTTGCTTAAAGACCGAAATCGAACTGATACAAAAATTGTGGATTATATTCCATCGAAGAGAGATGGTTGGATTACAATGCTTATTAGAGAAATGGATGCTGAGTTTGTAGAGAGTTTACAATACAATCAAATATTGGCATTTGGTCCTACAATTCCACCATTCGAATACCTACAAAATTTGAAAGATTTTAGTGAGGCATTTAATAATGAAGGGAATGAACTTTGGGAAAAAATACTAAGTTTTAAGTATACCTTAAGCACAGGGATTAATCCTAAATTACTTACTGAGGATATCGATATTGCAAAAGAAATAATTGAAGAGGTTGAAAGAACAGTAGTTTATTTATTTCAAGGCCCCCCTGGTACAGGGAAAACGCATCAAATTGCAGATGTGGCCTCTCGCCTAGTGCTTGAAAATCATTCTGTCCTAATAACAGCTCTTACAAATAAAGCAGCTATTGAAGTTTGTGAAAAACCATTTTTTAGCAAGTTGTTCGAGGAACAACGGGTATCTAAATTGCCTATATCAATCGATGAGCGAAAAAAATTCCCTAAACTATTAAATGCAAAAGATCTTATAGCAACAAAGGGACATATTAATTTAACAACGTTTTATCAGTTTTCAAGAATCTGGGGAGAACAAACCCAATCTTATGATTATGTGATTGTTGAAGAAGCCTCCCAGGCATATTTGACGACTATTGCTGCAGCATGTAAGATTGGGAAAAAGGTTCTTGTAGTTGGAGATCCCAAGCAGATAGTACCTATTGTTACAAATAAAAATCATAGAATATTTCCAAATATTGATATGCTTATAAACGGAATGAATACATTGAGCCAAATTGCCGAATTCTCATTTAATAGAAAAACGGAAACTCGTAGGCTTACTGAGCGTTCTACAAAATTCACGAATAATTTCTATCAGAATACTATACAGTCGAAATCTTTATATGAAAACATAAAGACTGATATTGAAAAATTGGATAAATTGGCTTCACTAACTCATCCAATAGGCGGTCCCTCTTTGATCCTATTTTCTAATAAAACGAAGCACATATTGAACGAAATGCTCCTATTTTTAGTAAGAAGTATAGATGAACTAACGAAACTTAGCAGTAGCAAAATAGCAGTTTTAACTCCATATATAGAGACTCTAACATTTTTACAGCAAAACTTGAAATCTAAAACAAAATCAAGGAATTATCTTATAGAATCAGTCGATAGGGTGCAAGGGTTGGATGTTGACTATTGTTTTTACGTTGTCCCAAAATCAAGTTCATTCTCATTTAACATAAACCGGTTTAATGTGGCCACAAGTCGAGCTAAAAAAAGCACATACATTCTTGTAGAAGAGGATTTTGATCGTTTTGTAAATCTTTCAAATGAAGTAGGCAATTATCTTTTGAGCTTAAAAAACGAGTTTTCATTTACAATCCATTTTGATTGTGATGAAGACAAAAGCAAAATATCAATTACTTCAATTTCTAAGGTTGATTCCCTTATGATTCATGATAATTTTATGGAAAATAGTAAACATGAAAATATCGTTAATAATCAAACTGATGTAGATAAATCACAGGGTAGTATCAATCTTAAGATTATAGGGAAAATAGACGTTTCCAAATTTGAAAAACAAAAAAAGGAAATTAAAAAAGACAAAGAGAATATCTATATTATAGACACGAATGTATTTGTAGATTATCCAGATATTATTTCAAAAATTGATAAGAAATACATGATTATTCTTTCCGCAAAAGTACTTGACGAACTGGATAAACTGAAAATTTCTTTAAATGAGCCAGGCAAATCAAATGTGCAAAAAGCATTAAGGTCTATTAATCTAAATATGGACAAGCGAAAAATCAAAATGGAAACAGCTGATTTGTCATTGTTGCCTGACGACTTCAATAAGAAATCTCCTGATAATTATATCTTTTCTGTTACTTTAAAATATAAGTCAGAGAACCCAATTCTATTGACTTCTGATAATGGATTGCAAATAAAAGCAAAGGGGTTAGGTGTTACTACAATAGGATTGAAAGAATTTTTAAAACAATTGAAATAAGAGATATTATGCCCGAACAACAAAAACATAGAATACAAATCCTCTTGGCATGACGACTATCTGAAATGGATATGCGGTTTTGCCAACGCGCAAGGCGGACAGATTTATATCGGTAAAGACGATGCCGGAAATATCGTTGATGTAGAGGATTATAAGAAACTGATGGACGAAATTCCCAATAAAATCAAGAACAATATGGGAATAACCGCCGAAGTTAATCTTCTGCAAGAAAATGATAAGCATTACATCGAAATAGTTGTTCAGCCTTATTCTGTCCCTATTTCACTACGAGGCAGATATTATTACCGTAGTGGAAGTGTGAAACAGGAATTAACCGGAGCTTCACTCAACGAATTTCTTCTCAAACGTTCTGGTCTGACTTGGGATGAAGTGACAGAACCAAGAGCAACCTTTGACGATATTGATGAGAAAGCCTTCAAAGCCTATTTGGTCATGGCAAAAGAGAAAGACCGTTTGCCGGATGTAGAAGGGTTGACCATGGAAGATGTTTTCAACAAGTTACGTCTGACAAAAAATGGAGAACTCACACGTGCAGCAATAATCCTTTTTGGTAAGGACCCAAGACGTTTCTCAACAAATGCCTTTGTTAAAATTGGATATTTCAAAGGAGATGCTGACTTGCGCTTTCAAGACGTCGAAGAGGGAAATATAATTGTTCAGCTGAAAAGCGTATTGGAACGATTAGACCATAAATATCTAACTCGTTCCATTGAATTTAAAGGTATGCTTCGTCTGGAGCATAGCGAATATCCAATTCCGGCATTGCGCGAAATGCTTCTCAATACATTGGTACACCGTAAATATATGGGTTCATTTATTCAAATTCGAGTATATGACGATAAGATAACTATTTGGAATGATGGACGATTACCTGAAGAAATTTCTTTGGAGTCACTTAAACATGTTCACTCTTCCTATCCTCGTAATCCACTTATTGCTGATGTCTGTTTCAAGGGAGGACTAATAGATTCTTGGGGACGTGGAACGGTTCGAATTATTGAGACTTGCAAGGAGGCAGGGCTTGCTGAACCCGAACTAACAGAACGTGACGGAGGTTTCTTAGTGACTCTTTTTAAAGATAATCTCTCGGAAGAACAATTGGTTAAACTTGGTCTTAATGCAAGACAGGCAAAGGCAGTTCAGTATGTGAAAGAGCGAGGGAGGATTACTAATAAGGAATATCAGGAGATAAATAATATATCAAATAGAACGGCAACTAATGAGTTAAAAGAATTGGTTGATAAGTTTGGCTTATTGGGGATGTCTGGTGCTGTAACTTTTTATGAACTTTTGTAATCGCGCAAAAATCACGCATATCACGCATCGATCACGCAAGAAATGCGCAAAAGGGGCTGCGATTGGGCAAAGGAAGTGGGTAGCATTACTTACCCAGTTGAAAAACGTTCACTATCATTGTGTGTTCATTGACAATGAACAGTAGTTCAAAATGAACAAAAACAACCAAAAACGACAATGTAACCGATGTTTTGCACACACACATTATCTGTATCACATTTGTACCATTAAGATATAAATCACTGATATTCAGATATGGTTATTTTTTGAAGAAGTGAAGTAATAGAATTTATTCTTTAATATAAAAATAGCCTATTCCAATTGGAATAGGCTATTTTATTTATCTTAAGTGTACGTCAAAATTATATATAATCTGATCCTAATACTTTTAAAAAAATATCATTTCTCAGTCTCCTCACTTAATACTTGTTTTAGAACCTCTATAAGAACTTTAGCATTATTTCGCTCAGTATCTTTTGAAAGGTATACTAGAGTAACTTTATTATAGTGCTTTATTTTATTGATAAACTGTTTTAGTTCAGTAGAATTGGTTAGTTCTTTTTCATAAGACTTAGCAAATTCGGTCCACCGATTTGTTACATCTTCATATAGCCATTTTTTCAATTCTGTAGAAGGGGCAAGTTTTTTTTCCCACACGTCATAGTGTAGTTCTTTCGAATTGGCATCTTTAGGCCAATTTTTATCAACTAAAACTCTAAGTCCATCTTCTGGATCGTATTTATCGTAAGCTCTTTTTACTTTAAGATCTGTCATGGTACTAAATATTAAGGTTTGTTCTAATGTACGATAAATTTTAGAAATGACATATTATCTCATTTACTTTCTATTAATAGGTATATGCTTGTTATATAGATAAATAGAGCTATTAGTTGTTTGAGGACTATTATAAATAGAGAGTGTTTTGTTTCGTTTATTTAAATGCTAGGTTTAATAGATGTATTATCATAACTAAATAATAATGTATATTGAAACCATTATTTACAACTGATTATTTTTCTTTTACTTTCTGATAAATTTTATAAAACCTTATTATAAGCTTTGTAAGGCTGTTTTAAGTCGTATGTAAAAGTGGAAACTGTATGTTGCCGATATGCTTTAAGTTTGTCGGCGACTAACCTTAGGTATATCGGCGATAAGACTGAGGTATGTCGGCAAGAAAGGAGGTGCTTGTCGGTGTGTTGAAAAAGTCATGTCAGTAGTGCATGTATTATTAACAGTCGTAATAGCATTTGAAAGTCTATATAATTGGAATATTATCTTACTTCTTAGTTAAAAAAAGCGTTCCTCACTATAATATAATAATAGTGAGGAACGCTTTTAACTTATGCAGCTAAGCAATGTGGTTTTGGGCGTTTTTAAATTTTAACTACCATTTTACCTCTATTTTCTCCAGAGAAAAGACCTATAAATGCTTGAGGTATATTCTCAAAACCATCAATAATAGTCTCTTCATATTTCAGAGCTCCTTGTTCAATCCACTCTGTTAATTGCTTAAACGCTTCTGGGAATTTATCTGCATAATCGCTCACAATAAACCCTTTTATTAATGAGCTGGTTTTTAGAATAGCAGGTAAAATTCTAGGTCCAATAGGAGCTTTTACTTCATTATAAAGTGATATCTGACCACATAAAGCCATTCTTGCATATTTATTAAAGTGCATAATAACAGTATCAGTAATATCTCCTCCCACGTTGTCGTAATAACAGTCTATTCCATCTGGACAATACTCTTTAAGTTTATCGTTGATGTTATCTGTTTTATAGTTTATGGCATAATCAAAACCAAAGTTCGTTTTAATCAACTCTGTCTTTTCATCGCTTCCTGCTATGCCTATAACCTTGCAACCTTTAATCTTAGCAATTTGCCCTACTATTGTGCCAACAGCTCCTGCTGCTCCTGATATAACTACTGTTTCTCCTTTTTGGGGTTTACAAATTTCTAGAAATCCGCAGTATGCAGTTAGTCCAGGCATACCTAGTATTCCTAGAAAATAACTAGGTTTAATAGAGTGAGGAATTTTGTGTAATCCCTCTCCATCTGATAGTATAAGCGTAGCCCATGGTAACATGCCTTGTATTAGATCACCTTCTTTATAGTTCTCAGATTGGCTATCTATAACTTTAGCTACGACTCCTCCTATAATTGGTTTATTGAGCTCAAATGGCGGAACGTATGATTTTCCTAAAATCATTCTACCACGCATATAAGGGTCTACCGATATATAAAGGGGCTCAAGTAGAATTTCTCCTTTTTTAAGAGGTCTAATTTGAATCTCTTTAAATTCAAAGTCAGAATCTTTAGGTAATCCGACTGGGTACTTGATTAAATTAATTTGCTTAGCTTTCATTCTATTTTTGGATATCATATAGCCATTTTATTTCGTCGGCCCAAATAGCGTCATTTGGAGTCTCAAGAATAATAGGCATATCATCAAATCTAGGATCATTCATCATTCTTTCGAAGAAGGGTTTACCAATAAATCCTTCGCCAATGCTGTCATGTCTGTCCACTTTAGTGCCAAGTTCTTTTTTTGAGTCATTTAAGTGTATGCCTTTTAAATATTGGAATCCTACCTCTTTTTCAAATTCGTCAAAAACCTCATCGTACTTATTAACAAGATCGTATCCAGCAGTAAAAGTGTGGCATGTATCTAAACATACGCCTACTCTTGATTTGTCTTCTACACGGTCAATGATGTATTTCAGTTGCCAGAATTCAAATCCCAAGTTTGTTCCTTGTCCTGCGGTGTTTTCAATAACAGCTGTAACTCCTTTTGTTTTATCTAAAGCCATATTAATACTTTCTGCTATGGTAGTTAGGCAGGTTTCGGTATCAACTTTTCTCAAATGGCTTCCGGGGTGGAAGTTTAGAAGTTGTAGGCCCAATTGCTCACAACGCTGCATTTCATCTAAGAAAGCAGTTCTACTCTTTTCAAGTGGTCCTTCTTCTGGGTGGCCTAAGTTAATTAAATAACTATCGTGAGGTAAAATGTATTTTGATGATAAATTATATTTTTCACAGTTCTCTTTAAAGAGTGCTATGCTCTCTTCTGGAAGGGGCTTACTAACCCATTGTCTTTGGTTCTTGGTAAATAAAGCAAATGCTTTAGCACCTATTTCATGTGCGTTAATTGGTGCGTTTTCTACTCCTCCAGATGCACTTACATGTGCTCCAATATATTTCATAATGATCGTATTTTAATATAGAATATGTTATCTTTTATCAAAAGTGATAAATGGTTAGTCAAATATACTTATAACAATTTTGAATGTCAATTTGAGAACCATCTGTATTATAAACACAAATATGGTGTGAGAGTTCATTTTATCTTTTCATCCTGTTAAATAGGAATTTGGAATGGCTATATTTTGCTATATTTTTTTAAGTTTGTATAAATATTTTAGGACACTCTAAATGAAGCGACACGAAAAGTTTTTACTATATAAAAATAAATTTATTAAACCTCAAGTAGATTTGGGGTTGAAAGTATTAGATATTATCTCATACTTGGCCTCTATAGCTTTTATAATAAGTGTTATTGTATCTTTTGGGTATAATATGAACGAAGTTCAGGAGACGGTTATTTTAAAGATTTATAGGGCTGTTTGGTGGATTTTTCTGATTAATATTTCAATGCACTTTTTATTGAGTTATAGTGATACCAAAAAAGAGTATAAAAAAGTAACGTGGGTATTGTCTATTCTTTTTTTTATGACATTAATACCTGTCATATTTAAACAGCCTACCGAAGGTGGAGGGGTTCTTTTCTTTTGGGAACTGATGCATAGCAGGTCGTATCGGATAACACTACTTTTTATAATTTCTTTTTTTAATGTATCTAGTGGTATTGTGCAGCTATTAGGTAAAAAAACTAATCCGGGTTTTATATTAGCAATCAGCTTTATTATTATAATTTTTATAGGTTCTGGTTTGCTATTACTTCCAAAGTGTACTGTTGAGGGTATTAATTGGATAGATTCATTATTTGTATCAACAAGTGCTGTTTGCGTAACGGGTTTATCGCCTGTAGATATTCCTACAACTTTTACTACTGCAGGACTTACTGTAATTATAATTTTAATTCAGATTGGTGGATTAGGGGTAATGACCTTCACAAGTTTTTTTGCAATGTTTTTTATGGGTAATACCAGTTATTCTAATCATGTTGTTTTAAAAGATATTGTTAGTTCTGAATCATTGAATTCATTACTGTCAACTTTAGGGTACATTTTACTATTTACTATTATTATAGAAGGTACTGGTGCATTAATTATTTGGAATAGTATTCATGGTACGCTTGGTATGAGTTTTGACGATGAAATTGCATTTGCTGTTTTTCACTCTATATCTGCCTTTTGTAATGCTGGGTTTTCCTCTTTACCAGACGGTTTAGCCAATCCTTTAATAGTAAATCAAGATCATTTATTTATATATCTTTCTATACTTATTATTTTGGGTGGAATAGGTTTTCCTATTTTAGTTAATTTAAAAGATATATTAAAAACTAAGATAAAGCGTTTTATTGCTTTTATAAAGCATAAGAAGCCTCCTTATCTTTATAGATTATACGATGTTAATACACGTATTGTATTAACAACAACAGCTGTACTACTTTTGGGTTCTACTTTACTTGTGGGTATATTAGAATGGAATGGAGTTTTAGCAGGATTGCCAGTGGAGAGTAGGATAATAAAGGCTTTCTTTTTGGCAACATGTCCACGTTCTGCGGGTTTTAGTTTTTACGATTTAAATGCATTCAAATTTCAGACATTAGTACTTTATATCTTTTTAATGTGGATAGGTGGAGCCTCTCAGTCAACAGCTGGAGGTGTTAAGGTTAACTCGATTGCGGTTGTTTATCTTAATATTGTAGCTATGTTAAAGAGATCTGAAAAGATTGAAGTGTATGGCAGAAGAATTTCACATAGCTCTGTACAACGAGCACACGCAACAGTATTTATTTCGTTGGCTGCTTTAGGAGTAATATTCTTTTTACTGACTATTTTTGAGCCTGATATAAGTCCTCGAGAACTGGCTTTAGAAAGCATAGCAGCTTTAAGTACGTGTGGTGCAGGTTTGGGTATTACGCCAATGGTAGGTGTACCTTCGAAGCTAATTTTAATAGTTGCTATGTTGTTAGGAAGAGTGGGGGTTTTAACTATAATGCTAGGTTTAATAAAACAAAAAAGACAGAAGAAGTATCAATATCCTTTAGGTGAAATTATAATAAACTAAGAATATGAAATATATTATTATAGGTCTTGGAAACTATGGTTATGTGCTAGGTGAAGAGTTGGCTGCTATGGGTAATGAAGTGATTGGAGCCGATATACAAGAAACTAGGGTAGAGAGTATAAAAGATAAAATTGCTACAGCATTTTGTTTAGATGCGACAGATGTAAATTCGCTCTCTGCATTGCCTCTAGATACAGCAGATGCAGTAATTGTAACTATTGGTGAGAATTTTGGTGCATCTATTCGTGTTGTAGCATTGTTAAAGCAACTGAAGGTAAAACATATTTATGCTCGCTCTATAGATGCTATACATAAATCAATATTAGAGGCTTTTGAGTTAGACAAAGTGCTAACACCTGAAGAAGATGCAGCTAGAAGACTGGTAGAGTTGTGGGAGTTTAATACAAACACAGAGGCCTTTAAAATTGACGATGATAACTATATCATGATGTTCCAAATACCAGATAAGTTTGTAGGTTTTTATGTGAACGAATTAAAAATGCACGATGAGTTTAACTTGAGCGTGATAGCCATAAAAAGACAAAAACAGTCTAAGAATATGCTCGGAATTACTGTTGTTGAGTATGATGTGCTCAAGGATATACCCGAAGAGGAAAAGATAGAGGAGGGGGATGTGTTAGTGTGTATGGGTGAATATAAAGATTTTAGAAAGTTCTGGAAATCTTTATAACATAAAGAAAGGAGTTAAAGCTTTGCGTAAAATAATACATGTTGACATGGATGCTTTCTTTGCATCTGTAGAGCAGCGTGATAATCCAGAACTACAAGGTAAACCAATAGCTGTAGGTTCTGCTCATAAGCGTGGTGTTGTGGCTGCAGCTAGCTACGAGGCTAGAAAGTATGGTGTAAGGTCTGCAATGCCATCTATGAAGGCTCTTAAACTTTGTCCTGATTTAATATTTGTTTCGGGCCGTATGAAAGTGTATAAAAATGTCTCTAGGCAGATACATGCTATTTTTAGTAGGTATACTGATAAGATAGAGCCACTATCTTTAGATGAGGCCTTTCTTGATGTAACAGAAAATAAGAAGGGTATTGATCTTGCTGTAGATATTGCTAAATCTATAAAACAAGAGATTTTTGATGAGCTTAATTTGGTTGCTTCTGCTGGAGTATCTTATAATAAGTTTTTAGCCAAAATAGCATCAGACTATCGCAAACCGAATGGGTTATGTACAATACATCCTTCTCAAGCACAAATGTTCATAGATCAACTGCCTATAGAATCTTTTTGGGGTGTTGGACCTGTTACTGCAAAGAAAATGCACAAACTGGGAATACATACAGGAAAAGATTTAGCAGAGTGGTCTAGAGTAGGCCTAGTCCAGAAATTTGGTAAAATAGGATCGCTTTATTATGACTTTGCTAGAGGAGTTGATAAACGGACTGTTGATCCTGAGCGTATTCGTAAGTCAGTGGGCTGTGAAACAACACTTGATAAAGATATTTACTTAAAATCGTCAGTCATTATTGAATTATATCATGTTTGCGTTGAGCTTGTTGAACGTTTATCAAAAAATCAATTTCAAGGATTAACGCTAACTTTAAAGGTAAAGTTTCACGATTTTCAACAAATAACAAGAAGTATAACAGTATCTAAACCTTTGATGCGTTTAGATACGATTCTTCCATTAGCAAAAAGTTTAATGAAAGAGGTAGATTATTCTACTAATGCGATTCGGTTGATAGGTGTAACTATTTCTAATCCTATTGATGAATCGTATGATGAAAAACCTAAATATATTCAACTATCATTAAACTTTAATCCTTAGATTTCCATTCTATAGTAGTTAGTTTCTCTAACTTTAAACCCTAGTTTTTTATATAGTGCATTTGCAGCTATTCTTTTAGGGTTTGAGGAAAGCTCAATGTATTTTACCCCTTTGGCTTTAGCCATTTCTATGGCTTTTTCTATCATAGCTTTACCATATCCCTTTCCCCTAGCTTCTGCTGACACTACGACATCTTCAATAAAGGCTTTTTTAGTAGAAGGAATAGTATATACCATTAAGCACATTGAACCTACAATTTTATCGTTTTCATCTTTAGCCACTAGTAGTTCAGATTCTCCAAGATTAATTATGGCATTTAAAGAGTCAATTGTAATGTCACACCTAGGCTCTGTAAGCTGTTTTATTAGTGTTTTAATATCTTCAACAATAGCTGGTGTTATATTTTTAATAGGTGTTATTTGCATATTTTGTTTTGTTTTTTCATAAAAAGAGGGTTTAGTATTTACTAAACCCTCCTAAATATAATTCTATTTTAGAAAATAGCTATGATTATAGTGGAACATACTCAACAAAAGCCTCCATTGCTTCGTATGAAGCAAGTCCAAGGTTATGGTAAAGTAGAGCAGTATCTCTATTTCTAGCTTCACTACGTTGCCAGAATAGACGCTCATCATTACCTAAGAATGGAGCACTTTCCATTTGAGATTGGTGTTTAAGAATAGAGTTACGTTTAGCTCTTAATTCTTCTGGACTGATAGGAACAACCATTTCAATGTTTTCGATTTCCCATTCTGCCCAAGCACCACGGTACATCCAAATACGGCAATCTTCTAGCCATTTAGCATTAGCATTCTTCTCTTCATCAATAGCTGTAAATACACCATCAGTACATACTTGGTGAGTACCATGTGGATCTGCTAAGTCACCAGCTACAAAAATTTGGTGAGGTTTAACATCTTGAAGAAGTTTTTGAATGATGCGTACATCTGCTTCACCTAGAGGATTCTTCTTAATTTTACCTGTTTCGTAGAATGGTAAATCTAAGAAGTGACATCTTTCTAGTGGAATATTATTGTAAGTACAAGCAGTTCTTGCTTCACCTCTTCTAATAAGTCCTTTAATAGTTAAGATGTCTTTTGTATCCATATCGCTGTCTTTCTTGTTTTTTAAGAAAGTACGAATTTCTTTGTATTTTTCGTTAATAACTTCGTCTGCACTATTATTAAAGATTTGGTTAAATCCATTCATAAAGTGTAAGAAACGAACAACTTCCTCATCGCCTACTGCAATATTACCAGATGTTTGGTATGCAACGTGCACCTCATGTCCTTGTTCTACAAGACGGCGAAGTGTTCCTCCCATTGAGATAACATCATCATCTGGGTGAGGAGAGAATACAATGATACGTTTTGGGAATGGTTTAGCTCTTTCTGGACGATATGTATCATCTGCATTTGGCTTACCACCTGGCCATCCAGTAATTGTTCTTTGTAAGTCATTAAATATTTTAATGTTTACATTGTATGCCGATCCAAATAGTGCTAGTAACTCGCTAAGACCATTTTCATTGTAGTCTTTGTTTGTTAATTTAAGAATTGGTTTGCCAGTTAGTTGACATAACCAAACAATAGCGCTACGGATTAATTTGTCATTCCAATCGCAAGAAGTTACTAACCAAGGATGTTGAATTCTTGTTAGTTTAGAAGCAGCCAATAGGTCTGTTACTACTTCTGCATTGTTGTGAGTTTGTAAGAATGATGCAGGTATTGCATTTGTAACCTCTCCTTCTACTGCTTTTTTAAGGATATTTGCTTTGTCATCACCCCAAGCTGCTAAGAATACTTTTTTAGCGCTTAAGATTGTATGAATACCCATTGTTATTGAGTTGATAGGAGTTTTTTCAACACCACCAAATATTTTAGAAGCTTCTTCGTGAGATGCACTGTCTAAAAGAATAAGGCGAGTTGTTGAGTTCATTCTTGAACCTGGCTCATTAAAACCTATATTACCAAGACTACCTACACCAACAATTGCAACATCTATACCACCTTTTGCAGCAATAAGTTGTTCGTATTGTTCGCAGTGTTCAAAAATTAAGTCTTTTTCAATTGAACCGTCTGGTGTGAAAATGTTTTCAGATTTAATATTTACATGATCTAAAAACATTGTTTTTAGTTCGTTAAGATTACTTATTTCAGCATTCTTAGCGATAGGGTAGTATTCGTAAAGATTAAATACTACTACATTTTCAAAGCTTAGAGCTTCTTCTTTATGAAGTCTTACTAGTTCTGCATAAATACTTCTAGGGCTTTCGCCTCCAGTTAGAGCTAAAACACAGTTTTCACCTTTTTGTTGTTTATTACGGATAGTTTCAGCAACTTCTAAAGCTACTTCTTTAGCTCCCTCTTCAATGCTTTTATGAATGTTAGTAGGGATTTTCTCTAAGCGTGTTAGTACAGATTCTTCAAATTCATTTTCTGGTCTATAGTATCTTGGAGATACTTGATTAAACGAAATTTGAGAAGTTAAATTCGTTCTCATAAGAATAATTATTATAAAGTATTGTTAGATGAATTTTTTTATTAATTCTAGTATCTTATAAAACAAAGGTACTTATTTTAGTTATCAATAGAACTACCTAGTAGATGGTAATGTTTTTCGAATTAAAGCACTTTTAACAATATTTGTTTAATTCGTTGCTCTGTATAGCCTAAAGCAGACATCTAAAAAAGTTTTACTATTATTTAACTATTCAAATATACTCATAAAGTTGAGGTTTATGGGTTAAAATTAGTAAACTTATGATTCTAACACTTAATAGTTAGGGCTGCTTAAAGAATTTTATATAACTACTTTGTAATGGCGTATTTATATATATCATTTAACAGTTGATTGGTCAGTATCAGATAATAGTATTAAATATGCTTACTTTTACTAGAATTAGTAAAATAATAGAAACTCATATTTACTGTTGTAGCTTCTATATGCTACCTTTGTAGTAAATATTAATAATAATAATGATGCATAGGTATTTTATATATTTATCTTATGATGGTGCAAAATATCATGGTTGGCAAATCCAACCTAATGGCGATAGTGTGCAAGAAACATTAATGAGCGCTTTATCTTTATTGCTTAGGGTGGAAGTAAGTGTTGTAGGAGCAGGTCGAACAGATTCGGGTGTACATGCAAAGAAGATGATTGCGCATTTTGATTTTGACCGTAAACTTGAAACCGATTTGTTAATATCTAAGCTTAATAAAGTTTTACCTCCAGATATTGCTATATATAATGTTGTAGAAGTTAAAGAGGATGCTCATGCTAGGTTTGATGCTACGGCTAGAACATACGAATACTATATTTCGACGCATAAAAATCCTTTTAATCGTAAATATGCTTATCAGTTATATTACAATGTAGATATTGATATAATGAATGAGGCTTGTAAAATACTATTTGAATATGAGGATTTTACAAGTTTTAGCAAACTACATACAGATGTAAAAACTAATTTATGTGCAATTTATAAAGCAGAGTGGACTAAAGTAGGTGAAAACTCCTATTTATTTACAATTAAAGCCAATCGCTTTTTAAGAAATATGGTAAGGGCCATTGTTGGTACACTACTAGAAGTGGGGCGTGGAAAAATGAGTTTAGAAGACTTTAGAAAGGTAATAGAGCATAAAAATCGCTCTGTTGCAGGAACTTCTGTTCCTGGACATGCTTTGTTTTTGGTTGATGTAGAGTATCCAGATTCTATTTTTAAATAACTTTTGTATTTTATGTGGTTAGCTTTAGCTTTTGTATCTGCAGCTCTTTTGGGCTTTTATGATGTTTTTAAAAAGATTTCTTTAAGTGAGAATGCTGTTTTGCCAGTCTTGTTTTTTAACACAGTATTTTGTGCTTTAATATTTATTCCTTTTGTTTTAATCTCTGCATGGAATCCTTCTATACTAGAAGGAACTCTATTTTATGTGCCTAAAGCAGAGTTAGTAGATCATGGATTAGTGTTTATTAAATCAATGATTGTACTTACATCTTGGACTTTGGGTTATTATGGAATTAAGCATTTACCCATTACATTAGTTGGACCAATTAATGCAACCCGGCCAATTATGGTACTACTAGGTGCAATGATTATTTATGGAGAACGGTTAAACTTACTTCAGTATATTGGGGTGTTTTTGGCTGTCTTATCCTTGTATATGTTAAGTAAATCTGGGAAGAAAGAAGGAATTAACTTTGTAAAAAATAAGTGGATACTATTGATTGGTTTAGCTGCTATAGTAGGGGCTGCAAGTGGATTATACGATAAGTTTTTATTGCAACGTGTAGAACCAATGGTTGTTCAATCTTGGTTTAACATATATCAGGTATTAATAATGGGTACTGTACTGTTATTAGTTTGGTTTCCAAGACGAAAAACAAGTACTCCATTTACGTGGAAATGGACTATTTTATGCATATCTATTTTCTTATCATTAGCTGATTTTGCATACTTCTATGCTTTAAGTTTGGACGATGTTATGATTTCTATTGTCTCCATGGTTAGGCGTGGTAGTGTGCTAGTGTCATTTATATTTGGTGCAATGATTTTTAATGAACGCAACCTGAAAAACAAACTTGTGGACCTTTTATTAGTATTTATTAGTATGATATTCCTATATTTAGGAACAAAATAAAAATACAGTAAGATGAAAAAATCGATCTCTCTTATAATGACTTTGTTACTGGGCCTTTCTTACTCTATGGCACAAAGTCCTAAATCTATAATAAAGTTTCCAGAAGTTTTTTTGACAGCTCCAGACTCTATAACACCACTACTTACAGATGTAAATAAAGCGGATTTAGTAGATTTTATTGAGAATAATATGGAGGCATCAGTAGTTAATAAGTTGTCGGGAAATACTGTGTTGAAAACTATGACTGATGACTTTGTATTTTTAGAAATGAGCTCTTCTAGTGAGGTTCTATTTAAAATACTTGAAGGTGGAGATAAAACCTATATAATGGTAATTAAAACAGTTAAAGGTCCTATGGCCGATAGTAGAGTATATCTGTACGATTTGGATTGGAAGAAACTACCGACAGCAGGAATAGTTCCCGAAATAGGTCTTCAAGCTTTTATTTTAGAATCTTTGTTTAAAGCCCCAAATTCAGATGAGCTGTCGAGCTTGATTAAGTTATTGCCGGAAGCTTTTGTAGGTGTTCAATACGATGGTCATAATTTGAAATTAGAATATAACAACAGATTTGACTTAGTAGATGATAAAGTAAAACAAAAATTAGATCAATATATAGGGAAGGAAGTCTCTTTTGTATGGAATGGATCTAAATTTATACAAGCTCAGGATACAGTACTATCAAACTAATCATACTCTTATAGTTTTGAAAAACTCTTTGGTAGTATATTACTCTTTATACTATCGTTGCTCCTTATCTCAGATGTAACACTCTATGTAATAGTTAAAAAAAATAAGACACGTTAGACTTTACAGATAATCTTTGTTATATTAGTATTTGTTAATCTTGATATCTTAATATTCTAGGCAGAATGCGTTGTAATGGCTACTTATTTATAGAATTATCAGCTAAGCTGCTGTTGCAGTAGATATTAAGAGGTTGTTACTTTTTAATATATTAAAAAGCTATTCATTAGCTACTTAAATTATTCCTCGTTAATGTCTAGATAATAGCAAGGTATATATACTTGAGGTAGTATGCTAGATGCATAATACGAGGAGCAAGTATTTAAACTTATGAAAACACGTACTAGTTTATTCGTATCTGTTTTAACCTTAACCTCATTCTTATCGTTTTGTTTATCTAATAATTTAGACTCATTATTTAATAAGTCTAAAGCATACATGTACTCAAATCCGAAAGAGGCTAATTTTATTTTAGATAAAATATTGGGTGATCCTACAATAGTAACTGACTCACTATTTAGAGCAGAGGTTTTGTATTATTATGGTTTATCTTCTAATTTGTTAGGTAGCTTTGATGAAGCTATTGATGCATCTTATAAAGTATTAAGATACTCTCCTGATATGGAGTCAGAGATTAATATTTTAGCTAATATGCAAATATCTGGAACTTACTGTAGTTTACAAGATTATGGTAAAGCTTTTGAATATAGTGATAAGGCCTTATCTTACGCTAAGATTATAAATGATTCTTCTTTAATAGCAAACTGTCATAATAATCGTGGATTAATTCATTATAATTTAGGTGAATTTTCAATTGCTGACCAATTCTTTCTAGCAGCATTATCAATAAATAGAAAAATAGGAAATGTTAAAGCCGTAGCAGCTAATCTTAATAATATGTGCTTATATGAAGGAAGTACAATAGATAAGTTGAGATATATAGATGAAGCGATAATACTAAATAAAAATCTTAATGCCGAGTGGTCTATATGTGAAAACTATAATAATAAAGGGAAACAATATTATTATTTAAAAGAATATGATGAGGCTATAAGTGTGTTGAAAGAGGCACAAATTCGAATCAAAAAATTGGGGGCTAGAGAGTTAGAGTGCGACAACTATGAGTACTTATCTTGGGTATATGCAAGTATTAATGATTTTGAAAATGCTTATTATTATCAGACTAAGTTTCTGACACTAGCACATGAACTTCAAAGTGATCAAAAACTGAGAAGTGTAGAGCGTAGCTTAGCTAGTAAAGAGGTAATTGAAAAAGAGCAATATTTGCAAGAGGTTAATCATACTTTAAAGATAAATAAACTACATAGGAATATTACTTTACTACTAGTAGCTCTAATTCTTATAATTACTTTAGCTATTATAATTCCTTGTTGGACAAGAAAAAAGAAAAAACTAGACCTAACACAAGCAAAGTTGCGATTAGAGCAGTATGAAAGAGAGTTGGCCGAGTTAAAGTTAAATCAGCAAAGTATAAAGTTATCTAGTTTTGAAGAAGATATGTCTAAGCTTAACCATGAACTAACTACTTATGCTTTACTTATCAAGAATAGGAACGATATTTTAATAGCAATACAAGATCAGTTGAAAAAAGCCTGTAAGCTATCTGATAATAAAATAAAATCAGAGTTAAAGTCATTATTGATATTTATTCAACAATACCAATCTAATAATCAGCAAGAGAGCATTATTATGGATAATATTGATGAGATGAATCGTGCTTACTTAGAGAGATTGTTAAAAAAGCATCCCGACTTAACCAATGGAGAGCGAAAAATGGCTACTCTTTTAAGAGTTAATTTATCTACCAAAGAGATTGCATTATTACTAGGCGTTAATACTAATAGTGTAAATATGGGTAAGTATAGGTTGAAAAAATCATTAGAATTAGATAAAAATGCCGATTTATCAGATTATCTACAATCTATATAATAGTTAATTTACAAACTCTTGTTATTTAAGAGTTTGTATATTGGTTTTAGAATTTAAGCACTTCATTATTAGTGTATTAGTTTATTTTATGTATATATTAATTATGCTTATATAGTTAAATTGTATATACTATATAGAGTAGTATTTCTATAATTTTAAGGTTTATATACTTATTATTATTGTTGAAAAACACTTTTAAGTTATAATCTTAAATCGTAGTAATATGAATAACACAATTAATGAGAGTTTTAAGAAATATCTCTTATTCTCTTTCTTACTTCTATTGCCTATAACCTTGTATGGGCAGAATGTTTCGTTATCAGGTACTGTTATAGACGATGGTGGCCAGCCTATAATTGGAGCCGCAGTAATGGAAAATGGTACAACAAATGGTACGGTTACAGACCTAGATGGGCATTTTATATTGGAAGTTAAAGGCACAAGCTCTTTAACTGTCTCCTATATGGGATATGTAACACAACAGATACCTGTTAAAAACCGTCATAAAATTCAAGTCACCTTAAAAGAAGATGCAATCTTACTAGAAGAGACAATTGTAGTAGGGTATGGTACTATGAAAAAAAGTGATATGACAGGGGCTATTTCTTCTGTTGATGTTGATCAACTAGCTAATCGTACAACTACAAATCCTGCAGAGGCTCTTCAAGGTAAGGTAGCTGGGGTAAATATCTTGAAAAGTAGTGGTCAAGCTGGGGCAGGGGTTAGTGTAAAGATCAGGGGAGTTAAAACATTTGGTAGTAATGAACCTCTTTATATTATCGATGGCTTTCCTGGAGATATTGAAAACGTAAGTCCTCAAGATATAGAATCTTTGGAGGTGCTTAAAGATGGTGCTGCTGCTGCTATTTATGGTTCTGTTGCTGCAAATGGAGTGATAATAATCACAACTAAAAGCGGGAAAAAAGGAGAAGTAAAAGTAGATTTCAGTACTTATTTAAGTTTTACTGATATAGCTAAGCAGCTAAACTTCTTGGATGCAGATGGTTACAAATCAATGCACAAAGCCATGTATGATAATTGGAATGGTTATGCTACAGAAACAGGTCAGAACTTAGTTACAATACCAGAATATGTAAATAAAGATACTGGTGTAGATTCTGATTGGCAAAAAGCAATGCAAAGAAGTGGATTTACTCAAAATTATACTTTAAGTATACGTGGCGGATCTGATCAGGCTAAATATTCAATATCTTACAATCACTCGGATGAGAAAGGTATCTTTCTAGGAAACAACTTTAGACAAGACAACGCACGAACTAAGCTGCAAATGACTAAGGGTATATTTGATTTTGAAACAAATATGTCTTTTAAGTTTACAGACTC
This sequence comes from Bacteroides sp., assembly GCA_030151885.1. Taxonomy (GTDB): domain Bacteria; phylum Bacteroidota; class Bacteroidia; order Bacteroidales; family Bacteroidaceae; genus Bacteroides_E. The sequence goes on from JASLCG010000003.1 coordinate 35,948, forward strand.
TAAATATCCTCAATACTCTTTAAAAGAGATGTATATGATCTCTCCATTAGTTCCAATTTACGATTCAGAGCAACAATATGGATATGGTTTAACCAATTTTGATGGGCTTCCAAGCAACAGAAATGTTATGGCAGATCATCATTATAAAGATTCTAAAAATAGAAAATATCATACAACAGCAAACGCTTCTGTTACTGTTAACTTTACTGACTGGTTAAACTTTAGAACTAGTTATGCATATAGAGGAGAGCATGAGAGGAACTCTTTTCATACTCCAAAATATATAGCAGATGTTAAGTCTAAAAGAGAGTACCCTTACAATAGTGAGAGTACTGCATATTGGCAAGAACAAATAATAGATAATATTTTATCATTTAACAAAGCATTTAATAAGCACAGTTTAAATGCTATGTTGGGTAGTTCTATTACTGCACAAAAATACCAATGGAATAGTATTGGAGTAGAAGGTAAAACAACTGTCTATCAGGTTAAAGATGGAAAATTAGCCTCTTCCGAAGAGTTTGCTGGATTCTTAGATGAAAACTTCCCTACAATTGATGCTGGTAAAGGTGGTACATACGATGGTTCTGGTAGTTATTGGAAATATAACAGAGCATCATTCTTTGGTAGATTAAATTACAACTACGACAACAGATACTTGGTACAAGGAACAATGAGATATGATGGTTCTTCTAAATTTGGTTCTGATAATAGATGGGGTGTATTTCCTTCTTTAGCATTAGGATGGAGAATTTCTGAAGAGGCATTTTTCCCTAAAGATATTGTTCTAAATAATTTAAAGCTAAGAATGAGCTGGGGTAAATTAGGTAATGAAAATGCTTTAGGTAAATATGATTTCCAAGCTATTATAAGTACTTATAATACAAAATATCAAGGTTATGTTAAGGGTAATGGAGAAAATCCTTGGCCAGGAAGTATTGCAAGAGGATTAGAAAATAGGACTTTGAAATGGGAAACTACGGACTCTAAAAACTTAGGGCTAGATTTAGGCTTCTTCGATAATGCGTTAACCTTAGGTTTAAACTATTATATCAATACAACTAAGGATCTGTTAATTTATAAAGTATTACCACCCTCTTCAGGATTGCAAAACCCTATATTGAATGTTGGTGAAATTGAAAATAAAGGATTTGAATTAGAGGCTGAATGGAATCATAATGTGAATGATTTCCATTATAATGTTGGCTTTAATCTGTTTACAACAAGAAATAGAGTTAAGGCTTTATCTAGCGAGAATCAAGTAATTACAGGAGAAGGATTGAAATATGGTACAGAGCACTACCCAACAGAAACAAGAGTAGGCAGACCTATTGGAGCGTTCTATCTATATAAAACTGCTGGCATTTTCCAAAGCATGGAAGAGGTACAGGCACATGTAAATGAAAAAGGAGAACTGTTACAGCCTAATGCAAGACCTGGAGATTTAATATTTGTCGATACAAATAAAGATGGTTCTATTAATGATGACGATAAATATTATGCAGGATCGGGAATACCTAAACTTGAAGCAAGTTTAAACTTAGGAGCTTCTTATAAAGGATTCGATATATCAATGGTGTTTGGTAGCGGATTTGGTAATAAACTGTATAATGCTAACAAATACTACTATGAAGGAATGAACTCGGGATCAAACTTCCTTAAATCATCATTAAATGCTTGGACTCCGGAAAACAAGAATACAAGCGTACCACGTGCTATATACCAAGACCCTAATGGAAATACAAGAGAGTCTGATAGATTCTTAGAAAAAGGGGATTTCTTAAAAATGCGTCAATTACAAATAGGTTATTCTTTACCTAAGATGATTGCTAGAAAAGCATATATGGAGCGTTGTAGAGTTTATGTGAGTGCAGAAAACCTGTTTACTATAACAAGTTACGATGGTGTTGATCCAGAATTCTCACGTGGGGTGCTTAATGCAGGAGTTGATAAATTAATATTCCCATTCACTCGTTCATTTACAGTGGGTGCTCAAATTTCATTCTAACTTTAAATTGAATATTATGAAGAAGTATACATATATATTTAGTGTTTTATTAGTAGGACTATTATCTTCTTGTAGCGACTTTCTAACACAAAAATCGCCAGATCAATTGACTACTGATACGTATTGGAGAGATCTTGAAGATGCAGAAGGAGCTATATCTGCTGCATATTCTCAACTAGAGAACTCAACTAATACATGGGACTATGCAGAGATTAAGTGGCCAGTAGAGGCTTATAGAGAAGATATAGTAGTTTTAGGAAACGATGCTATGAATTATCCTAATTGGGTAGAGTTGTCAAACTTTAATTATACCAATGGTAACTCACAATTCCTTTACTATTGGAGGAATAATTATATCGGAATATCATTTGCAAATCAGGTCATAGAGAAAATAAGTGAAATTGCAAGTGATCAGATATCAGAAGAAAAGAGGGCTCAAATTAAGGGAGAAGCATACTTTTTAAGAGCTTATTATCATCTTAAAAACCTATTAAACTGGGAGCAAATAATTATTAGAGATAAGTATATTACATCTCCTGGAGATTTAGATAAAGTTACTTCGCCTAGAATAGATGCATGGGAGTTTATTACCGCAGACTTAGAAAAAGCTTCTGTATTACCTAAAAAATATGATGGTGAAAACTTAGGACGTGTTACACATGGTGCTGTACAATCTTATTTAGGGTTTGTATATTTAACTAGAGCTTATGAAGAGTCTGAAAAGAAGCAAGAGTATTTAGAATTAGCTATAGCTGCTTTCAATAAGGTTACTGGTTATGAGCTTGAAGAAGATTTCCAAAGTATGTTTAATGGTGAAAATAAAAACTGTAAAGAGTCTATATTTGAATTACAGTTCACTATGAATAATGCTAATGGAGCAAATTATACTACACAAGCACATAAGTGGATTGCTGCAGAAGAATTAGGAGGATGGGACGAGATAATACCAAGTGAAATGCTTGTGAATGAGTTTAAGAAAGAGGGAGAAATCTCTAATGCAGGATTATATGATAAAAGATTATACCATACTATTTTTTGTAAACTTCCTTATTTTAATGACGGAACAGGAAAAGTGTTTGGGGTAGATTATAAAGATCTATTTAAAACGGCTGTGTTAGATAGTAATGATAAACCTACAGGAGAGTACAACTACTACGACAGACCTGTTTTCCATAAATTACTTCCTGCAACTAGAGAAAAAATGGATAAGAATGACTCTGCAATAAACTTGCCTTTAATGAGGTATGCAAATGTTTTATTAATGAAGGCAGAAGCTCTGAACGAGTTAAAAAGAACTGCAGAAGCTATTCCTTTAATTAATGAAGTTAGAGCTAAGCATGGAGATATGCCTCCGATGGTAGGAACTACATATGAAGATGTAAAAGATCAAATAGAGCACGAAAGAATTATTGAGTTCCCACTTGAAAACTGGAGATGGTATGATTTGAGAAGATGGGGAAAACTGGAAAAGGCTATGAATGAGTCTGGTCGCCCTAATTTTAAACTTGATAAACATGCTTTCTATCCGACTCCATTGAGTGAGATTAACTCAAATGAAGCAATTAAATAAAAATAGAGAGTGGTTTATGTAAAAAAAGAGATATTTTAACATAAAACTACTTTTAATTACCTGAGAGTGGTTATCTTTGCATAAAAACTGTAAGAATATGTTTGTTGTAATTGGATTTATGCTCTCAGGTGTTTTTTTAGGATTCCTTTTTAGAAAGACTAAGATAAACTGGATACAGAAAATAATCACATTATTTATTTGGCTTCTGTTATTCTTATTAGGTATAGAAGCTGGTAGTAATGAGTCTGTTGTAACTGGATTAGGAACTATAGGGATGGAGGCATTAATAATTACTACTGCTGCAATGTTAGGTAGTAGTTTATTAGCTTTAGCTCTATGGAAGTACTTAACCAAAGAAAAGGATAAAAAGTCTAAAAAATAAATTAAATAGCATATGTTAGGAAGTTTAGTAATAGTAGGATTTTTTGCTGTTGGAGCATTATTAGCCTACTTTAATTTAATACCTTCTTTTTTTGTAGAAAACCACTATAGTTTCAATGTTTTATGTGCACTAATGTTTTGTGTAGGGTTCGGAATAGGGAACGACACAAAAACACTACGTAGCTTTAAAAATTTGAATCCAAGACTTCTATTATTACCTGTGATGACAATTGTAGGAACTTTGGCAGGAACAGCTTTTATTAGTTATTTCTTACCTCACCGTACGCCTGCAGACTGTATGGCAGTAGGGTCTGGTTTTGCCTACTACTCATTGTCTAGTATTTTTATAACAGAGTATAAAGGACCTGAATTAGGAACGATTGCGCTTATATCTAATATTATTAGAGAGTTAACAGCGTTGGTATTTGCTCCTCTTCTTGTTAGATATTTTGGTAAGCTGGCTCCAATATCTGTGGGTGGTGCTACATCTATGGATACAACATTGCCAGTTATTACAAAGTACTCGGGTAAAGAATTTATTGTGGTTTCAATTTTTCATGGTTTTGTAGTGGACTTTAGTGTACCGTTTTTGGTTACATTATTTTGTTCAATATAAGTATGAAAAAATTATTTAGTTCAATTGGTTTATTTTTACTAGTAAGTATATCAGGTAGCTTTGCGCTGGCAAAGGATAATGTGCCGTGGCAGAATCCTGAAGTTAATCAGATAAATAGGGAGCCTATGAGAGCTCATTTCACTCCTTATTTAAATGAGAGTTTAGCATTAGAGCAGCTTAATAAAGATGCTCAAGATCGATTTAAATTAAATGAGAGTTCCGAAAGGCGAATTTCGCTTAATGGAACATGGAAGTTTAAGTATGCGAAGAACCCTTCTTTAGCAGACAATGATTTCTGGAAGACAGATTACAACTACTCTACATGGTCTGATATAAAAGTTCCAGGAAGTTGGGAGCTACAAGGCTTCGATGCACCTATTTACACAGATGTTAGTTACCCGTTTCCTCCTAACCCTCCGTTTGTTCCGTCAGATTATAATCCTGTAGGTTCATATATACACTATTTTGACATTCCAACTTCGTGGGCTAACAACGATATTTTTATTGATTTTGAAGGTGTTGAGTCGGCTTTTTATCTTTGGATAAATGGTCAAGAAGTAGGGTATAGTGAAGACAGCAGGCTACCCGCACATTTTAATATCACTCCCTATTTAACAAAAGATGGTACTACCAATAAATTGGCAGTAAAGGTATTTAGGTATAGTGATGGTTCTTATCTTGAAGATCAAGACTACTGGAAGTACAGTGGCATAGAGAGGAGTGTTTATGTTTATGCTCGTCCAAAGGTTAGAGTAGATGATTTTAAACTAAATGCATCTCTAACCAATAACTATAAAGATGGTGAGTTGGACTTGTCTTTAGACTTATCAAGCCTTCAGAAAAAACACTCGGTAGAGGTAAAAGTATTAGATGGTAATACTACGCTGTATGCTAAAAAAGTAAATTTATCAAATCTTAAATCACCAAGTGCTGTTCATTTTGAGACTATCGTATCGGAAGTAAAAAAATGGTCGGCAGAGGCTCCAAATCTATATACATTAGTAATAAACTTATTCGATGCAAAAAAACAACCACTAGAGAGTATTGTACATCCTTTTGGCTTTAGAACAGTAGAGATGAAAGGAGGCCAAATTAAAATTAATGATGTTGCAATCTTATTTAAAGGGGTTAACAGACACGAACATGATCCATATAATGGGCGTACAATTACTATTGAAAGTATGATTCAAGATATTAAATTGATGAAGCAGTTTAATTTGAATGCAGTACGCTGTAGTCATTATCCAAATCATTCTGAATGGTATGCATTATGCGATTACTATGGAATTTATTTAATTGATGAGGCTAATTTAGAGAGCCACGGTATGGAGCATCATAAAGATGGTACTTTAGCAAACTATCCAGACTGGGCAAATGCTTTTCAAGAAAGAATGGAAAGAATGGTTCGACGTGATAGAAACTTCACATCAATAGTAACATGGTCTTTAGGTAATGAGTCGGGATATGGAGATAACTTTGATAAAATATACCATTGGACTAAAAACTTTGATCCAACTAGACCTGTACAATACGAAGGTTCTAGAAGAACTGGACTCTCTGATATTTATTGTCCTATGTATGGTCGTATATGGTGGTTAAGAGAACATGTAAATCAGCGCCAAACTAGACCATTAATTTTGTGTGAATATGCTCATGCTATGGGTAATAGTGTAGGTAACTTACAAGATTATTGGGATTTAATATATGAATATGACCAGTTACAAGGAGGCTTTATTTGGGATTGGGTTGACCAAACATTTGCAATTAAAGACGATAATGGTAAAGACATATGGGCATATGGTGGCGATTTAGGTTTTGTAGGTGTTCCAAATGATTCTAACTTTTGTGCCAATGGGCTTGTAGCTGCCGATAGAAGTTTAAATCCTCATATCTGGGAAGTGAAAAAAGTATATCAGTATATAGATTTCCAACCTGCTGTATTCACACCTAAAGCTGTTGAAGTAAAAAATAGACATGACTTTATAGACTTATCTTCTTATACAACTTACTGGTCTGTTGAGACTAATGGTGAGGTAATTCAGTCTGGTATTTTAGATGTACCACAGCTTACAGCTCAGCAAAAGGCTATAGTTAAAGTACCATACAACGAAAATGATTTTATAGCTGGACAAGAGTATTTTTTGAATGTAATAGCTAAAACAAACGATGCTACAGAACTAGTTGATAAAAATCATGTTGTAGCTACTGCACAGTGGTTATTGCCTAATAATACTAGCGAAAGTAGAGTAGTAGAGCCTTCTAATGATGTATTATCTGTAAGAAAAGCAAAAGAGCTAACAACTGTATCGGGGGCAGACTTATCTGTAGAATTTAATTCTACAACAGGTGAATTAGTTACTTATAAGCAAGGAGGAAACTCTTATTTTAAAGAGGGTTTTAAACCTAATTTTTGGAGAGCTTTAACAGATAATGATGTTGCTAATGGAACTTTGGATAGATGTGCTATTTGGAAGAGAGCAATGAATAATATGACACTTTCTAATTTCGATGTAGAAAAAATAGAGCATGGTAAATTTATAAAAGTCTTATCAACATTTAGTAATGAGGAGGCAGGTATAAATATGTCGCTGATATATACTATTAGTTCTAACGGAGCCATGAAGGTAGATGTAAACTTTAAAACAGATAAAAATAATTTGCCAGAGATTCCTCGTTTAGGAGTATATGCTGTTTTACAACCAGAGTTTGAAGAGATGACTTGGCTGGGTAGAGGACCGCATGAAAATTATGAAGATCGTAAAATGTCTGCATTAATTGGTAAATACTCTTCAACAGTTTGGAATCAATACCATCCTTACGTAAGAGCACAAGAAACAGCTAATAAATGTGATGTGCGCTGGGTAGCTCTTTGTAATAAGCAAAATAGAGGATTATTGTTTATAGCAGAAAAACCAATGGCAGTTAGTGCATGGAATTTTGATCAAGAAGCTATTGATTATGTTCCTTTTGATATAGAGCGTAAACATGGTGGTAGTGTTCAAAAACAAGATTTCGTGTGGCTAAACTTAGATTACAAACAAATGGGCGTTGGAGGAGATAATACATGGGGTGCTCAAGTACACCCTGAGTATACGATATCTCCTAAAGACTATAGTTATTCATTTACTATAGTTCCAGTATCTTCTGCACAAGATATAAAAGATAAGTCTTTAAAATTATGGTTCTAAAATGAGATTATTTATGAAGTCATATAATACTATAATATATTTTATCATTGCTATATGTATAACAGCATGTGGCAATGATAATACAACAGTTGCCAAAGATTATCAGACAAAGTTTGCCGATATATTGGATATAACTTTCACTCCATCAGCAGAAAATAGAGGTGGTGGATGGTTTGTTGATCAGGGTGCTTGGATTGGTTTCACTCCGCCCGAGCAAAATGCTCCTATTTTAGGGTTTTGTGGTCCATATAGTTTAGATTATCGAACATGGTTGGTAAAGGCAGCTGTAGCTCTAGATAATAGCTCCGATTTGAATCTAAAAGAGACTGTATATTATCCAGGATTGCTAACAATGAAGTTAGAAAACTCTGCGCAGCTAGTTATTAATCAGTCTTTAGTATTTGCTGATGCACACACAGCATTATTAAAAATAGAGAGTGAGAAGAGCTTGAAATCTATTTCGGTACAAGGTGTTGAGTGGATGGAAAACTCTATAATAACTAAGGATCATAATAAAATAATTGTAAGTCATCCTACTGGAGAAGTTACAGTATTAAGTTTTGAACCTGAAGTTCTGGTCGAGTTGACAGATAATAATTACAAAGCATCAGTAGCTTCGAATAAAATGTATGTAGCAATATCTACTTTTTCAAATAAGGCAGAAAAAGGAGCGGGTATCCAGAAAGCATCTTCTTATTTAAGTAATCCTGAAAATGTTTTTGTAGAAAACAAGCTAAGATGGAATGGTTATTTAGAGAAGATTTTAAGAACAGATATGTCGGAAGCATACGATAGAATAGCTGTGAAGTCGATGGTAACGTTACTATCTAACTGGAAAACTAATAAAGGAGGCCTATTGCATGAAGGTATTGTGCCTAGTCATGCAGTGGGATACTTTATGGGTTTTTGGGCATGGGATACTTGGAAGTTCGTTATTCCCTTGGCAGATGTAACTCCAGAGCTGTCTAAAAATATGATTCGCTCTATGTTTGACTACCAACTTGATGATGGTATGATTATTGATTGTATATATGTAGATACAGCAGAAAATAATGCTAGAGATAGTAAACCTCCTTTAGCATGTTGGGCAGTAGATGCAGTGTACGAAGCAACTAAAGATACCTCTTTTTTGAAAGAGATGTATCCTCAGCTATTGGCATATTATAAGTGGTGGTACAATAAGCGAGATCATGACAATAATGGTTTCTGTGAATTTGGATCTACCGATGGAACAATTGAAGCAGCGGCATGGGAAAGTGGCATGGATAATGCTATTCGATTTGACTATGCTAAAATGGTTAAAAACTCTAGCGATGCTTGGAGCTTTGACCAAGAGAGTGTAGATCTGAATGCATTTTTAGCTTACGAATGGCAGTTGCTAACTAAGTTTTCAAAAGTATTGGGAGAAAAGTTTGATATGCCTAAAATTGGAGATAAAGTTGCAGAATATTTCTTTGATGATGAGACAGGCTTTTTCTATGATAGAAAATTAAGTGATGGTTCTTTTATAAAAGAACCAGGAAGTGAAGCATATATTCCGTTATGGACAGGGCTTGCTACTAAAGAGCAAATGGATAGGGCTATGGTCATGTTAACAGATACAAATATGTTTTCAACATATATACCTTTCCCTACAATTGCAGCTAATAATCCGAAGTATATGTCAAATGGTTATTGGCGTGGTCCAATATGGTTGGATCAGACCTATTTTGCTATTAAAGGCTTAAGAAATTATGGCTATTCAGATTTAGCTGATAAGTACACGGAGCAAGTCTTTGATCGATTAGATGGATTGAGTAATGGTGCACCAATTCATGAAAATTACGATAGCCATACTGGTAAAAGGTTAAAAGCACCTCATTTTAGTTGGAGCGCTTCTCACTTACTATTAATGTATAGAGAGTATAAGCAATAATTGTTAAGGTTGAATAAATGTAAAAATCCCCCTAATAGATTAATTATTAGGGGGATTTTTTATGGCTCTGCGTATGTGAAGACACTGGTATATCGATCTGCTAAAACTATCTTAACGATATGGTTATTGTAAGTCGCCGACATGCTTGAAGCTTGTCGGCAACAAACCTCAGGTATGTCGGCAATATAGGAGAGGTATGTCGGCAATGAACGAAGTCTTATACTATAATGGAGTATGTTGCCGACATAACAGCTCAATTTGTACTACTTTGCTTACAGTAATAAAAAACGGCTAGTAATTTTTATTACTAGCCGTTTTAAAATTATAGGTTAAGATTTTTAGTTAGGAATAATAGTGAATCCCCACTTGTAATCTTTATTAGCATAAATAGTATGTTGAGGCTCTGGTCTGCTTCCCCAGCTATCATAACCAGCAACACCTTGTTGTAACATATCAATAGATACTTCTACAAAATCTCTAAATTTGATATCGTTAACATGAGTCATTCTTCTTAAAGAGTTCTTAGCTTTAGCTTCGTCTTTATTAGCCACTTCTTCAGGAGAAAGATTACCCCATTGGTATGGTCTATTTACAGTCTCTTCAGAGTCAAAGTCTTCTACAGAGTTTCTTAATGCATTGAAGCCTACCACATCATTTGCAAAGATGGTTAATCCTTTTCCTTTACCTAATGACACCCATCTTACGTCTGTTCTATGGCCATTTTCTTGAGGTCTTACATAGTTGTAATACATATCTTCTGCAGTTGTATTGTATAATCCAACATGAGAAGCAGCTTGTCTATCTATATAGTTTTCAAGTGGTCCACGTCCTAAGTAAGATACAGAGTTCATAGTAGCAGGAAGTCTAAAACGTACACCAATTCTAGGAACTTCTAGTTTAGAAGATGCTTTTCTTGCAGCCTCGTTACCAGGAGTAAAGGTGGCAGTTTTAGTAGCTTCAGATACTTCTATTTCGTCAGCTTCTCTTTCTGTTGATGTAAATTCTATATCAGTAGAGATAGCTCCAGAAGGGAATATTGTATAATTCACTACGTAGAAGTTACCAGCTGGAAGTAGATAGTTTGCGGTAACAACAATGTTTTTACCTTCTTGTTTTGCATTTGCTTCAATTACGTTAAAGTTTTTGCTTGACTCTTTCCATATTTGTAAGCGTTTTGGCGCACCATTACCATAGTCATTATCAGTTGGAGCTCTCCAGAAGTTTGGTTGAATTCCAAAGCCATCTTTGAAGTACTCTTGTCCATTTACTTTATAAGAAGTTACAACACCAGCTTTTTTATCAAAAATAAAGTTCAATTTAGTAGAAGATACTTCTATAGTATTACCTTGTTCTTTTAAAGATAATGTAGGGCCAGTAGTATTAAACTTTCTATCAGTTACATTTGTAGGTATTTGGAACTGCTCTGATGCAATTTCAAAATTAGCAGGAACTAAAACTTCAGGTTGTTTTGTCTCTACAGTAAGATTTACAAAGTATTCAGAAGGAGTGTTGTCTTTAACATTTTTGATGCCAAAAGTAGTTACCTCTTTAGATTCTTGAGGGTCTAATTTTAGGCTGATGTCTTTTTGACGTACTACTTTTCCATCCTTCATTAATTTCGCAGTAATTTTGTACTTGTCAAGATTTGTGAAGTAGAATCTATTAGTAACCTCTACTAGACCTTTAGAAGCATCTACTACTTTAAAACCAATGTTTTGGTGTGCATATTTTACCTCGACCATAGCTGGGTGTGGATCACGATCTGGGTTAACTAAACCATTACATAAGAAGTTTCCATCGCTAGGAGTATCAACACCATAGTCGCCTCCATATGTCCAGTATGGAACACCATCTTTATCTATTTCAAGAATACCTTGATCTACCCAGTCCCAAATATAGCCACCTTGAAGATTTTTATATTTGTATATTTCGTTCCATTGTGCAGCTATATTACCGTTAGAATTACCCATTGCGTGTGAGTATTCAGAAGGAACAACAGGTCTGTCGCTTCCTCTTTCTCCAATTGAAGTAAACCATTTAGTACCAGGATATTGAGGTACGTACATGTCACTATTCCATTCCCATTGAGCTCTTTCATAGTTTACGGGTCTTCCCATCCACTCTTTATCAGCATTCTTAACCCATAAATAAGTTTGATAGAAGTTATATCCGTTTCCTGCTTCATTACCTAATGACCATATAGTAAGAGATGGGTAGTTTTTATTTCTTTCAAACATATTGATTGTACGGTCTAAGTGTGCTTTTAGCCACTCTGGATTATTACCTAATGAACCGCCTTTTCTAAGATCATAGTACATACCATGACTTTCAATATTTGCTTCGTCATAAACGTATAGTCCATACTCGTCGCATAACTCGTAAAATCTTCTGCTTTGTGGATAGTGCGAAAGTCTTACAGAGTTGATATTATGTTGTCTCATTATTTTGAAATCTTCAATCATAATATCTTCAGTAACATAATGACCTGTTTTAGGATTATGCTCATGTACGTTAACACCTTTCAGTTTGATTGGTTGTCCGTTAACAAAGAATAATTTAAGAGGTTTGCCGTTTGGAGCAAGCTCATTAGTCTCTTTAATTTCAATTCTTCTAAATCCAAGGTTAAAAGGAACTACCTCTATTACTTCTCCATCTTTTTTAAGAGTCATTACTAACTTGTAAAGGTTTGGAGCTTCAGAAGTCCAAGTTTTAGGGTTAGGAATAACTTTTGTGAATGAAGAAGTAGCTTCACTATTTGGATTAATAAGAGTTGTTTGATAGTCTGTTGCTACTTGTTTACCTTTATCATCAATGATAGAATAAGATAAATCTACTCTTTGTGGTGTAGTTTCGTTGTTTCTTAGTTTAACATTTAATTTAAAATCTCCGTTTGTGAATGTATCATCTAAAGAAGATTTAACGTAAAAGTCTCTAATAGCAGTTTTTGGCTGAGAGAAAAGATATACATCTCTTTCAATACCGCTAATTCTCCAGAAGTCTTGACACTCTAGGTAAGATCCTGTACTCCAACGGAATATTTTTAGAGTTAATACATTTTCTCCTGGTTTTAGGTAGTCATTAATTAAAAATTCTGCAGGGTTTTTAGAATCTTCGCTATAACCTACTTCTTCTCCATTAATGTAAACATAAAGTCCAGACTTTGCTCCACCAATATGTAAGAAAACATCTCTACCATCCCAATCTTGTGGAATAGAAATATTTCTTCTATATACTCCAACAGGGTTTGCTTCTGGCAAATGTGGTGGTTGTGGGTTTCTTGGTTTGAATTCATAACCATGGTTGGTATAAATTGCTACTCCATGGCCTTGTACCTCCCAGTTTCCTGGAACTTTTATATCAGCCCAAGTGCTCGTGTTTACATTAGCACTTGTAATGTCTTCTGGTAGATCTTTATAGCTATCTACAAAAAAGAATTTCCAAACTCCATTAAGGGATTTGTAAAACTTACTGTTTTCAAATTTTTGATTTAAGGCATCTTTTTGGCTATCAAAAGTCATGAACGAAGTACGAGGATACTCTTTATTAACCTCAACTACTTGAACATCTTGCCAATAAGGTTTCTTAGTGTCTTCTTTAGCAATAGCCGTAGAACCTCCAATAAATAGAGAAGCCAATGCTAACGGAAGGAATTTCTTCGAAATTGTTGGAATCATTTTAATATTTGTTAGATGAATATAATTAGTTAGTCTTCTTAATATTAATACAATAACGCAAGTAATGATAAAAACCATTACTTGCGTTATAAATTATATGTTACTCTTATTATTATTTAGAGAAAGCATGTCTAAAACCTTTAATATCGTTCCAATGACCACGAGTAAAATCTGGCACCTCTACAGGAGCAGAATTATTCTCTATAGATATAGCTGTAAGTTCTGCCAATGAGCACCATTCTGCTAAGTCATAAACGTCCATGTCAAGAGGTAATCCGTTTTGAAGACAATATACAAGTCTATAGTCCATAATGAAGTCCATTCCACCATGTCCACCTACTTTTTTAGCAGTTTCCTCTAACTCTTGATGTATTGGGTGTTTATATTTTGCCATTAATGCAGCTTTTACATTTTCAGGAACAAACCCATGTGAGTTAAGATCTTCGTGATTAGGTACAATTGAAGGCTCTACTTGTTCTGGTTGTAGTACATATCCAGATACAGGGTATTTATTTGCAAAACCTTTAGAACCTGTTAATTGGTACATTCTGCTGTAAGGACGTGGAGTCATTACATTATGTTGAATGTGGATTGTTTTTTCATTTTCTGTTCTGATAAGAGTTAGTGTATGATCACCATTTTTAAAATCAGAAGCATCTTCTTTATAGTATTTTTCAGCATTTGCTTTGCCATTAACCGATTTTGTATCCATAGCAACAAGATAATTCATTTTATCTCCTCTATGAATATCTAGTAATTGACAAGCTGGTCCCATGCCATGAGTAGCGTATACATCTCCTCTGTGTTTTCTGTTATAGTCAAGTCTCCAGTTATTCCAGTATGATGACCAGAAATCTTCTAAGTTATGTATATAAGCACCTTCAACATGAAGAATTTCTCCGAAAAGTCCTTGTTGAGCCATATTTAATGTTGTCAACTCAAAGAAATCGTATACACAGTTTTCTAATTGCATACAATGTTTTCTCGTTCTTTCTGATGTATTGATTAGTGCCCAAATTTCATCTAATGTCATAGCTGCAGGAACCTCTATCGCAACATGTTTACCTTTTTCCATGGCATATATTGCCATTTCTGCATGGTGAGCCCAATCTGTAGCAATATATACTAAGTCAATATCATCTCTATCGCATAGTGCTTTCCATGAATCTTCTTCTCCAGCGTATTCGGCAGCGCGTTTCAGCTCTGCTCGGTCTAATATCTTTTGAGTTGCCTCAACACGTTCTGGTCTAATATCGCATAGAGCTATTACTTCAGTTCCAGGGATATGTGTAAAACGCTGTACAGCACCAGGTCCACGCATTCCTAGTCCAATAAATCCGACTCTTACGTTTTCTAATTTGGGAGTAGTTAATCCTACAACATGAGTTTGTCCAGCAGGTCTTTCAGGAACTACTGTCTTAATAGGTTGGAGGGGTCCATCTTTAGGAGAGGCACACGCTGTAAAAGCAAGTATGCAAATCCCCATTAAAAAAGTTTTAATGTGATTTCTCATAGTAAATTTACAATTAATTAAATGTTAAAGTTGAATTACAAATATCTATTTAATTTATCAAGTTTAAAAACTTTCATAGAAAACTTTTTATAAAAACGTTTTAAACATTTAAATTTATTTTAATATATAGCTGTTTTAACACTCTTAAATAAATTTGACTATTTGAACTCGCTATAAGAAGAATAAAAGTTGTATTTTTGCATTCTATTCTTAAAAAAAATAAAGCCAGTCATGGATAATATCATTGTAAACGGTAACGAGTTTAAAGTAACTATATCTGATAAGCAAATAGCAGAACAGGTAGATAGAGTTGCAAAAGAGATGAACGAAAAGTTGGCAGACAAGAATCCTCTTTTCATTATAGTGTTGAACGGAGCATTTATGTTTTGTTCTGATTTGATGAAAAAAATCAATTTTCCTTGTCAAATGTCTTTTATTAAATTAGCTTCATACGAAGGTGTAGCATCTACAGGAGTTGTGAAAGAGGTAATTGGTCTTAATGAAGATATTTCAGGAAGAACAATTGTCATTGTTGAAGATATAGTAGATACTGGTCTTACTATGGAAAGACTATTAGAAACATTAGGAACTAGAAACCCTAAAGAGATTCATATTGCATCTTTGTTAGTTAAACCTGAAAAACTTAAAGTAGATTTAGATATTGAGTATGTTGCTTTTGAAATACCCAATGATTTTATCTTAGGTTATGGTCTAGATTATGATGGATATGCACGTAATCTGCCTCATATTTATACACTTGTTGAGTAATTAAATTTATAAATTAGAATAAGACATGTTGAACGTTGTTATTTTTGGAGCTCCAGGTTCAGGAAAAGGAACTCAAAGTGAGCATATTGTAGAAAAATATGGTTTAAATCATATCTCTACAGGTGATGTATTGAGAAGTGAAATTAAAAACGGTACAGAACTTGGTAAAACAGCTAAAGGTTATATTGATCAAGGTCAATTAATACCAGATTCATTAATGGTAGATATCCTTGCTGATGTTTTTGATAGCTTTAAAGAGAGTAAAGGTGTAATCTTTGACGGTTTTCCAAGAACAATTGCTCAAGCTGAAGCATTAAAAGAAATGTTAGAAAAAAGAGGCCAAAAGATCTCTGTAATGCTTGAACTTGATGTTCCAGAAGAAGAATTAATGACAAGACTAATTAAAAGAGGTAAAGAGTCTGGACGTGCAGATGATAATGAAGAGACTATTAAAAAACGTCTTACTGTTTATCATTCTCAAACAGCACCTCTTATTGATTGGTATAAAAAAGAAAATCTACACGCTCATATTAATGGTTTAGGTACATTAGAAGCAATATTTGCTGAAATTGTAAAAGCTATTGATGCAAAAAAAGCGTAATTTAAATATTATAAGGAATTAGTTAATTTAAAATATATATGGCTGAATCTAATTTTGTTGATTATGTGAAAATCTACTGCCGATCAGGTAAAGGAGGACGTGGCTCAACTCACATGAGACGTGAGAAGTTTGTACCCAAAGGTGGTCCTGATGGTGGAGATGGTGGAAGAGGAGGTCATGTAATCTTACGTGGAAATCGTAATTACTGGACTCTTTTACACTTACGTTATGAACGTCATGTGTTTGCCGATCATGGTGAATCAGGAAGTGGAAAGAAATGCTTTGGAAAAGATGGTGCTGATAAGATTATAGAGGTACCTTGTGGTACAGTTGTATTTAATGGAGAAACTGGAGAGTATGTTTGTGATATAACAGAACATGGTCAAGAGTTTGTATTATTACAAGGTGGTAGAGGTGGTTTAGGTAATTGCCATTTCAGATCGGCAACAAACCAAGCTCCAAGATATGCACAACCAGGAGAACCAATGCAAGAAATGACTGTAATCTTAGAGTTAAAACTGTTGGCTGATGTTGGTTTAGTAGGTTTCCCGAATGCTGGTAAATCTACCCTATTATCGGTCGTTTCTGCAGCAAAACCAAAGATTGCTAATTATCCATTTACAACATTAGAGCCTAATTTAGGTATAGTGTCATACAGAGGAGGAAAATCGTTTGTTATGGCAGATATTCCAGGTATTATTGAAGGTGCTAGTGAAGGAAAAGGACTAGGATTACGATTCTTAAGGCATATTGAACGCAATTCATTATTACTTTTTATAGTCCCTGCAGATAGTGATGATATAAGAAAAGAGTATGAAATTCTACTCAACGAGCTTCGAACATTTAATCCAGAAATGCTAGATAAACAAAGAATATTGGCTATTTCTAAGTCTGATATGCTAGATCAAGAGTTAATGGATGAAATAGAAGAAACGTTGCCTGATGGAGTACCTCATATCTTTATATCGGCTGTAACTCAATATAATATTACTCAATTAAATGATATTATTTGGGAAGAACTAAATAAAGAAAGTAATAAAATAGAATCTATTGTCCATGCTCCAAAACCAGCAATGGAAGAGGAGGTAGATGAACTTGATGACTTTGAGTTCGATTATGAAATGGATGAGGAAGAAGAAGATTTTGATGATATTGAATTTGATTACGAAGACAACGACGAAGAAGTTATTGACTAATGTATAATATAACAACTAATAAAGAGATGTTGGGGTTTAGTTCTTTGAAGAGCTACCCCAACATTTTTTGTTTTACCACAACTAGGTTAGGTGGAAAAAGCAAAGCCAAATTTGCCTCTCTAAACTGTTCTCCTTTTTCCGGAGATGATATAGAGTGCGTTGAAGAAAACTGGAAAATAGTAAATAAACTATTGCCTTGTGACTATAGGTGTAAGATTATACCCTACCAAACTCATGAAGATAACTGTCTAATTATAGATGAAAGAACTATCTCTTTGCCAGAAAAGGAACAGCAAGTTTTATTAAATGGTGTAGATGCTTTAATAACGAATGTTCCAAAGGTGTTATTGACGATTTCTACGGCAGACTGTGTTCCAATTGTATTCTATGATCCTTGTAAACAAGTAGTGGGAGTTGCTCATGCAGGTTGGAGAGGAACAGTGAAAAAGATTGCATTGAAAGTAATTCAATTAATGACATCTATATATCATTGTAACACTTTGGATATAAAAGTATGTATAGGACCCAGTATATCTGTAGAGGCCTTTGAGGTAGGAAATGAAGTTGTTGAAGAGTTTAGAAAAGGAGGTTTTAATATGCTTAATATTCTTCAAAAGAATTCTATAACTGATAAGTTTCATATAGATTTGTGGAAAGCAAATGAAGAGCTATTAATAAGTGCAGGCTTGTTACAAAAAAACATTGAAGTGTCAGGATTATGTACTTATATGAAAAGTAATGAATTCTTTTCTGCCCGTAAATTAGGTATACGTTCAGGAAGAAACTGTACTGCTATTATGTTATTATAATTATGAGGTTTAATATTAAGGTAACGGAAGAATTAAAGGAAGTAGCGCCAGAGTTTGTAGGAGCAGCTATATATACTCGTGTTAAAAACTCGAAATATAGTGAAGGGTTATGGATAGAAATTAATGAGTTTTGTAAATATATTAAGGATAACTATACTACTGCCGATATAAAACTTATAGAGCCTATACAAGCTACTAGGGAAGTTTATAAAAAGTGCAAAAAAGATCCAAATAGGTATAGACCTGCTGCCGAAGCTTTAAGAAGAAGAATTATAAGAGGTCTTTCGCTATATCAGATTGATACACTTGTTGATATGGTTAACTTAGTGTCATTGGAGTCTGGTCTTTCTATGGGAGGATTCGATGCTTCATATATAAAAGGAGATACTTTAACATTAGGAATTGGTAAGGAAAACGAAAAGTTTGAAGGCATTGGTAGGGGAATACTCAATATAGAGGGGCTTCCCGTATATAGAGATGCTATTGGAGGAATAGGAACTCCTACTAGTGATGAGGAGAGAACAAAACTCCGTGTAGATACTGAAGAGTTTTTGGCTCTATTAAATGGATATAGTGGGGCAACTGCATTAGAAAAAGCTGTAAAACAACTAAAAGAATTATTAGTTAAGTATGCTGATGCTGATTTAAATGACATACAAGTTATTTATTATCAGTAAATTAAAACAAATAGCGTTATGAGTAAAAATCAAGAGCTAGAGGAAAGATTAAAAGAGCGAGATGTAAGGCCTACAGCAATTCGTTTATTGGTACTAAACGAGATGATGAAGATGGAACAAGCTTTCAGCCTAATGGACTTAGAGTCTAAATTAGAGACCATTGATAAATCGACTATTTTTCGGACAATTACTTTATTTCATGACAAAATGTTGCTTCACAGTATAGACGATGGTTCAGGTTCTATAAAGTATTCGATGTGTTCGAGACATTGTACTTGTGCAGGTGAGGCAGCACACGTACATTTCTCGTGTCGCTTATGCCATAAAATATATTGTTTAAAGAATATAGCAATTCCTCGTTTAAACTTGCCTAAGGGTTTTGAGTATGAAAGTGCAAACTTTGTATTAAAAGGGGTTTGTGAAAATTGTAGTAAAATAGTAGATTGATAGAGTATTCGCAACTAGGTTGCACTACTATCTTAGTATCTTTGACATATAAAGAATGATAAAAAAGAAGGATATGTCAGAAGATAATAAAATACAAGAATCTCATGTGCATAGTACATCTACAGAGCAAGAGGTTCATTCACATGGTACTAGTTGTTCAAGCCATTCAAGCTGTGGCTGTTCTCACAATCATGGTCACGAAGAATTAAATGTCAAAAGACTAATAGCAAGTGCTATATTTCTTTTGATGGGTTTAATTATAACTTACTCTCCATTAAATAATGTTATTCCTTATTTTATATTAGTTATTATTTATTTAGCTGGTTACTTGCTAGTAGGGCTACCTATCATAAAGGAAGCTTATGAAGGAATAGCAAAAGAAAGAGACTTCTTTAACGAATTCTCTCTGATGACATTAGCTACAGTTGGGGCAATGGCTTTAGAGCAGTTCCCTGAAGCAATAGCTGTTATGCTTTTTTACTCTATTGGCGAATACTTCCAAGGAAAAGCAGTAGGTAAAGCAACAAGAAACATTCAATCTTTATTAGATATTAGAACTGATGAAGCCTTATTATTACAAAATGATAAAGTGGTTCATACGCTAGCAGAAGAGGTTATGATTGGTGATATAATTCAGATTAGAGTAGGAGATAAAGTGCCTTTAGATGGTAAGCTAATTTCCGATAATGCTAGTTTAAATACTGTTGCACTGACAGGAGAAAGTGTGCCACAAAGTAAGAAAAAGGGAGATTTAGTTTTGGCTGGTATGATTAATCTTGAAGGTGTCATTTTATTAGAAGTAACTGAAACTTATAATAATACAGCATTGTCTAAAATATTGGCAATGGTACAAGATGCAACAAATAGAAAATCCAAAACAGAACTATTAATACGTAGAATAGCTAAAGTATATACCCCTATAGTATTTGGCTTAGCTGTTTTATTAGTTTTACTTCCTATATTTTTTGTTGCAGATTATTCTTTTAGAACATGGTTATATCGTTCTCTTACCTTTTTAGTAATATCTTGTCCTTGTGCTCTAGTAATTTCAATCCCATTAGGATATTTTGCAGGTATAGGAGCCGCTTCAAAACGGGGTATTCTATTTAAAGGAGCCAATTACCTAGACATATTGTCTAGAATTAACACAATTGTTATTGATAAGACAGGAACAGTTACAGAGGGTGTATTTGAGGTACAAAAAATTATATATACAGATCCGTCAATTGATAAGGATTTCTTTATAGGGGCTTTGTCTGCTGTAGAGAGTTACTCAACACATCCTATTGCTAGAGCAATAACTAACCATTATAATCCTGCCAATGATATGGTTGTTGCAGTAGAGGATTTAAAAGAGTTAGCAGGTTATGGTATAGTCTCTTCATATCAAGGAAAACAAATATTAGTAGGTAATACTAAGCTACTTGATAAGTATAATGTACATTACGATGAATCTATCCGTGAAATAGTAGGTACTACGGTGCTTATGAGTTTTGACAATAAATTTCAAGGAGCAGTAGTGATTGCAGATAAGCTAAAAGAAGATGCAATAGATACTGTTAAAGGTTTCCATAAAAATGGAATAAAAAATATTGTGATGTTAAGTGGAGATAATCCAGTTATAACTGAAGATATTGGTAGGCAAATAGGTATAGATGTGGCTATAGGAGGTTTACTTCCCGATGGAAAAGTACAGCACATTGAGGAACTCAAAAAAGAAAAAGACAATATAATATGCTTTGTTGGAGATGGTATTAATGATGCGCCTGCATTGGCTTTGAGTGATGTGGGAGTTGCTATGGGGGCCATGGGCTCTGATGCAGCTATTGAAATAGCAGATGTTGTGATTCAAACAGATCAGCCATCAAAAATAAATGAAGCGATTAGTATATCTAAAAAAACAAAAAGCATAGTACAACAGAATATAGTCTTAGCATTTGGAATTAAGTTAGGAGTATTAGCTTTAGGTGCATTAGGTGTTGCTACCATGTGGGAGGCTGTCATTGCCGATGTTGGTGTTACAATCCTAGCTGTAGTAAACTCTATAAGAATACTAAAAGACTAGTGCTTTATAAATTACTAGAATACATTATATCATAAAAGCCCCAATGTTCAATTGAGCATTGGGGCTTTTATGATATGTAAATAGTATGTTTATCTTAAATATTCCCAAAAACAATTTGGGAGATAGATATTAGGAATTTCTGTAGCTTCATAAAATAGTGGTGCTACTTTGCGAGGGTGGAGTCCAGCTATATCGCATATAGGAGTAACTAAAAACTTCATATTAGTATTCTTTTTAGCGAATTCTATAAATTCATTAACATACTTCTCGATAGTCTCTATTGTTCCTTGCATTGTTGGTATAGCATAGGTTTGTCCAGCTAGTCCAACGCCTTTTCCCCACTTTGCACCCCATCTATTGTGTGCAATATTGGCAGATCCAACAACGTGTATTCCTGGTAAATTACTTCCAAAAACATAAATTTCATTCTCCTTTAATTGATCAATATAATCTGGAGTTGTTCTAATTTGCATCTTAACATTCATAGTTAAATGGTTTAGTTGGGTTATTTGTCAAAGATAATAAATAAAATCTATATGACAAAACTGTTACAACCTGTAAGTGCTTAAAAATTAATATATTAGTTAATTTAGTTAGGTTTTGTAAAGTTGTAAAATATTAAATATCAACTAGTAAGGCTTATTAAGTTAAAAAAATATTGTTTCTTTGTTAAGACTGATTTTTTAACAATTATGACAAATAATAAAGTGTATAATCCTGATTTTTGGTGACTGTTAGAAATAATATTACTTTTTATATTCTACAAAGTTTATGGTAGAATAGTATTTTACATTCAAAAATAGCATTAAATGAATTTACATATTGAATTAAAGTCCACTCATCCAGCTTATGAGTGGCTAAATAAACAGGCTGATAAATTAGGGGCAAAAGGGCACTTTGGTACGCATATAGATTGTTATACTAAAGTTCCTAAAAAGTCTTTATTTAAAGTAGAGGTGCATATTCTAGACTGTAGAAAAGGAATTCCCTCAATAGATAAATTGGCTAAACTACCGCTATTAGAAGGCAAGTCCTTGTTATTATTCACAGAGAATATGTTTTTAAATGAGTATGGTAGCAAATCTTATTTTGGTAAATCAGATGCACTATTATCTAAAGAGTCATTAGAGGTTATTTTATCTAAAAGCCCTTCTTTTATAATGATAGACTCCTTTGGGATTGGGAATCATGGCGAAAATCACCAAATGTTAGATAAACGTTGTGAAGAACTCGATTGCTTTGTTATAGAGAACATCTTGGTAAATCCTTCTAGGATAGATGAAATAAAAAACGTAGAAATAAAGTTTGATTTAGATTACCCATCTACAGGAAAACCTTGTTTAATAAGAGTTGTTTAGAAAGTGTATAATATAAAGAGAGGACGATTTAACCGTCCTCTCTTTATTATATTGTACAATATAATAAGTAATATTTATAAATGTAGTTTACTTGCTGATACTTAAAATAAGAGTGAATATAACTTCATCCTTTAATCGAAAACCTCTTGGTCTTCATTTACAACCATACCTTGATAATCTAGAGGAAGTCCAGATTCTATGGCAGTGTAAGCAATGTCTAGTCTTCTTTTAATCTCTTTAGGGCTAGAATCTCCCGTATATGGTATTGGTTCATGAATAATCATCTCTAATCTATGCCATCTGGGCCAATATTTAGTTCTAGGTAAAGTATCAAAAGACCCGTTAATTGTAATAGGTACTATGTCCATTTCCAAATCTTCTGCCAATTGGAAAGCTCCTCGTTTAAAATATCCCATATGGCCTGTAAAGGTTCTAGCTCCTTCAGGAAATACTACCAAAGATACACCATCAACCAGTGTTTTCTTAGTAGAATTAATCATCTCTTGTATTTTTTTAGGGCCGGACCTTTCAACAAAAATATGTCCTGCACTTTCGCAAGCTTTCCCTACAAAAGGTAATTTACGAAGGCCTTTTTTCATCATCCACTTAAAGTTTCTATGTAAGTATCCATATATTAGAAATATATCGAATGCACCTTGATGATTGGCTACAAAAACATAAGATTTATCCTTCTCAATATTTTCTCTCCCTTTTACTTTTACAGGTAGCAATAGAATAGTACAAATTGCTTTAGACCAAATTTTACCAGGATGATAGCCCCAAAAGCGGGCATCTCCTATTATGCACCCTAATGTAGTAGTAACTGCAGTAAGTAAGGTTAAAACTAAGAAAAGTGGTAATGCTATAATAGCAACATAACATAAATACAGAATTCTCATCTTTGAAATGTTTAGTTGATGAGGCAAATGTAATTAAAAATATGATAGAATAATATCAATTTATGGCTAACTTTGGTTGAAAGTACATGTTATGATTACAATTATTCACACTTCAGACTGGCATATAGGGCAGACTTTTTTTAGCCACAACAGAGATAAAGAGCATATAGATTTCTTGAACTGGCTAATTCAGGTTATTGCTGATAATAAGGCAGATGTCTTATTAATAGCAGGTGATGTTTTTGATGTATCTAATCCATCATCTAGTGCTCAAAAGATGTTTTATAAGTTTATACAGAAAGTTACATTAAGAGTCCCAAACCTACAAATAATTGTAACTGCTGGGAATCATGATTCTCCTTCACGTATAGAGACTCCTTTGCCTCTACTAGACGATAAGAATGTAGTAATTAAAGGAATTGTTCCTAAAGTAGATGGTCAAATACAGTTGGATAAGTTAATAACTCCATTGTATAATAAAGAAAAAGAGGTTGAAGCGTTTTGTTTAACAGTTCCTTATTTGCGTCAAGGAGATTACCCAAGAGTAGATGCTCCAAATCCATACGCTAGTGGTATTCATCAGTTATATGAAGACTTATTTAGCTATGTTAATCGCATAAAGACAGATAAACAAGGTGTAGTTGCTATGGGGCATTTACAAGCTATTGGGAGCGATATTGCAGAGAAAGATCATAGTGAAAAAATGATTATTGGTGGTTTAGAGGCTGTGTCTCCATCTGTCTTCTCAGATTTTAATTATACTGCCTTAGGACATATACATAAAGCACAGAGACTTGCCAAACAGGAGCATATTCGTTATGCTGGTAGTCCATTGCCGATGTCTTTTGCCGAGAAAAATTATAAACATGGAGTTGTTAAGGTAACGCTAGATAGAGGAATTACCACTCAAATTGAGAAACTAGAGTATCAACCACTAGTTAATTTAATTTCAATTCCTAGTAAAGGTTCTGCTTCACCATCTGAAGTAATGGATCTACTTTCTGATTTACCGAATAAGGAGGACGGGCTTAATAATGATTTATCTTTGTATCCATTTCTTGAGGTTAGAGTACTTCTGACAGAACCAGAGCCATTACTTACGAAACAAATAGCCGATATAATAGATTCGAAGAGAGTTAGATTAGCTAGAGTAGTTAATGACTTTCAACGTGTAAGTGAAGAGTCCGAATCTGTTATTATTAATCAAGGGCTAGATGAGTTAACACCATTCGATATTGCTGATAGATATTATAAAAGTATTTATAATGAGGGCATGCCAGAAGAGTTAAAAAGAATGTTTGAAGAGGTTTGTATAGATTTAAATAGAGAGGGAGGTAGTGTAAACCATGAAGATAACTAAAATAAAACTGCATAACTTGGCTTCGATTGAAGGAACGGCTGAAATAGATTTTGAAAAAGAACCTTTAAAATCTGCTGGTATATTTGCTATCTCAGGGCCAACAGGGTCTGGAAAATCAACTATATTAGATGCATTATGTTTGGGTTTATATGATAAAACCCCTCGATTCCAGTCTACTACAGAAACTGCTAAAATTCCCGATACAAATAATGAATCTATAAGTCAAAACGATGTAAGAAATATATTGAGAAGAGGAGCTAGTGAAGGGTATTCTGAAGTGGAATTTATAGCAGTAGATGGCTATAGATATCGTTCAACATGGTTTGTCCGTAGAGCTAGAAACAGTGCTACTGGACGACTCCAAAATCAATCTATTGAGGTATATAATGTAGATAAGGATGAGCATTTACAAGGAGGTAAAACAGAAATGTTGGCTCAGCTCCAACGGTTAGTAGGGTTATCTTACGACCAATTTACGCGGACAGTATTATTGGCTCAAAATGATTTTGCTACATTTTTAAAATCAAAAGAGAATGCTAAAGCAGAGTTATTAGAAAAGCTTACTGGTACAGGAGTTTACTCGCAAATATCAAAACTTATTTATGAGCATTACCAAGCAGAAAAAAGAAAACTAGAAGGATTAGAAAATCAATTAAGCTTTATTAATCTACTCTCTCCAGAAGATTTAGAAAAAGCTATAAAAGAGCATGATGAGTTGAAAGTAACCTCTAGTAATCAGCTGAAAGAGGTGGAGAAACTTAAAAAAATAGATGAACTATTTACCCAGTTTGATGCCGTTCAAAAAGAGATATCGAGCGTAGGTAAAACTCAGAAAGAGCTAATTGCTACTAAAGAAACTCAAGAAAAAAATATTGAAGAGAAGAAAAAGAACATTCATAGTTTTGAGAAGAAGTGTATTGAAGTACAAGAAGAAATAGAGCAAGCTATCTCTTTAGATGGCCAGCTAGAGCATCTCTTAAAACAAGTGAAAGATGCTAAAAACAAAGTCGATTTATCTTCAAAGAAAACAACAGAATGTTATACTTCAATTAGGAGTAAGGAGAAAGCTCAGAAGGATTTACTGCTTAAACTAGATACAATCTATACAAAAATAGCATTACCTAGTAATGTTGAAAAGACATTAGAGGGTGTAACCACTTATTTAGAAGAGCAAGTTAGTAGTTATAAAAAAGAGATATCTAGTGTACAAAATCAGTTAAAGTTAATAGATCATAATAAACTGGTTGAGGATCAGAAAGAGTTAAATAGCTTACGCGCTAAGCATGCACTGTTAGTAAAGGCTTATAGTGATTTTGAGCATTATCAAAAAGATTTAAAACTTATAAAGCACGATTTAGAAGAACTTAAAGCTAAAATAAAAGCTGCAAAAGAGACTATTACTAAGAAAAAAGAGGAGTTGAGTTTTGAAGAGAAACACCTCTTAAGAATAGAAGAACTTTATAAGAAGGCTCAAATACAAGTAAGTTCTAATGTAACAGCTCTTAGAAATCGTTTGAAAGAAGGAGAAGAGTGTCCTGTGTGTGGAAGTACAGAGCACCATGTTCAATATTTAAAGACTCAGTCTCAGTTTGATGTGTTGGAAACAGAATTTAATGAAAAAAGAAAACTAGTTTCTGATATTAAAGCAGACATAAATGCTCTTATTAAAGGCACTACAAATGATGAAGCAGCATTAGCAAAACGTGAAAAAGAAGAGTTGGTAACTCAAAACTTCATTGGCGAGCTCCTTAAAAAGAATTCTCAAGAAGAACTTCAAGCAGAGTTTATCAATAATCAGTCTAACTATTTAAATGAAAAAGAAAAAGAGCTGTTAAAGCAGCAGAACAACTTGCAAATACTAAACACGAAGAACTCCAAACTGGTTAATGCTAAGGATAACTTATTAGTTTATTTGAAAGATATTGAAAATGTAAATAGACTTTATCATGATGAAGAGGTTGCTTTAGGCTATCTGCGTAAAACTTACGAAGAGCAACTTATCAGTAATAAACAGTTGGAAACTGAGTATAATGATGTAAATAGTAAGTATGAAAATATACAAACGTCTAGGAAAAAGTTATTGAAAGGTAAAACTGTAGAAGACTCAAAACAAGCAATAGATACGCATCGAAAAAAACTAAATAATGAGTTAGAATTGTTGATTGCAACAAGCCTTAAAGTAATTAATAGTATTGCCTCAAATGAAGGACAACTAGAGCAGTTAAACAAAACGTATGCTTTACTAAAAAGTAAACTTCAAGGAAATGAGAAAGAAGATGTTAAAAGCTCGTTGAAAAGTTTAAATGAGAAAATAACAGAGATACAGAGTAATTTATCAAATATAGAGCTGAAATTAAAGCAACAGCAGGAAAACGAAAAACAGAGTAAAGAGTTAATAAAATCTATCAAGAAACAAGAAAAAGTTTACGAACAGTGGGCTAAGTTATCTAGCCATTTTGGTAGTGCTTCGGGTGATAAGTTTAAGGTGATTGCTCAGAGCTATACGTTGCAAATACTGTTGCTACATGCCAATAAGCATCTATCTTACCTAGCACGAAGGTATAGACTAGAACAGGTAAATGGTACATTGAGCTTACAAGTTATTGATAGAGATATGTGCGATGAAATTAGGACTGTGTATTCTTTATCTGGTGGAGAGTCTTTCTTGATTTCTTTGGCTTTGGCGTTAGGTTTATCCTCTTTATCTAGTAATAATTTGAAAGTAGAATCATTGTTCATAGACGAAGGTTTTGGCTCTTTAGATTCAGAAAGTTTAAGAACTGCTATGGATGCTCTTGAGCAGCTACAAATACAAGGTCGTAAAATAGGAGTCATATCGCATGTTCAAGAAATGAGTGAGAGAATTCCTGTTCAGATACATTTAAGTAAGCAAAGCAGTGGTAAAAGTTTAGTTACTATTTTGGAATAAATACTTCTGCTTTAAACCAAGCTACTGTTAAGTTATAACGGCATCTTTTTTATATCTAAAAGAGATGCCGTTTAATTTTGTCTATACTTTCGTACCTTCTTCGGATAATTTGTAAATCTTGAGATAGTATCTAGATTGAATCTTATCGTAGAGTAGGGCTTCTTAAGTCGCCGACTAACCTCTGTCTTGTTGCCGACATACTTGAGGTGTGTTGCCGACTAAAGAGAGGTATGTCGGCAACATACATTAATGAAGTTGAAAACATTGTTATAAGCCTTGTATCTAGGATAAAAGGTCTAACTAATCCTATTACTCATTGATATTATTATGCAGTTGTTTTTTGAATATGCTTTTGGTTTAGTTTTGAATTTATATTTAATTATGGAATATAAGAACTAAAAAAAGGGTCTGCAATATTTATTGCAGACCCTTTTTTAAATCTATTTAGATTTATACTATTACTTTTTATGCTTAAGTGTAATGATTGTAATCTCTGGCCAAGCACCAAAACGGAAAGGTATTCCAACCTCTCCTGCACCTATATTTACATAAAGACACCTATTATCTTTGAAATAGGCTCCTCCCCACTCTTTATACTTCCATACAGCTGGAGAAAAACCAAATAACTCTAGTTGCATAGCATGCGTATGTCCTGCTAACATTAAATCAATATTGGTATTTGGTAATACTTCTCTTCTCCAATGGGTAGGGTTGTGACTAAGCAATACTTGAAAGCTATTTTCGGTTCCTTGCATGGCTTTAGGCAAGTCTGCATATTGAGAAAAAGGAGGCTCTCCATCATTTTCAACACCAATTAATGCAATGCTATCATTCCCTCTATGTATAAATGTATGTTCATTATTTAGTAAAATCCACCCCATATTAGCTTGTCTTCTAAGCAAATCATCAAAGTTTTCTTGTGCTTCTTTGGTTGAATTCCAATATCTATAATATGTTCCATAATCGTGGTTACCTAATATTGAGTATACTCCGTCGGGTGCAGAAAGCTTTGACAGTGTATCTTCAAAACCATTTAATTCAAGAGTCCTGTGGTTTACTAGGTCTCCAGTAAATACTATCATATCAGCTTCCAGGTTGTTTGTAATAGCTATTAAAGAGTCTAAGGAAGATTTATTTCCCATCCAACCACCAATATGTATATCTGATAATTGAGCTATTTTGTAGCCATCAAAAGCTTCTGGTAAACTTGCCGATTCGTAGGTGAATTCGTTTATTTTAAACTTATTTCTGCCTGCAGCCATTCCATAAACGATAACAAACTCACTAAAGAGAGCTAGGATTAACGTAATGTAGAAAACAGGTTTTGCAACATTTCTTTTAAAGAGCTTAAAGGGTAGGGTTATTAATCCTAAAACAGCATAAATTAGGCGTGGCATTATTAGCATGAAATAGAGCATTACTACCCAGCCTAAATGAGTTTCATAAACATTTATTAGTTTTTTATCTACTAAGAATGTTAGAATAAGTAATCCTAAAACAATTAATAAAGGTGGAAACCAAAAATATTTCTTTATAAAGCTCCCTCTTTTCCAAATTTTTAAATTAAAAAAAAGAAAAGTAGAAGGTATTAAAGCGAAAAATGAGAATAAAAAAAATATTGTTATTAAAAGCATATTTGTTGATATCGTTAATTAAGGGGTGTTTATTACGAAAGTAGTACTAGTTTTGCAAAACTAGGTTTTACACTATTATTTTCGGTCTCAATCTCTAAACTTGCATAGTTAAATATTCTGCTAAGAGAGTTTACTTTCTCTTTTGATAGAGTATTTAAAGTAATTGATTCAATACTGTCGTTCACTAAATCTTTCGTAGTTAAATTAATTGCAGCATTAATAAGTTCTTGTGTTAATGTTTGTACAAGTTTTCTTTTATCTTGGTCATTCTCATATAGTAAATCAATCTCTGCACTTGCTGTTGCTATAAGTGCATCAGAAATGTCTGGATATATCTCTCTTAATAAGGGTTGTTCAACTTGTACCTCTACAATTATTTTATAATCTCTATCTAATATAGGCAGTTCTCTATAGGCTTCTTTTAGCAGTTGCATAGCTTTAGACGCATCTGCTCTATCCTCCTCTTTAAAGTCAGTAAGCCAATTTGCACGCATAACATCACATCCTTGCACATTGGCTATTGATGCAAAACTAGGGTCAAATCCCCAACTTTCAAAAAAGTTTTCCCAGTTAACTTCTCCTAGTAATTCAATTATTTTATATGTCTGTATCATCTAAATTTTAATTGTGAACCAAGTTTTGATTCATTAATAATTCCTTTGTTATACAACAGGTTCCCATTTACAAAAGTTTTATCAACTTTCCAGTTGAAAGTATAACCTTCTAAAGGACTCCAGCCACAAATACTCTGTAGTTTATCCTTCTCTAGGGTCCATATGTCGTTTGGCTTTAATAGTACAAGGTCTGCATAGTAACCTTCTTTAATATATCCTCGTTTGTTAATTTGATATATTGTAGCTGGTGCATGGCACATTTTATCTACAACTTTTTCTATTGTAAGTATGCCATCGTGGACCAGATTTAGCATACTAAGCAATGAAAATTGTATGATAGGTATTCCTGATGCTGCTTTTAGAGCACCGCCTTCTTTATCGGAAAGTAAATGTGGCGCATGATCTGTAGCTATGACATCTATAATGTTACTATTAATAGCATCTCTTAACGCTTCTCTATCTGCTAATGTTTTAATAGAGGGGTTGCATTTAATCTTTGTTCCTAAAGATTCATAATCTTTATCGTGAAAAACTAAGTGACTGATACATGCTTCTGCTGTGATTTTTTTCTTTTCAAGAGATATTGAATTGTCAAATAACTCTAACTCTTTAGCTGTAGAAAGATGTAATATATGTAGTTGCGTTCCACACTCTTTTGCTAACTCTACTGCAAGTTTGGATGATTGGTAGCAAGCTTCAGCACTTCTTATTAGGGAGTGGTACTTTAAATCTAGGTCATCAGAGCCATTATTTGCAGCTTTATATTTAAGAGTGTTTTGCCTTATTAAGTCTTGATTCTCACAGTGAGTAGCTACTAGAATGTCCGAATTTCCAAATATGTTTTTTAAACTCTCTATTCTATCTACAAGCATATTGCCTGTACTAGCTCCCATAAATACTTTAATGCCACAAACCTCTTTTCTATTTAGTAGTGGTAATACATCTACGTTGTTGTTACTGGCTCCGAAATAGCAGGAGTAGTTAACTAAAGAATTTTTAGAGTAGTGCTCTATTTTATCATTCCAAGCCTCTAATGTAGTTGTATGTGGCATTGTATTTGGCATATCCATAATCGAGGTAATGCCACCAGCAACTGCTGCTCTACTTTCGCTATTAATAGTTGCCTTATGGGTTAGTCCTGGATCTCTAAAGTGTACATGATCATCAATAACACCAGGAATTAAAAAAAGGCCCTCGGCATCAATAACTTCATTAAAAATAGACTCATTTTCTGGTAATGTATCTCCATGAATGATTTTCTCTATAATGTCATTATTAATGATCAAAGAACCTTTAAACTGCTTCCCTTCATTAATTATGGTAGCATTTTTTATCAGTGTAGTCTTCATTTTCTGGGTGGGTATTTTTTGAATAAACTATCTAACTTTAATTTTATAACACCAAAAACAGCTTCTCCAAAAATACTACTATTCATTTTAGACGTACCAAGCCTTCTGTTGATAAAGATTACTGGGACCTCTTTTAGTTTAAAACCATACTTGTAGGCTGTAAACTTCATTTCAATTTGAAATGCATACCCCTTAAACCTTACTTTATCTAGACTAATAGTCTCTAATACTTCTCTTCTGTAGCAGACAAAGCCCGCAGTTGTATCATGTATAGGGATTCTAGTTATTAAGCGTACATACTTTGATGCAAAATAAGACATCAGTACTCTTCCCATTGGCCAGTTTACAACGTTGACTCCACTAACATATCGAGAGCCGATAGATACATCTGCTCCTTGATTTTTACAAGCATCATATAATCTTGGAATATCTTTAGGGTCATGACTAAAGTCTGCATCCATTTCGAAAATGAATTCGTATTCTTTATTTAATGCCCATTTAAATCCTGCTATATATGCTGTACCAAGTCCTAGTTTACCTTCTCTTTCTATAATGAATAGTTGATTCGGAAATTCCTTCTGAAGCTCTTTTACGATGTTTGCAGTACCATCAGGCGAGTTATCATCAATAACAAGAATATGGTAAGGATGATCTAAATCATACAGTGCCCGTATAATGTTTTCGATGTTTTCTTTTTCGTTGTATGTTGGTATAATAATGATACTGTCAGATTGGCTCATAATATTTAATATAATCTTGTTTTTACAAATGTAATTCTTTTAATATTCTTAATGAAAGCACTTGAATAAAACTGCTTAATATTTTGTACTTTTGCAACTTATAAGCTATTGAATATGACATTATCAGAAATCCAACTACAATATAGTAACAGTACTAACTTAAAATCGTTGAATCAATGTGTCTCTAAAGATACAATTAAAACTATTTTTTGTTCAGGACTTGTAGCATCTGCTGCTCCTTTTTATTTTTCATCTTTATTTAGCTCTTGGAAACAATCCGTCTTATTTATTTTAAACGACAATGAAGAGGCTGGATATTTCTATCATGATTTATGCCAAGTCTTAGGAGATACAAAGGTGTTGTTTTTTCCATCTTCGTATAGAAGAGCTATTAAATATGGACAAAAAGACGCTGCTAATGAGATATTAAGGACCGAAGTTTTAAGTCGTCTTAATAAAGATAGTGAGCCTGTTTTTGTAGTCTCTTATCCAGATGCTGTGGCAGAAAAAGTAGTCTCAGAGGCTGATTTAGTTGGTAAAACTATTAAATTAACTAAAGGTCAACGTGTAGAGCTTAGTCAAGTTACTAATCGTTTGCATGAATTGGGCTTTCAATATACAGACTATGTTTATGAGCCAGGGCAGTATGCTATTCGTGGTAGTTTAATTGATGTTTTCTCTTTTTCATCAGAATATCCTTTTCGTATTGATTTTTTTGGTGATGAAATAGACTCTATCAGAACTTTTGAAGTTGAAAATCAGCTATCTAAAGACTTGTATGATAAGGTCTCTATTATTCCTAATTTAAATGGGCAGTCGGGAACAAATGTTTCTATAGTTCACTTTTTTCCTAAAGAGAGTATTATTGCAGCAAAAGATTTCTTTTGGGTAAAAGAGCGAATTGACCATCTTGCAGAAGAGACTCTTGTTAGTCAGGCTGTAGTGGCCAGAGCCGAAGAGAATCAGGAGTGTATTATACCTCCTTCTTTATTAAAAAATGGAGAATGGGAAAGAGAGATAGCTCCTTATAAATTGTTGGAGTTTGGAGCCTCTTTTTCGGGTGATAAAGAAGATGTTACAATAGCTTTTGATACTAAGCCGCAGGCTATTTTTCATAAAAATTTTGATTTAGTATCGCAGTCTTTAAAAGAGTATTTAGAAAAAGGATATAAAATTTATATCTGTAGTGATAGTAGAAAACAAACAGAGCGTATTAAAGCTATTTTTAAAGATAGAGAGGAGAAAATACCTTTTACTCCTGTTGAGAAGACATTACATGCTGGCTTTATAGACAATCAGCAGAAAGTCTGTTTCTATACAGATCATCAGATTTTTGATAGGTATCATAAGTATAATTTAAAGAGTGATAGAGCTAGATCTGGTAAAGTTTCTCTATCTCTGAAAGAGATTAATCAATTTCAACCTGGAGATTTTATAGTGCATATAGACCATGGTGTTGGAAAGTTTGCAGGACTTATGCGTATCCCTAATGGAGATACTACGCAAGAGGTAATTAAATTGGTTTATAAGAATGACGATGTAGTTTTTGTATCTATACATGCTTTGCACAAAATTTCTAAGTATAGGGGGAAAGATGGACAGCCACCGCAACTGAATAAACTTGGGACTGGTGCTTGGCAAAAGATTAAAGATAAGACAAAGGATAAAATAAAAGATATAGCTAGAGACCTTATAAAGTTATATGCTAAGCGTAGAGAGGAAAAGGGTTTTGCATACAGTCCTGATAGTTTTTTACAAAGAGAGTTAGAGGCTTCTTTTATTTACGAAGACACTCCCGATCAAAGTAAAGCAACCCAAGAGGTTAAAGAGGATATGGAAAGCTCTAAACCTATGGATCGTCTTGTATGTGGTGATGTGGGATTTGGCAAAACAGAGGTAGCTATTCGTGCTGCATTTAAAGCTGTGGCAGATAATAAACAGGTAGCAGTACTTGTACCAACTACAGTTTTAGCGTATCAGCATTTTCAAACATTTAAAGAGCGATTAAAAAATCTACCTTGTCAAGTAGAGTATTTAAGTAGAGCACGATCGGCTAATCATACCAAGCAGGTGCTTGCTGGTCTTGCTGCTGGAGAGGTTAATATAGTTATTGGTACGCATCGTATTTTAGGCAAAGATGTACGTTTTAAAGATTTAGGCTTACTGATTATTGATGAAGAGCAAAAGTTTGGAGTCTCTGTTAAAGAGAAATTACGACAACTAAAGGTTAATGTGGATACGCTAACGCTAACCGCAACCCCTATACCTAGAACTTTACAGTTCTCTTTAATGGGGGCAAGAGATTTAAGTATAATTTCTACTCCACCACCTAATAGGTATCCTATACAGACGGAGGTGCATACTTTTAATGAAGAGATTATAACAGATGCCATTAACTTTGAGATGAGTAGAAATGGACAGGTGTTTTTTGTGAATAATCGTATAGCTAATCTGGTAGAGTTGAAAGCGATGATTCAGAAGAATATTCCAGATTGTCGTGTCTGTATTGGGCATGGTCAATTGGAACCTAAAAAACTGGAAGAAATAATTTTAGACTTTGTAAACTACGATTATGATGTATTGCTGGCTACTACAATTATAGAGAGTGGAATTGATATACCGAATGCTAATACGATTATTATCAATCAGGCTCATAATTTTGGATTAAGTGATCTACATCAGATGCGTGGTAGAGTAGGGCGTAGCAATAAAAAAGCATTCTGTTATTTGTTGGCTCCTCCATTATCTTCTTTAACAGATGAGGCTAGAAGGCGACTGCAAGCTATTGAAAATTTTAGTGACTTGGGTAGTGGAATACATATTGCTATGCAAGATTTAGATATTCGTGGAGCTGGTAATATGCTAGGCGCAGAACAAAGCGGATTTATAGCAGATTTAGGGTACGAAACATACCAAAAGATTTTAACCGAGGCTGTACAAGAGTTGAAGAATGATGAGTTCTCTGATATTTATGAAGAGGAAATAAACGAAGATGGAGAGGTAAAGGGCGATCAATATGTTTTAGAATCTCAACTAGAAAGCGACTTGGAATTATTACTGCCCGATAGATATGTCCAAGGTAGTAGTGAACGTATGCTTCTTTATAGAGAATTAGACTCTCTAAAACTAGATAGTGAAGTAGAGGAGTTTAAAGAGAGATTGCTGGATAGATTTGGACCTATTCCTAGCGAGACAGAAGAGCTGTTGCGTGTAGTACCTCTTCGCAGATTGGGTGCTAGAGTTGGAGCTGAAAAGATATATTTAAAAGCAGGAAAAATGATGCTTTACTTTCTGTCAGATCCGAATAGTCCTTATTTCCAAAGTGCTATGTTTGGAAAGGTTATTAACTATATGATGAGATATACTAAGCGGTGCGATTTAAAAGAAAATAAGGGAAAACGTTCTATTGTTATTAAGAATGTACCTTCGGTTGAGGAGGCAATTTCAGTTCTCAAAGAAATTGTTGCAACCCCTTCTAATTAGTTATAAAAAAGGATAGCATCTACAAATAATAGATGCTATCCTTTTTATATTTAATCACTTTGTAAAACTTTACTTTCCGTATAATTTATTAATAAGATCTTCTCTTTTTAGCTTTTTAAGCTCTCTGATGATATTAGCCCTCTCTTTAGGTTTATACCAGAAGAAAAACTGTCTTTGTGCTAGTTTCTGTTCTTTAGTTTTTGCACTATATACTGGTTTTAAGGTGTATGGATGATATCCTGTGTACCACGTTTCAGTAGCTATAGTCATAGGTGTTGGTGTAAAATCTTGAACTTGCTCTAGTTGGAAGTTTAAGTTTTTAGTAAGAACTGCTAATTCTGCCATATCCTCTTCGGTACAGCCTGGATGGCTACTAATGAAGTAAGGAATTAGTTGTTGTCTTAAATTAGCTTCATCATTGACTTTATCAAAGATTTTTTTAAATGTATAGAATTGTCCAAACCTAGGTTTTCTCATGATGTTTAGAACAGAATCGCTAGTATGTTCTGGTGCTACTTTAAGGCGTCCACTCACGTGATTTTTAATTAAATCTTTGGTATATTCTTGAGTTGTTCTGTCTATTTTCTTATCTCCAGTTTCGTGAAGTAGCAAATCATATCTAACACCACTACTAACAAAGCTTTTTTTAATTCCTGGCAAAGCATCTACAGATTTATAAATATCTAATAGTGCAGAATGATCTGTATTTAAGTTAGAGCAAACTTTAGGGTGTATACATGATGGACGTTTACATTTCTTACATTTCTCTATATCTTTACCACCCATTTGATACATGTTTGCAGATGGTCCACCTAAGTCACTTAAATAACCTTTAAAGTCGGGCATATTCACTATTTGCTTCACTTCTTTGAGAATACTTTCTTTAGACCTGTTTGCTATAAACTTACCTTGGTGTGCAGAAATAGTACAAAAAGCACATCCTCCAAAACAACCCCTATGAATATTAACAGAGAACTTAATCATTTCAAAGGCCGGAATTCTTTTGTTTTTATACTTGGGATGGGGTAACCTTGTATATGGTAAATCAAAAGAATGGTCAATTTCAGACTCTGTCATTGGAGGGTAGGGTGGAGTAATAATTACTGTTCTTCCATCTACTTTTTGTATAATTCGTTGTGCCTCATAACTATTACTTTGTACTTCAATGTGTTTGACATTAGAAGCTTGTTTTTTCTTGTCAGTTAGACACTCTTCATGACTATATAACTCTATATCTTCTTCTAGTGGAGTATAATTGTTCTCAATATACCCAACTTGTAATAGTTTGTTTTTGGGGATATCTGCTCTTGAAATATAGTTGTCTTCTTTATCTTTGTGTATTTTTTTAAGCTGGTTTACCAGGTCGATAATAGGTAGCTCTCCCATACCATAGATAAGTAAATCTGCTTTACTATCGCATAAAATACTTTTTCTTAGTTTGTCTTCCCAGTAGTCGTAATGCGTTAATCTACGCATACTGGCCTCAATACTCCCTATAACAATTGGAGTTTCTGGATAAAGTTCTCTTAGAATTTGACTATATACAACAATTGGATTGTCTGGTCTCATGTCTATTCTTCCGTCTGGAGTATAGGCATCTTCACTTCTTAATCGTTTATTGGCAGTGTATTTATTGACCATAGAGTCCATGCAACCTGCACTAATTCCGAAGAAAAGTCTAGGTCTTCCTAATTTTTTAAAATCTCTAAGGTCATCTCTCCAGTTTGGTTGTGGAACTATGGCTACTTTAAGGCCTTCTGCCTCTAGAATACGTCCTATTACAGCAGCTCCAAAAGAAGGGTGATCTACGTATGCATCTCCACTAAAAAGAATCACGTCTAACTCTTCCCATCCTCTTAATTTTACCTCTTTTAAAGTAGTAGGTAACCAATCTGTTAACTGATATTGTTTCATGTTACAAAGATAGATATTATAATGAAAGGCTTCTATAATTTAATTACAGAAGCCTTTTATTTATAACATTTCAGCAAATAATTTAAATTCGTTTAATGATTTGTATAAACTCTTCGTTAGTCATACCAAAGTCTTTCTCTTTGTAGTTGACAAAGTCTTCCAAATAGTCGCTACTGATATTATCTAGTAGTTCTTTCCCATTGATTTCTGCTTCATCTAGCATAAATTGAATCATGCCTTGGTATGCTCTAATGGTTTTAAGCCTCTGCTCTGCACCAGGTATATTACTCATTTCTGCTTGATGTGCATTTCTAGCTATTAGATATACAGTAGCATAAAATTTATCTAAGCTTCCATACTTATCTAATATTGTTTTCTTTAGTTGTAAGGGTAGTTTTGAAAGGCTTTTTCTAGTTTCTGTCATTTCGTATGAAATTGTATAATGATTTGCTCATTGTTATAGATTTCTCTAAAACCTATATTAATGGCTATTAAAAAGTTCTTAATTTCTTTAGAAAGAAACTTATCACTCATAACTATTTGAATCTCTTGATTCTTAGGAGCTTTTAATATTGCTTCAGTAGCAACAATTAGTGGATGATATTTTTTCTTTTGATCTAGGTTTAAAATAGTCATTTTAAATTATTCGTTATTAGGGGTCTCGGTCAGCTCATCTTCCCACACTTTGTATAGAGAGTATAGCTCGTTAAGACCAAATGCTTTCATGTCTTTATGATAGATGACATCAATACATAAATCTATTAAATCTTTGCAGTTTTCTTCTTGAGTTGCAATAAGAGAACGGATTGTTAATCTAAGCTTTTCTAAGTCTTCTTCACTTATTATGCCATGGCTGCTTAGTATCTGATTAAAAAGTTTATACTTTTTAATGGTTTGAAGGTTTTCATCAGAAACCTCTATGAATCGAGTACCTCGACTGTTTGCTTGTATTGTATCCATATCTAAAAAAACTTTAATTTACCAATATACAAGAATTTTATTAATCTTCGAACAATAAGAAATATAAAATTGAAGACATTATTGCTTTCCTTGTATTTCCGTCTTGAATTGATTCAAAAGGGAAGCCCATTACAAATAAATTATAATTTCCTTTGTAGGCTATGGCAGCAGCTTTTTGAGTTCCATTATATGTCATTGTAGCAAAAGCATTGTCTAAAGGATGTAAAGATTCTGGTTTATTTACGACATATTGTTTTTCGTTAAGGTATCTGGGTATAGTTATAGTTTGTTGTAACCCCGATATTTGATTAATTGTTTTTTGTTGTACACTACTGTCGAACTCAAGTTTAAGCACTTGATTCATGAAAGCTTTATCTTGTTTGTCAACAGATAGGTTACTAGCTAAGTATGATCCACTAATAAGTAGTTTACCTCCTTGATTTAAGTATCGTTCTATTTGATCTTGAACTCTACTAGATAAAAGATTAAAAGTTTTATTATTACTAGGATTGTAGTTGTTTTTAGCTTGTAACCCTAGTATAAAATCTACAGCATCGTAATGCTCTAAATTAACTCGTCCATGTTCAAGGCTCATTATACTTGAGGATGCAAAACTTATATTTGGATATGCTGTAATAGCTTCTCCATGGACTAATGGATAATTAAACGTGTTTCCTGCTATAGTTTTTCCTTCTAGCTCATTTAAACTATAACCTAATCCGTAGCCTTTATTATCTTTGATATCTGCTCTTCTAAAGTTTTGTTGTCTTCCAGCTAGAGAGATATCATACATATATGGCACCCCCGGATCTTGGTCAATGTCAAATCCTGCTTCAAATTGATTGTCTATAACAAAAGGTCCGCTTATACGGGTAAAACCATTAACAATAAGTACTTTTTTAACCTCTTTAGGAGCTTTGTAAACAGATAGAACTTCTGAAGGGAAACTTTTACCTCCTTGATTAAGAGCACAGACTTTAAAAGAATATATTTTTCCAGGCTCAATGTCTATTGTAATACTTTCTTTTGAAGTTAGCGTACCATTGTCAAAGGAACCGTTATTAATTTTGGTGTAAACTATATATTCTTTTGCATTTGCTGTAGGCTCCGTAATGTCTTGATTCTCTTCCCAGTTTAAGGTCGCTTTATTTCCTTTTAACTCTGTACTAAAATTTTTGATAGGGAGTGGTTGTACAACATAATCTTTCTTTTGTTGATTGCTTAAATATTTTAATACAGACTTGTAAATAGATCTAGAAACTGTAAACTTAAAGTATGGATCGTGTCCTAACTGCATATCTTTAAAGTTTTGATGCGAAAGAAGCTCTATAATAACAGAAGGAATATCGGGTAGTCTTGTTTCGCTGTAATTACTGTCCCATATACTTCGACGAGTCCATTCAATATTAAAATTACTTTGAATATCTCTTCTAAGGTCTGTTAAAATTATATCGGCTAAGTCTCTAGAGCTTATTCTATCTTTTCCAGAAGCTAAATAAGTCTTATTTGCAGAATTCGTATGGATGCCTAGTGTCCCAATGATTTTATCGTTTCTGTCGTATCCTGCATCAGAGTGTAATGCTATGTTTAGTTGGAAAGGAACGCCTAGACCTTCTGTACGTGGGTTTACTTTAGATCCTCCAGATAGGTAATTTATAGTGTTGCTTCTAGCATTCATATCATCGGCATAATCATTCTCTCTAGTAGCATTTGTATATTTATCTTCATCCATTCCATACCATTGTGCAGAATACCTAGCACCCTCTAAATATCTGGGGAATCCACTTATTTGACCACCTCTTTTTATATTTCCCATACCTCCACCAAATCTAACAGCATCGGCAGATACAACACTTCTTTTATCGTTACTTTGATTTGTTAATACAACCATGTTGTTGATGTTGTTTCCTTTGTCAAATTCAAAAGTACCGAGGTATGTCCAGGTTCCTCCTCCTATTTTCTGATTTACTTTAAATTCAGTTACTCCTCCTTTATGATACACGAAGTACTGTGCATCTGTAGCACTGTTTTTATAAGATTGATAAGTTACATATACAGCGTATTTACCCTCTTCAGGAATGGTTGGAACCCACTGGGCAAATGCTTTTGCTTTTTTATGCTTTGTATTAACGGTATTACTCGTACCCATTGTAAATGGATTTTCTCCAGAATAATATGCTGATTTAGGATTGGCAAAGCCAATATTAGAATCATTTTTCCAACGCTGCTTACGTTTGTCATCTTGTATGTAGATAGATCCATTTGGAGAGTTGGCATCTACTATTACTTCATTCTTTTGAATATCTCTTTCCCTGGGAGTAAACACTATTGCCCCTGCATTTTCTAACATAGGTATTAGAAAAGGTATTATAAAAGATTGTGTAAATAAATCTTCAGTAGTGCAGAAAAGATAAGGCCTTTGCCACAGCCATTTGTCTAGTTTATTTGCATAGTATCTTCCATGACTTTGCCAAAGCGACAAGTGTATATGCTCTAAACCTTTATTAATACGATATGGTGTTGAAGCATTAGTAACCCATGGCTTTGAATTATCTTTAATAGCTTCCGTTATTCTGTAAGGATCTATTTTTTTAGATCGATAAAAGTTTGGTATTAACTCTTCTATGCTTTTGCCAGAGGTATATATAGTTATATCATAGTAATTTACAGGGCCTGGTAGAATCTGTTTAATACTTCTATATATTGCTTGAGTTGTTGTTTCTCTGAATGGTTGAAATGCAAAACGATTATCTGCATAAATAGATAGCTCCTTTTTTCTGTGATTTACAGTGAAGCTATCTAATTTACACTTGCCTATGTTTATCGAAGTACTACTGTAGTTGTTGAAAAATAGGTTTAGACGTTCTTCAATATTACGTTCTAATTCTTGACCATTAACAGTTGTAATGGTAATACCTAAAATATACAGAATAGTTAGAGCCTTTTTAAACATAGTGATACGCTTTTAAATAATTATTTAATTATTTCAATTGACCAATTGTATTCTTTACTCTCTCTACAGTAGTAATAGATTTACTAAACTCGTCAATTGTAATAGCTCCTCCCATAGGGACACGCTCTCTTCTAAAGTCCATTTTACTAGGTACAATTTCTCTCGCTGAAAAGTGGAATTCATTAATTTGTGTTTCAGAAGCTATTTTCTTTATATTACTTTCATTAACACCGCAGCCCGCTAATAGTTTAATTCTATTGTCTGCAATTTTATGTAACTCTTTTAACATAGGAATTCCTAATTCAGCGTTTTTTTCTTGTCCAGAGGTTAAAATTCTGTCACATCCCAATGAAATAATATCTTCCAATGCTTCTGTAGGGTTACTACAAACATCAAAAGCTCTATGGAATGTTACGGATAAGCCTTTGGCTTCTGTCATGAGTCTCTTCATAGATTTCATGTCTATTGTACCATCTGGATTGAGGCATCCAAATACTACTCCATCTACTTTGAGCTCTCTACATAGTTTGACATCTTCTAGCATGCTTTCAATTTCAAGTGGAGTGTATAAGAAATCTCCACCTCTGGGTCTGATAATTATATGAAGCTTGATATCTAGTAGTTCTCTAGCTTTTACAATTTCTCCATAAGAGGGAGTAGTTCCACCTTCAGGAATAGCAGCACACAGTTCAACTCTATCTGCTCCACCTTCTTGAGCAGCTAAGCAACTCTCCACAGAGTTTGTACAAATTTCGAATAGATATTTTTTCATTATTTTTTAGCTAAAAAAAGGCAGTAAGTTTTAACTCTACTGCCTTTAAATTATTTATATAGTTTTTACTATTTTGCAAAGCTTACAGAACGAGTCTCTCTAATTACTGTAATTTTCACTTGTCCAGGATAAGTCATCTCGTCTTGGATTTTTTGTGCTATCTCAGCAGATAGTTTTTCTGAGTCAGTATCATTAATTTTATCGGCACCAACAATAACTCTTAGCTCTCTACCAGCTTGTATAGCATATGTTTTTGTAACACCAGGGTAAGAAGAAGCTATTTCTTCTAAATCATTTAGACGTTTGATATATGCTTCAACAATTTCTCTACGTGCTCCAGGTCTAGAACCAGATATTGCATCACAAACTTGTACTATTGGTGCTATTAAGCTAGTCATTTCAACTTCATCATGGTGTGCACCGATTGCATTACATACATCAGGTTTTTCTTTGAACTTCTCAGCTAACTTCATTCCAAGAAGTGCGTGTGGTAATTCTGGCTCTTCGTCAGGAACTTTACCTATATCGTGTAAAAGACCAGCTCTTTTAGCTTTCTTAGGATTTAATCCAAGTTCAGATGCCATTACAGCACATAAATTAGCTGTCTCTCTAGAGTGCTGTAATAGATTTTGTCCATAAGAAGAGCGGTATTTCATTTTACCTATCATTCTGATAAGCTCTGGATGCAAGCCGTGTATTCCTAAGTCTATAGTTGTACGTTTACCAGTCTCAATTATTTCTTCTTCAATCTGCTTACGCACTTTAGATACTACTTCTTCAATTCTAGCAGGGTGAATACGTCCGTCAGTAACTAACTGATGTAATGCTAGACGAGCAATTTCTCTTCGAACAGGGTCAAAAGCTGATAAAACA
Source organism: Bacteroides sp. (assembly GCA_030151885.1). Classification (GTDB taxonomy): domain Bacteria; phylum Bacteroidota; class Bacteroidia; order Bacteroidales; family Bacteroidaceae; genus Bacteroides_E. The sequence continues at coordinate 79,214 of JASLCG010000003.1, forward strand.
ATAGCTTCAGGAGTGTCGTCTACAACAATTTCTACTCCAGTAGCAGCCTCTAGAGCTCTAATGTTTCTACCTTCTCGGCCAATGATTCTACCTTTAATTTCGTCCGATTCAATATGAAATACAGTAACAGAGTTTTCAATAGCTGTTTCTGTTGCTACACGCTGAATAGATTGGATAACTATTCTTTTAGCCTCCATGTTTGCAGTCATTTTAGCATCATCAATGATATCATTAATATAGGATTGAGCTTCACTTTTAGCTACTTCTTTTAATGATTCAATTAATTGTCCTTTAGCTTCATCAGCAGATAGTCCTGATAAGTTTTCTAGTATTTCAATCTTTTGGTTCTTTACTTTATCTAGTTCTTCTTGTTTCTTTTCAATAATAACTAGTTGATTTTCAAGATTTGATTTAATAGCCTCAACTTCAGTATGTTTCTTGCGTAAATCTTCTTGATTTTGTTTAATGTTGATTTCTCTTTGCTTTAGTTTACTTTCAACACGTTGGATTTTTTGATTTCTAATTGAAACTTCTTTTTCTAGGTCAGCCTTTTTATTTAAGAACTTTTCCTTGACTTCTAATAATTTATTCTTTTTAATAACTTCGGCATCTTCTTCAGCCTTTTGTAGTAACTCCTTAGATTTATCTTCTGCTTCATCTAAAATCTGTTGATACTTCTTGCGAAGTACAGATTTATTAAGGAGAAATAATACTACTCCCCCTGCAATAAAGCAGATAATTGGTATTAAGATTGTTTGTATCATTGTAAAATTATGTTTTATATAAAAAACAAACGCACTGCTTAGTTTAAATGTAAACTAAAAGGCAGTGCATGAATTTCTAATTTTGTTAATATTTAAAATAGCTTCTACACATTCTGAACTACTAGAATGTATAATGAATTTATCTTTTGAATTATATAGTATTATTATCTAAAGCTTTGATAATAAGTTTATCTAACTCATTTATTTTATCTTTATATGGCTTAGCTGTGTACTCTTTCTCTATTTTAAGTCTTTTAAGTATAGATTGGTATGCAACTAAAGCTAGTATATCTTCTTTAGAGAATTCCTCGTCTTGAAATTTATTAGTTACTGCTAGTATCATTTCATCTACTCTTTCTGCAGCAGCTCTAACTAATTCTTCTTCTTCTTTATCAATAGTTAGTGTAAATTTCTTAGCGTTGAATCTTATATTCGCTATCATTTTTTCTTTATCCATAAGAGTTGTTTAAATTGAATTTATTAAATCCATGCACTTTTGAACTTCACTCTTAAGTTTTGATAATCTCTTCTGGGTGTCTTTTATATCTTGTCTATTTGAGTTGATTACCAAGCTAGCCTTCAAATAGGTGTAATCTTTAGAGAGGTTATCGTAATCCTTAGTTAGCTTACTATTTTTATCTTGTTCTTCTTTATAAGCTTTATTGAGTATATCATACTTAGTTTTAAGCTCATTAAATTGGATTAATAATTGTCGTAATCTATTTTCAAATTTTTCTAAAATCTCTTTTTGATCTTTATTCATTTTTCACACCACATAATGTACAAAAATACAATTTTACTCTAAATATCAAAAATATTTATCTTTAATTTATAAGCTATATAATAGCCTAAATCAAACTTTATTGAAGTTATATATTCTCTGACATGTTTTGTTTAATAAAAATTTATATTATAATCGCTATCTATATATAAATAGTTACATTTGTTTTAGAAAAAATATTACTATGAATAAATATTATACTTATTTAATCGCAGGTTTTTTATTAATCTGTACAAGCCTGAATGTAGTTGCTCAAGAACGTAAATACTCAACATTTTACTATCAGAGAAGTACTTTATTTGAGCAGTTACCAATTACCAATTCAGACATTATTTTTTTAGGAAATAGCATAACTAATGGAGCTGAGTGGTTTGAACTGTTTCAAGACTCCAGAGTTAAAAATAGGGGAATTAGTGGAGATACATATATGGGCGTTTACGACCGTCTAGATCCTATATTAAAAGGACATCCTGCTAAAATATTTTTACTTATAGGAATTAATGATGTTAGTGCTGGCAGGTCTAGCCAAGAAATTGTTGAAGGTATAGGGTCAATTATTAATAAGATTAAGAAAGACTCTCCTGAAACAGAGGTTTACGTACAAAGTTTACTACCTGTAAATAGTGATTTGGGAATGTTTCAATCACATACAACTAAGCCAGAAATTGTGAATGAAATAAATAAGTCGCTTCTAGATAAATCGGAAGAATGGAAAGTTACTTATATAAATTTATACCCTCATTTTATTGATTCAGAAACTGGTAAAATGAGTTTAGAGTTTTCAAATGATGGGTTGCATTTATTAGGTCCAGGGTATTTATTGTGGGCTCAACTAATTAAAAAGTATTTATAAGTAATTGATAACTATACAATTTATATTGTTTGAAATAAAAGATGGAAGAAAAAAAAATACTAGTAACATATGCTGTTCCTGAGGAACTAGTTGATATTCAATGGGATGAAAATGTAGAGTTCTTATATGTAAGAACAGGAATAGGAAAAGTTAAGTCTGCACATTATGTGACAAGTTTAATTTTAAATTTTCAGCCAGATGCAGTGTTAAATATAGGAACTGCTGGTAGTGTACAGCATAACATTGGTGATGTTTTTTGTTGTACTCAGTTTGTAGATAGAAACTTAGAGGAAGTTAGCGAAGCTCTTAACTTAGGAAGTGTAATAGATACTTCGCTGACTTTAATGGAAAAAGGTATTGCACAGCACTGGCCAAATAGAGGAGGAATTTGTAATACTGGAGATTCTTTTGTTACATCTGCAGAAGGTATTAAAGGAGATGTTATAGATATGGAGGCTTTTGCACAAGCTTTTGTTTGCGAACAAATGGATATCCCATTTATATCTGTGAAATGTGTAACAGATATTGTTGGTAATAATTCCGTTAAAGAGTGGAAAGAGAAACTTGCTGAGGCAAATGAAAAATTAGATGATTTTTTAAATAATAAGATAAAGACATTTTACACTAAGTAATAATTCTTAATCTCATAAAAAGAGGGCTATTTTTTAATAAACAGCCCTCTTTTTATGTTTAATAACAACCTAATAAATTAAAATTTCCTTATCCATTATTGTACTTTTGTTATATACCATCCATTATGAAATGGAAAATGAACTAATAAATAAACTACATTTAAAGAATAAACTACTATGAAAATTGGGTTATTTATCCCTTGTTATGTTAATGCTGTTTACCCAAATGTTGGGGTGGCATCTTATAAATTATTAACTAGTATGGGATTAGATGTCGATTATCCTCTCAATCAAACTTGTTGTGGACAACCGATGGCGAATGCGGGATACGAAGATAAAGTAACAGATGTGGCTAAACATTTTGATGATTTATTTAAATCTTATGACTATATAGTTGGTCCTTCGGCTAGCTGTGTGTCTTTTGTGAAGGATCATCATCCACATATCTTAGAAAAAGAAGGCCATAAGTGTCATAGTGCTGAAAAAATATATGATATCTGTGAATTTATACATGATGTTGTAAAGCCTACTAGCTTGTCGGCTAAGTTTCCTCACAAAGTAAGTATACATAATAGCTGTCATGGGGTTCGAGAACTACACCTATCTTCACCAAGCGAAATGAATATTCCTTATAAAAACAAGCTAAGAGATTTATTGGGATTAGTAGAAGGTGTAGAGGTGTTCGAGCCTTCAAGAATAGATGAATGTTGTGGGTTTGGAGGTATGTTTTCTGTAGAAGAACAAGCGGTTTCTTCTTGTATGGGACATGATAAAGTAAAAGACCACATGGCTACTGGTGCAGAATATATAACAGGTGCAGATAGCTCATGTATGATGCATATGCAAGGTGTTATAAAAAGAGAAAAACTACCAATTAAAACTATTCACATTGTTGAAATTTTAGCTTCAGGATTATGAGTACAAAACATTCAAAAGCTGCTGAAAGATTTTTAGCAGATCCAGCACGCGTTGATTGGCATAACGAAACCCTTTGGCTTGTTAGGTCAAAACGCGATAAGTTGAGTAAAGAAGTTCCAGAGTGGGAGCAATTAAGAGACAAGTCTAGTGCAATAAAAAAATACTCTAACAGTCATTTAGCTGAATTGTTAGTGCAATTTGAAGAGAATGCAACTAAAAATGGAGCAATTGTACATTGGGCTAAAGATGCTGAAGAATATAGAAATATTATTTATGACATATTAAATAAGCATAATGTTAAGAAGTTTGTTAAAAGTAAATCCATGTTATCCGAGGAGTGTGAGTTAAACCCCTTCTTAATAGATAAAGGAATTGACGTTGTTGAGACAGACTTAGGTGAGCGTATTCTTCAATTAATGAACTTAGCTCCTAGTCATATAGTACTTCCTGCTATACATATTAAAAGAGAGCAGGTAGGAAAACAGTTTGAAAAAGACTTAGGAACTGAGAAAGGAAATTATGACCCTACATATTTAACTCATGCAGCTCGATTAAATTTAAGACATAAGTTTGTTGAGGCTGATGCAGCAATGACTGGTTGTAATTTTGCGATAGCTTCAACTGGCGATGTGGTAGTTTGTACGAATGAAGGAAATGCAGATATGGGAACATCTTGTCCTAAGATTAACATTGCAGCATTTGGGCTAGAGAAGGTTATTCCTAATCTAGAATCATTAGGTGTGTACACAAGACTATTAGCTCGCTCTGCTACAGGACAGCCTATAACTACTTACACATCACATTATAGAAAACCAAGAGAGGGCGGAGAGTATCACATCATTATTGTAGATAATGGAAGAACACATATGTTGGCAGATCAAGAACATATTAACACTTTGAACTGTATTCGTTGTGGTGCATGTATGAATACCTGTCCTGTATATCGTCGAAGTGGAGGTTACTCTTATACTTATTTCATTCCAGGTCCAATAGGTATAAACTTGGGTATGGGTAAAGATCCACAGAAGTATTATGACAATGTTTCTGCTTGCTCATTATGTTTGTCATGTTCTAATGTGTGTCCTGCAAAGATAGACTTAGGTGAGCAAATATATAGGTGGAGACAAACTTTGCCTAAAATAGGAAAGTCCCCATTTAGTAAAAAAATGATTTCAAATGGAATGAACTTTGTAATGAAGCGTCCAAAACTCTTTAATACATCTTTAAAAATGGCTCCAATAGTTAATTCACTACCTAGATTTATGGTTTATAATGGGTTAAATGACTGGGGTAAAAACAGAGAAATGCCAGAGTTTAAAAAAGAGAGCTTTGACACATTATGGAGAAAAAATAAAATAGAGAAGAAGGAGGCTAAAAAATGAGTAGCAGAGAAGAAATATTAAATCGAATAAAACAAAATACAAAGGCTAATAATCCAATGCCTAGCCTTGTTATGGAATCTCCTTTAACATTCAATGACAAAGTACAAAAATTCATTGAGGTAAATAAAATGGTGGGTGGAATGACTCATGTATTAACAGATGGAGAATCTATTGACGATGTAATTCAAAAAACATTTCCTGATGCGAAAAGAATAGGCTCTAATTTGCCTAATATAAACTGTGCTACTTTTAATCCAGATGATCTAGCTAAATCTCAAGACTTAGATGGTACTGATTTAGGTATAGTAAAAGGGAAAATAGGCGTGGTTGAAAACGCTACAATTTGGATTCCTCAAGAAGTAAAACACAAATCTTTATTCTTTATCTCGGAAGCGTTAGTAGTGCTTCTTGAAAAAGAAAAACTAGTAAACAATATGCATGAGGCATATAAGTGGTTAGATGGTAAAGAGTATGAATTTGGTGTGTTTATGTCTGGACCTTCTAAAACAGCTGATATCGAACAGGCTTTGGTGTTTGGAGCACATGGACCGCGACAAGTATTAGTCATATTGATATAACAACAAATAAAAAGTCTTCTTAGAATTCTAAGAAGACTTTTTTATTGCACGGGAAGAGAGGCTCGAACTCCCGACACCTGGTTTTGGAGACCAGTGCTCTACCAACTGAGCTATTCCCGTATTGCGATTGCAAATATACTGCTTTATTTCAAAGAAACAAGAGTCGCCATAATAAATTACAATAATAATTTTTCCCAATCAGCTTCTTTAAAACCTACTAATATGCCTTTTTTAGTGATAAGAATAGGTCTTTTAACAAGCATTCCATTAGTAGCTAGTAGGTTAACTTTTTCTTGATCGCTCATAGAATCTAATTTATCTTTAAGCTGCATTTCGCGATAAATCATACCACTAGTATTAAAAAATCTTTTAATAGGTAGCTCACTTTTAGCTATCCAAGAACTTAACTCCTTCTCAGAAGGATTATTTTCTACAATATGTCTATCTATGTATTCTATTTTGTTATCGTCAAGCCATTTTTTAGCTTTTCTACATGTCCCACATTTTGGGTATTGTATAAATAATGTATCCATAAGTTTATGATTTTAAACGTTAAAAACTTTTGTTAATGCTGTTTTATAGTATTCGGCCTTCTTCTCTACTTTTAAAGGGTATGCTCTAGAAGAAGAGGGCATTCTGTATATCTCAATATTTCTTTCATTGTAAATGACCTGGACTGAATGCCCTACTTTAGGAACCTTTAGAATCCCAAATTGTTCACAAGCTACTTCCATTGCTTTTTCACCAGTCGTTATTATTAGTTTACAACTAGGCATTTGGTCTAATAACTTTTTGATATTTTTAGGTTCAATTACTTCTAGAAATTTATCAGAGGCATTTCCTTTTAGTCTATGCGCTTTATAAACTGTATCACAAAGTGCAAATCCTATTTCATTAAAGAATGCTTTGATCTCTTCATCTCTAAATTTCTTTTCAGTATAGTTAATAAAATGGTCTTTATTATTGAAGAAAATAATTCCCATAATCCTCCACATATCATTGGTAAAGTTGGGATAAAAGAAATAAGTACTCCACCTATTTAATGGAGGTGGGAAGGTTCCCATCATTAACACTTTTGCATTTTTAGGTAGAAAGGGTTCTAGTGGATGTGTCTCAATATTCTTATTTTCCATAATCATATCAGCTTTATAATGTTTATTTATGTAAAAATAGCTATTTTTGCGACTTCATAAAAAAACATACAAAATGAAACGATTTTTACTGGCAATTTGTTTTATCCTAGCTATTGGAAGTGTGTCAAAGGCACAAAACATTCAGTTACATTATGACTTTGGTAAGTCTCTTTACAATGAATTAGATGGAAGACCTGTTTTAACATCAACAATTGAACATTTCATTCCTGATAAATTAGGTAATACATTTTTCTTTGTAGATATGAGTTACTCTAGCTCTGGTGTTACTAATGCTTATATGGAAATTTTTAGACAGTTTAAACTCTCTAAAAACTGCCCAATCAACTTGCACTTAGAATACAATGGTGGTATTGTAAAAGGGCTTACAGAGAATAACATGTTTTTAAATAATGCTTATCTAGTGGGTGGTACATACAACTTTAATACAAAAGACTTTTCTAAAGGTTTTAGTTTAAGTGTACTTTATAAGTATTTACAAAAACATGATTCTCCTCAGAGTTTTCAATTGACTGCTTCATGGTTCTTACACTTTAATAAGGCTATGTTTACTTTTTGTGGATTTGCAGATTTTTGGAGAGAGGAAACTCAGTTTGGTAAAACTATTTTCTTATCAGAACCTCAGTTCTGGTTTAATTTGAATGCTCTTAAGTGTGTAGATGATAAGTTCAAGTTAAGTGTAGGCTCAGAGGTTAAACTAAGTAATAACTTTGAAGGCAGAGATGGATTCTATTGTATTCCAACATTAGCTGTTAAATGGACTTTCTAAATAATTTAGAAATATAAATAAAAAAGGAGGCTTTTAAAAAGCCTCCTTTTTTATTACTTGTTATTTTCTTTCTTATTCTTTTTATTTTCCTTTTTTGCAAGAAGTAAAACATTGAAGACGAACTCTGTCATCCATGCTTCAGAAAAGCCTAGTCTATCTTTGTACATTTTGACATTTTGAGCTGTCTTATGAATATCATCTTTTTTCCAGATAGGTTTTGTGCAAATATCATGAATTGTTTTTTCAGTCATGCTTTTGATTGTATTCTTAAAAATACTTGGAACTCTAATTTTCCATTGCATCAAGTTACCAACTAACATCATAAGGTCTTGAGTAAACCCTTGAAATAAGAATCCATAAGTTTGCACATCTTGTGGCTTTTTACAGTTCTTTTTAATAGAACTATCTATTTCGTCAAAGAATCCATCGCTTATTCCGTAGTCACGCATTAGCATTTTTTTAGCCTCAGCTTTTTCAGCTATTCCAAGTCTTCCTTTTTGTGTTGGTATTTTGAAAATACGTTTAAAATTGGCTACATCAGGAATGGCTCTAATATTAGTAATTCCATTGTTTACAGCCATTACAGATTGGAAATAAACCTGTATTAATGACATGTAGTCTTCAGCACTTCCTTTAGAATCGTTTGTGTTTTTATTAAATAGTTTTGATAAAAATCCCATATTGTTATGTTTACTTTATTCCTAGTTAATTATTTAACAAAGTTAGTTATTTTATTACTGTATTGAAACATAGAAGTTAGCCTTTCTTTAGTCTATATTATCTAATAAGTAAAATTTCTATTTATAAAAGGTGTTTCTATTCATTTGTATGTAATGAATTTAACTAAAATATAAATAGAGAACTTTCTTTTTAGTTTTGTTACTATAAAGAGCTGATATGAAGTTAATGTTTTTTACTACAAGGGCTTCCAAATATAATTTGTTTTGATTACTGTATTCAATAAACACTCTTTTCTGTAATATGTTAATAATTCTATGTCTTGCTTGAGGTCTATTAATGTATGAGTATTAGCGAAATCTTCAAGAGCTTTATTAATTACATCCTTTTACTAAAGGAGTACAATCTGCTAGTTATAGAGTCTCTTTAATATGGGTAGTAATTCCTCCTATTCAACTATTGACCAATAGCATGATATGCCTGGCTGATTTATTCCTAGCATTAGTAACTTCAATTTTTTAATCTTATTGTAGGGGCTCTCTTCTTGGAATAAACAGAAGCAAGGACTCTTTATCGCCTTAAATTCTCCTGAAAACCTCTTTTTTATTCATTTTTTGACTCTTTTGGATAATATTTTGACTAAAGACAAGAAAAAAACCATTTTATAAGTTGTTTTTTCACAAAAGAATGTATTTTTGTTAGTGTTATTAACGAAGTAATTAAATAATTATGAAAGAATTAGTAGAAAAAGTAGCAAATCTTATTGCTGATTTTAATAAGGATGCAAACGCTCAAATCGAGAACGGTAACAAAGCTGCTGGTGTAAGAGCACGTAAGGCTTCTCTTGAAATAGAGAAAATTATGAAAGAATTCCGTAAAGCATCATTAGAAGCTTCTAAAAAATAAGATTGCTTAAAAAAGGTAATTAAAAAACCACTCAGTTTGAGTGGTTTTTTTTATTATTGTACAACCCAATTTTTGTTATGGGCTTTTATCTTTTTGGTATTAGTATACATACTTTCTTTAGAGGGGATATCTATGTAGTATGTTTTATTTAGTTTATTATCTATCTGATTTGATATGAGCCATGGGTTATACTCTTTTAATTGAGCATAGGTTATTTCTTCTATTTTTGCCAGTTCTACTAAGTCAACTGATTTATTAACTCTTATTTTTTTAAATTCGATAGGTGGATACAATTGATCAGCTGTTAGGTAAAACCCAAATCTTTTTGGGTCTTCTAGTAGTTGTTTCGCACCTATTAACCTAAAAATATATCTACTAGTCTCTTCAACTAGCCAGAGGTCATATGCATTGTCTACATCTTGTCTATCTAGCTCATTAGATATTCTACGTTGCCCAGCATTATAAGAGGCTGCAGCAGTAATCCAACTACCATATTTTTTGTATGCATCTGTAAGATACTTACAAGCGGCTACTGTCGATTTCTCAATATTATAGCGCTCGTCTATGCTGTTGTTAATTTCTAGCCCATAATCTTTAGCTGTTCCTTTCATAAATTGCCAAAATCCAGCAGCTCCTGCTCCCGATTTAGCTTTTGGGTTCATAGTGCTTTCTATTACCATAAGGTATTTTAAATCATCGGGAACGTTGTTCTCTTTTAATATTTTCTCTATACTAGGAAAATACCTATTTGCTCGTTTAATCATTAATATGGATGAACTATGCATATAGCTAAAAGACATAAGTTCTCTATCCATACGTTCACGTAAATCTATTCTATCTAGAACAATAGATTCTCCAGCAAAAGAGACTTTATCATATACCGTTGGTGGGGTAATGGCTTGGTTAACAAAAACAGTTTTTACTGACTCTTGAATTGTTCCACTAATAAGTATTGGAATACATATTAGAAGAAAGAAGAATAAAACTGAAGTGTAAATTTTTTTAGTCTTAAAGGCCATGTCAGATTTTTTTTAGTAGTTCATAACAAAGTTACAAATTCTATTTCTCATTAAAATTTAATAAAGCTTAAGATTACTTCTGCTTTATACATCTGTCTAAACTATTTTAAAGTGTATGTCGTTATATTATAAAAGGAAAATGTATGGAATATAAAATTGAACATCTAAAAGCGAAAAACAGCTTTGGTATTAATCTAGGAGATGACTGGGCTGTTGTTGAATATGTTGTTACAGATAACACATTTGATATTATACATACTATAGTGCCTAAAGCATATAGTGGACAAGGTATTGCCGGAAAGCTAGTAACTGCAGCATATACATATGCAAAAGAGCAGGGATATCGTTTACAAGGATCTTGCTCGTATGCTGAAACTTGGTTAATGCGTCATCCTGATTTTTTAGTTTAGATATTTTAGAATAAAAGAAAAGCGAAGTGGATTAATTCACTTCGCTTTTACTTTTGTTTAATTAACTTTATCTGTAAGCTTTATTCTTTTCCAAATAAACGCAGGGACAAGTTTCCATAAACCAATTAAAAGTCTAAACTTCCAGTTTACAATAGCCCTCCTTCTTTTATTGAGTATCGCAGATAATATTAACTTAGAAGCATATTCAGGTTCCATGATCAGAGGATACTCTGAGCTATTATTCAATAAATCAGTCTTAATGAATCCAGGTTTAATATCTGTGAACTTAATGTCAATATCTAGAGTATTGCTTAGTTGTTCTAGGGCATCTAAATAAGTACTTTGATACCTTTTAGTAGCAGAGTAGGTAGCTGCTATTCCAATCCCTTTAGTACCAGCAACAGAGCTTATAATAGCTATCTGGCCACTCTTATTGAAGTCTTTATAATAATGGAAAGCCGTATTCAGCATCTGAGTAAAGCCATACACGTTCGTTTGTGTGGTTTTATTATCAATTTCTAAACTTAAATCTAGATTTTGGTAGCCTACACCAGAGGAGTGTATGTAGATATCCATACCTCCTAGCTTTTTTATCAGTTTTAGTAGCAGAGAGGGAGCTTTTTCATCAGTTACATCAATCTGCTCATAAACGATATTATTCGGATAGTTTTTGCTTATTTCAATTAACCTATCTTCTCGTCTACCAGCTATTCCTACTACCCAATTTTGCTTAATAAACAACTTTGTTAACTCAAAACCTAAACCAGATGTTGCTCCAACTATAATGACTTTTTTCATCTATTGAAATCTATTGTAACTCCAGTAGTATAGGTTTTTATTTTCATTTACTTGTTTGTTAAAGCTGATAGTAACTGTTCTGTTTTCACTTTTACTAAAGTAGATGATATTTAGAGTATTAGCTTGATCTAATTTTTCACTAATAGGTCCGTCTTTAATATTAAAAGAATCAATAGAGTGGTAGTCTATAAGATTAGTACTTTCTTTAGGGTCTTTTTCTATTAATGCGTATAGCGTAACAGAATTGTTATCTTTATTTTCGTCACTGTACACTAGTTGAATAGGACTAACATCCGATTGTTCTTTTTCTTTTTTAGAGATGTATGATAATGAAAAATATTTTTTAGTTAAAGAGCTACCTATTATATATTGGCTATTTACCACAATATCTACAGGTTTACTAAAATCCTTTAAGTTTTCTTCAGAAACTTCGTTGTTTATTTCTGGAGTTCCTGCAGGTTTAAGTTTATCAACAGAAACGACTTCACCTTCAAATAAACCTTTTTCTATGAGTTCGATATTTTTAATAAATATTAGAACTCTATCTTCTGTATTTAGGTTGAGAATCTTATCAATAATAGGGTTGGTTGGAGATACTATATTGTCTTCATCATCTTTAAAAGTCGGATTTACTTGATCACCGCAATAAGTCGCATATAAAGGTATCGGTATACTTTGTTTTTCATTATCAGAAGAGCTTAAACAACTTTGTAAAGTGATAAGAATTGCTATAAATAAAATAGGTGATACTGATTTTAATAAGTTTTTCATAAGTTATTTTTTTAGTATGGATTATATAATATTAGTTATGGGCTAATATACTTTTAATCCTTTATATATACCTCTTTTTGGGCTATAAATGTTCAAGTATAGCATATATAACGCTCTTTAATGTATATTTATTTAGTAGCTATACTATAATAAAAATAGAAAGCTATATAAAGTATTTTATTTTCCAGCTTTATTATTAACTTAGAAATAAATTAAACCTACCAAATAAATAGATTTGTGGTAAATAAAAAAACAATAACTACACTAGTGCTTTGTTCAATAGCAAGTGGAATAGAAGCACAAGATTTTAAACTAAAACAAGAATATCAAAGGCCTAATATCATTCTTTTTATGGTCGATGATATGGGTTGGCAAGATACATCACTACCATTTTGGACTAAAAAAACAAAATACAATGAGTTATATGAAACTCCTAATATGGAGCGATTGGCAGCTCAAGGTATGATGTTTACACAAGCATACGCAAGTAGTATAAGCTCTCCAAGTAGATGTAGTTTACTTACAGGTTCTAATGCAGCAAGACACAAAGTAACAAACTGGACACTATTTAAAGATAAAACTACTGATATAGCTAGTGATGTTCTAGTCTTACCAGACTGGAACTATGGGGGTATTTGTCAAATACCTAATATTCCAAATACCTACTATGCAACCTCTTTTGTTGACATATTAAAACGCTCAGGCTATCATACTATTCATTGTGGCAAGGCTCATTTTGGAGCAGTAAATACTCCAGGTGAAAATCCACATCATTTTGGTTTTGAAGTAAATATTAGTGGGCATGCAGCAGGTGGACTAGCTAGTTATTTGGGCGAAAATAATTATGGACATACCCCTGATGGTACTCCTGTAGCTTATAATTCAGTACCTGGATTAGAAAAATATTGGGGTACAGATACTTTTGTAACCGAGGCCTTAACTCTTGAAGCTATCCAGGCTTTAAATCATGCAAAAGAGTTAGATCAACCATTTTTCTTATATATGTCTCATTATGCTATTCATATACCAATAAATGCAGATAAGCGTTTTTTACAAAAATACTTAGACAAAGGTATGAGTAAAAAAGAAGCTGCTTATGCAAGCCTTATTGAAGGAATGGATAAAAGCTTAGGAGATATAATGGATTGGGTACAGACTAATAAAATTGAAGATAATACAGTCTTGATTTTTATGAGTGATAATGGAGGATTATCTAGCTCAATTCAGTGGAGAGATGGAAAACTACATACACAGAATTATCCATTAAATAGTGGAAAGGGGTCTGCTTACGAAGGGGGAATTAGAGAACCAATGATTGTTAAATGGCCTAATGTGGTACAACCTAGGACTAAATGTAACGATTATTTGATAATTGAAGATTTTTATCCATCTATTTTAGAGATAGCAGGTGTTGTCAAGTACAAAACAGTTCAGACAATAGATGGTGTAAGTTTTGTGCCTTTACTTACTAATCAGTCGAGATTGGATGGAAGATGTCTATATTGGAATTATCCAAATATATGGGGGTTAACAGGACCTGGAATAGGACCAAGTTGTTCAATACGAGATGGAGATTGGAAATTAATTTACTATTATGAAACAGGAAATAAAGAGTTATTTAATATAGCTTATGACATATCAGAATCTAAAAATCTAGTGAAAGAGTGCCCTGCTATATCCAAACGTTTATCTTATCAATTGGGACAATACTTAAGAAGAGTCGAAGCCCAAAGGCCAAGTTTTAAGGAAACTGGAGTGCCTTGTCCGTGGCCAGATGAAATAAAGTAAATATAAAAAAGAGGACTTTAATAAAGTCCTCTTTTCTTATGTAAAAATCTATTAAGAGATTATTAGAAACGGTTACCAACCACTTCCCAATCAATAATAGTCCAAAGATCTTTAATGTGATCAGCTCTTCTGTTTTGGTAATCTAGATAATATGAGTGTTCCCAAACATCAAAACCTAATAGTGGTTTTAAACCAGAACGTACAGGGTTGCCACCATTACCTTCTTTTGTAATAACAAGTTTACCTTCTTTGTTTACAGAAAGCCAAGACCAACCAGAACCAAACAAAGTAACAGATGCTTTTGTAAACTCTTCTTTGAAGTTTTCAAAGCTACCAAAATCACGATTAATAGCTTCTGCTAATTTACCTGTTGGTTTATCTGATTTTTGTTTTGGTGTAAATTGTAGGAAATATAGTTCATGGTTTAAAACTTGACCAGCATTGTTATACATAGGACCTTCTGGAGCATGTTTAACAACGTACTCTATATCTTTACCTTCAAACTCAGTGCCTTTTACCAGTGTATTTAATGTATTTACGTAGTTTTGTAAATGTTTTCCATAATGGAAGTTGATTGTTTCTTCACCAATAACTGGAGCCAATGCGTTATTAGCATATGGTAATTTAGGCATTTCGAAATTATTCATAGTCATAATAATTAAAGACATTAATAATGTTTTCATATGTTCAATTTTTATTGAAACTATATAGATAACATTAGAAAAAATAAAATGTTCGTTGTGTTGACAATAAACTTTTATCTTTGCATTAAATAATATGCAAAAGAACAATGACGCCTAATTATATAGAAGAGTTAAATAAAAGTCAAAAAGAGGCTGTATTATATATTGAAGGTCCTTCTTTAGTTATTGCTGGAGCAGGATCTGGTAAAACTAGGGTATTAACTTATAAAATAGCATATCTCTTAGAGCAAGGGTTGGCCCCATGGAATATTTTAGCTTTAACATTTACTAATAAAGCTGCAAGAGAAATGAAGGAGCGTATTGCTAAAATTGTAGGTTCCGAGCGTGCTCGATATCTTTGGATGGGGACATTTCACTCGATTTTTGCAAGAATTTTAAGAACAGAAGCGAGCTATATTAAGTTAAATTCAAACTTTACTATCTATGATACAAGCGACAGTAAAAGTTTAATTAAAACTATAATAAAGGAGATGCAGCTTAGTGATAAAACATATAAGCCAACTATGGTTTTAAACTTTATATCTCAAGCTAAGAATCATCTAATTACACCATCTGCTTATGCAGCAAATCAAGAAGCTTATAAAAGAGATTGTGCAGCAAATGTACCAGCTGTTAGAGATATCTATAAACGTTATTGGGATAGATGTAGAGCTTCTGATGCGTTAGATTTTGATGATTTACTATTCCAAACTTTTATCTTATTTAAAGATTATCCAGCTGTATTAGAAAAATATCAGGAGCAATTTAAATACCTTTTAGTTGATGAGTATCAAGATACAAACTTTGCACAGCATAAGGTAGTGCAACAATTGGCTGGAGCTCATAAAAAAGTATGTGTTGTAGGTGACGATGCTCAAAGTATATACTCTTTTAGAGGAGCTGATATAGATAATATATTAGAGTTTTCAAAGACTTTCGAAGGGGCTAAAACATTTAAATTAGAGCAGAATTATCGTTCAACTCAGAATATTGTAGATGCAGCCAATAGTTTGATTCAGAAAAATGTATATCAAATAAAGAAAGATGTTTTCTCTGAAAACAATGAGGGTAATAAAATAGAGATTCATCAGGCTTATAGTGATTCTGAGGAAGCCGAAATCGTAGCTAAACAAATTAGAGAGTTAAAGGCTGTACAAAAAGGGGAGTATTCGGACTTTGCAATTTTATATAGAACGAATGCGCAAAGTAGACTGTTTGAAGAGACCTTCCGTAAGAGGGCAATTCCTTATAAAATATATGGTGGATTATCATTTTATCAACGTAAAGAAATTAAGGATATTATATCTTATTTTAGGCTGATAGTAAACCCAAGAGATGAGGAAGCATTTAAGAGAATCGTAAATTATCCAACTCGAGGTATTGGAGCAACGACTATTGGTAAAATAGCAGATGCTGCTAATAGGAATGGTGTTAGCTACTGGGAAGTTGCCACACAGCCGTTATCCTATAATCTAGATGTTAATAAAGGAACTCATGCCAAGATACAAAAATTCGTAGATATGATAGTCTCTTTTATGGAGGTTGTAGATACTGATAATGCGCATGAATTAGGCACTAAGGTTATTCGTGAAACGGGGATGATGGGCGAAATACTACAGGATAGTTCTCCTGAAAGTATGGCTAGGAAAGAGAATGTAGATGAGTTGGTTAATGGTTTAGCAGAGTTTTGTACCTCAAGACAAGAGGAGGGAAACGAGCAGTTGCACTTATATGATTTTCTATCTGAAGTTTCGTTATTAACTGATCAGGATTCAGATTCGGAAGAAGACTTCAACAAAGTAACCCTAATGACAATACATGCATCAAAAGGGTTAGAGTTTCGTAATGTTTTTGTTGTAGGCTTAGAAACAGATTTATTTCCTAGTAATATGTCTAACGATTCTCCTAAAGCACTTGAAGAAGAACGAAGACTTTTTTATGTAGCTATAACAAGGGCGGAGGAGAATTGTGTATTGACCTATGCAAAAAGTCGTACAAGGTATGGAAAGTTAGAGTTTGGAAGACCTAGTATCTTTTTGAAAGAAATAGATAGTCGTTTCTTAACATTTGGGCATGGTGTAACGTTATCTAAGCAGGTAGGTGATAAGGCAAGTGAGATGCAAGCAAAAATAGCCAAAAAACTATCAGCAAATCCGAATCCTATTGTTCAAAAACAGGCCTCGAATTCAAAAACATTAAAGAGGGTAGGGGCATTGCCTCCTTCTTCTACCAATAATACAGGAGTATTGTTAAATTTAGAAGTTGGTATTAAAGTGGAGCACGAAAGGTTTGGATTGGGTGTTATAGATAAGTTAGAAGGAGATGGTGATAATGCAAAGGCTACTGTAACTTTTGAAAATGCAGGCACTAAACAATTATTACTACGTTTTGCTCGATTTAAAGTTGTAAATTAATAGATAATAATGATAGATTATAAACAATTTCCAAATCCATGTTATATCATGGATGAAAAACAGTTGAGAAAAAACCTGGGGTTAATAAAGACTGTAGCTGATGAGGCTGATGTTGAAATAATATTAGCATTTAAGTCCTTCGCAATGTGGAGGTCTTTTCCCATATTTAGAGAGTATATTAATAGCTCCACTGCTAGTTCGGTTTATGAAGCTAGAATGGCACTTGAAGAGTTTGGAAGTTTAGCACATACCTACTCACCAGCCTATATAGACGAAGAGTTTGATGAAATAATGCGTTGCAGTGGTCATATTACTTTTAACTCATTATCTCAATACAAGCATTTTTACCCAAAAACATTAAGTAAAGGGCATAAAATTTCGTGTGGAATTCGTATAAACCCTGAATATTCGGTTGTAGAAACAGATTTATATAATCCTTGTGCAGCTGGTAGTAGGTTTGGAGTTACACACAACCAGCTTCCTAGTCAGTTGCCTGAAGGAATAGAGGGTTTTCACTCTCATAATCTATGTGAATCTACATCATTTGATCTTGAAAAAACAATAATTAGTATTGAGAGTAAGTTTGGAAAGTGGTTAAATCAATTGAAGTGGATTAATTTTGGTGGTGGTCATTTAATGACAAGAAAAGACTACAATGTAGATCATCTTATCGAAGTTTTAAAAAGTTTTAAAGCTCGTCATCCAAACTTGCAAGTAATAATGGAGCCTGGCTCTGCATTTACATGGCAAACAGGTGTTTTAACTTCTAAAGTTGTTGATATTGTAGAAAACCATGGTATTAAAACGGCTATTGTTAATGTAAGTTTTACATGCCATATGCCAGATTGTTTAGAAATGCCTTATCACCCCGAGATTGTTGGTGCTACAATATCTAGTGAAGGAGAGCATGTGTATAGAATAGGTGGAAACTCTTGCCTAAGTGGAGACTTTATGGGAGATTGGTGCTTCGATAAAGAGCTAAAAATTGGAGATTTAGTGGTGTTTAAAGATATGATTCATTATACGATGGTAAAAACAAATATGTTTAATGGAATTCACCATCCGTCAATAGCACTTTGGACTAAAGACAATAAGGCTTTGGTTTACAAGCAATTCGGGTATTTAGACTATCTAAACCGCGTTTCTTAAGAAAAAAGATTACTTTATTTGTGTACTTTTATTGTCTAAAAGTTTGCAAAGTCCAGCTCATTTCTTACCTTTGCAATCGCAAATGAGAAATAACTCATTGTGTGGGGCAAATACCAGAGTGGCCAAATGGGGCAGACTGTAAATCTGCTGGCTTATGCCTTCGGTGGTTCG